>JBDTBU010000095.1:0-48645 GCA_039923935.1 Ktedonobacteraceae bacterium | reverse complement strand
GGTGAATATGCAAAAAATGGTTCACTGCGTGCGGAATTTCTGTTGATGTGCGGTAATGCTGGATAATACGCTCATTTGTGTAATAGTGCACTAGGTGCTCTGATCTTCTCAGTGCACTATTACCTGTTCGACTTTGCCTCCAAGTGGTGCAACGCTGAACGAGCTGCGAAATAGCCGCACATGCCATGAACGCCCCCGCCGGGCGGTGTGGAAGATGAGCAGATATAGAGGCTTTTATCGGGCGTAGCATAGGGATTTGGTGCAAGAGTTGGGCGCGTGAAGAGTTGCGTTAGATCTTGCACACCGCCGTTGATATCGCCACCGATGTAGTTGGCGTTGGATCGTTCGATATCTGCTGTGTTGGTTGTGTGGCGAGCCAGGATACGCTCGCGAAAGCCTGGTGCGAAACGCTCGATCTGCGTCTCGATACGCTCGCTCATATCGAACTGCGAGCCACTGGGCACATGGCAGTACGCCCATACTGTGTGTTTGCCAGCCGGGGCGCGTGTGTCATCGAAGAGGCTCTGTTGCGCGAGGAGCACAAAGGGGTGCTCTGAATGCTCGCCTTGCCAAGCAGCACGTTCAGCCCTGGCAATCTCCGGTAGTGTGCCGCCTACGTGGACCGTACCCGCGCGTGTACACGCCTCAGCACGCCAGGGAATAGGGTCATCGAGCGCGAGGTCGAGCTTGAAGACACCCACGCCGTAACGGTAGTGTTGCAATTGGTGTTTGTAGAAGCCAGAGAGCCGCGCCCCGGCAATGCTCAGGAGTTGGCGCGGTGTGATATCGCACAGCACAACCCGCGCTGGTGGTAGCTCGTCGAGCGACTTCACCTCCACGCCTGTCACAATCTCGCCGCCCAGATCGCGTAGGTAGGCTGCGAGGGCATCCACAATCTTTTGCGCCCCTCCACGCGGTATCGGCCAGCCCACCGCATGAGCCAGCATACCGAGCAGAAGCCCCGCAGCAGCCGTTGTCGGGACATCAAGCGGGAGCATTCCATGCGCACTTAGTCCCGCGAACATAGCCCGCGCTGCTGAACCTTTGAACTGTGCTCGCGCTAGGCTCCTGGCTGAACGAATGGCTGACAGACCAAATGGTGCCAGTTTAAACGGATGCGCTACGATTGTCTGTGGGCGCAATGGTCCGTGGAACGCCTCAATAATAGTCTCCCAGTTGTCTACCAGTGGTTGCATCAGCTTTTTGTAGGCCAAAGCATCTTCTTTCAAGCTCTCGCCTGTCGTCTCGATTGAACGCGCAAGTACTGCTGCTGTGCCATCATCGAGCGGATGGGCCAGTGGGATCGGAGGATGAATCCACTCGATACCATACTGTTCGAGTGGCACTGTACGCAAAAACGGCGAGGCCAGCCCAAACGGATAGATAGCCGAACAGATATCGTGTGTGAAGCCCGGCAGGGTTAGTTGCGCCGAGCGACAGCCGCCGCCAAGCGTCTCTTGCGCTTCATATACCAGCACCGAACGACCTGTGCGTGCAATGGTGATCGCAGCGGCCAGGCCGTTCGGTCCAGAACCAATGATAATCGCGTCATAGGGAGATGTACGAGACATAGGCACTTCCTACGCTTTTAGCGCACCCTCATAGAGTTTTTACAGATACTCAGTTAGACAGTAGCCCAGTTGAAGGTCGTATCAGGCTTGATACCAGGGCTGTTATAGGCCAATGTAATCAGGGTGTGATCGTGTAATGGGATCATTTGCAAATCGCCCGCAAAGGGTTTTCCATCAACATACACCTGCCAGCCGGTTGTTGAATCCAACTGACTGGGATAGCCCAACTGTTGGAAATGACCCGACCAGATTTTTAGGAAATTAGCGAAGGTGAAGGACGCGCCTTTGGGTGCCTCAATATGAATTACCCCATCTGTTTTATGTGTATGAAGCCAGTAGAAACACGAACCATCGGGTGCGATGCCTACACCTGCTGGTAGATCTGTGTGCTTTCCATCAATATACAGAGTGAGATGCGCGTGAATATGGAAATCAGTATGTTCACCACTATCGCAGGAAATGCCTCCCACCGGCGTATAGGCTGCGTTTGCTACACCCTGGTTGTTGAAGGCAAGAAACGCGACCACGCCAATAATGGCGAGCACCAGCACCGTCCATAAGGTAGGTACGGTAAACCGTTTCACGCGGGCGGCGCGTGCCCGTTTGCGCTGTTCTTCGAGACGGCGCTCCTGCCGACTGGGTGTGCGTCTTGTTTGTGTACTCATCGATCTCGTATCCTTTCCAAAAACGATCTGGCTCTCCAGTTCAAGATTGTATTTCTGAAATATTTTCTCGTTTATAACTATGATAGGAGAAGGCCGCGAATGATAACAATAAATGCTTGTGACGTACAAGTGTGAGTGTTTGATGTAGCGATTGTACCATGAACGATCAAGGTGCGGAAGTCTTTGTTTTGTGGGGTGAAAGACAGCGTAGATGGATTGGCACGGCAGATGTTACCTTTCTAAACGTTGCAGAGTTTCTATAGAGAGAAAATACTTTCAATAAAAGCAGACGAGCATGGTTGTTTCCCTTATGCTGCTCAGCGATCCTGTGCTGTTCAGCTTCACTTTGAGCCATCTGTTCTATATGTGCATTGCCATTATTATTGGTATTGCGGCTGAGACGATTATTGGCTGGCGACTCCCGTATGGCATGTTGGGAGCCGTTCTGTGTGCCATTCTTGGGGTGATTATCACAGTGGTTCTACCATTCAGTCTGGGGCAGGATGTGAGTATCCTTGGTCAGAATATTGCGGTGGCGAAGGTGTTTGTGGGCGGGGCAGTTCTTGTGACCATCTGGCACCTGATGACCTACACCACTTGGCGGCATCGCCATCGCTACTATCGTGGCTATCGCGGCTCACAAAGAAGCTATCGCTAATGTGCTTGCCGCAAAGATCAGTTTCTACCTTTCAAGGGGCTGACAATTTGAGAAGAGTTACCAGTTCTTTGAACGTGCTCTGTTAGCTGCGGGCGTGCTCGTTCCAGTAGTGATACGTCTTGGCCAGCACCGTGATCACGTTTTTGATCTCTTTGTCTAATTGGAAGGTCGGGCCAACAGGGAGCAAGAGCATTGACCCCTCGCGTCTGACACATACATTCTCTACCACAATGGCTCGGAGCAGCCAGAGCGCTGTGTGCTCATTCTCACAGCGTACCCCGATCCAGCCAGGTTGTTCAGCACGTTCTACCGGTAGCCCTGTGACTAGGCGCAACCCGCGCTCGATCTCAGCCACAACTTGCTCATAGCCGAGAGGATCAGCACGCACCTGTTCTGGCGAGGCGGGTTCGAGCAATGTGCCCCGGTGCGGAGGTCCGCCAGCCAGGGCTAGGTCGCAGAAATCGGTCCACATATGTTCCCACGCGACCTGCCCCTGATCGTTGTAGCGCAGAGGGGTGCTACCCATAGGGGCCGCACTGACTGTCTGGCCAGCGCGATAGCGTGCTGGCAGCAGGTCAGGCAATTGGGAGGGTGCACACTGCTTGAGCAGTAAGGGATCGACATCAGACAGCAAGACAGTAGGGAGCAGGTGACGCCAATCGATCTCGACCACTTGGCCTCCAGTAACGGTACATTCCCCGATTGGTTCCGCGTTACGCCCCCACACCACATAGTCACCGGCTAACAAGGCCAGGAAGAGAGCGGCGAAAACCGTCCGCCCGTTGGCGCTGCGCTCCAGCACATCCGTATGTGTGCGTTGCCACTCGCACCCGCGCATACTGACATCAATCTGCTTGCCCCGTAGTTCTGGTCGGCAATAGATGACCAACGCCCCCACGTTTCCACCAATATCGAGCACAGCAGGTTCTTGATGTACACGGTCAACATATCGCTCGCGCATTTCGTCGATCCCCTTTTCTTGCTCGGCTTTTTTCAGAAGAGTTCGGTAACGTACGCTATCGAACTCTTCTGAATTGTGTGTCTCATATAGCCAACGAAGCCTACTCCGCTGGCACATCAAAGCCGCTTTTGGGCGTACCCAGATACGGGAAGTGCGGCAAGTAGCGTGTGTTGAGATTGGGTGTGACGCCGGATGTAACCACAGAAGCCGCCCCATCAGGCTTAAAAGTATGGTCAACGAGCGGAATCGTCACTCCGGCAATCGCACGCAGTTCGATAGTTACCACGTCATCGAAAACGCGGCGTCCGTTGGGGAAGCCCGCGAGATCGCCACCTAAAATGCCCAGCAGGTTGGGCGCATGTGCCGGGCTAATTGCCATATTCAGACGTAGCAGATCGGCCTGCGTTGTGCCTGTGAAATTCTGGAAACCAGGGATGATCCCCGCTGGTACTCCGGTGAGCAGAATGGCGACGAGATCGGCGCGTGCAGGTGTGTAGCCAGCCAGGTTTGGAAAGACGCCTGGATAGAGAACTGGTAGCAGTTTGGCCAGTTCTGGGTGCTGCACAAATTGCACAAAGCGGCTATCCTCGTTGGGAAAGAGTGCGTTCCACAGATCCTTCTTGCCCATTGGCACAATTACCTCATTGAAAAGCGGATTGCCCAGACGCGAAACCTGCTCCCATGGGCCAGATTCCTGCACATATCCCTCGTGCCAGATGACACGAGCCTTGCGCCGACTTGCCGAAGCATAGACGCCAATGACTGCATGCGGGTCAGTAGGGTTGGTGGGCCGCGAGCCGTTGCTGGTTAACTGGTGGATGGGAACCTGGATGGCAATGCTATGCACATTCACGTTTTGGGTTGCATCTACGCCAGGGACCGCGCCAGTGGGGATGAGATGCAGATTCTGGAATGGACGGAGATCCGCTAGATCGAAGACCGCGCCAAGATCCACATAAAAGCCTTCAAGACGCTGTCCAGCGAAGACGCGCACCCCATCATCAAGGTTATGCAGTGCCATGTTTGCTAGCTCGGCATAGTTGGGTGTCGAGCGCGGCCCAATGTTGCATGGTGGAGAAGTCAGTTCTCTACCCAGCACCTGTTCTTCGCCATCCCCGTCTACTCTGCTCACCGTATAAAACTGACGGCGGTTGAAATTCGCGCTGTTGAGCGAAGTAATCGGGCCAGTATTATAGAGAAATGTCTCAGGATTGCGCACCTCTACCTCGAAACTGAAGCGATAGGTGATATCGGGCTTACCATCTCCATCGTTATCGACATGGATTTCGTAGCGCACATCGTCGCCAAACTCATAGAAGTTCGGACCAGCGTCTGGACCTTCTAACGGAATATAATTCGCAATCAGCGTGACAGTATCGGGTTTGTCTGGACTGACAAAAGCGTAAACATCGGTATTATCGGCTACAGGATCTTTTGAAATCCCAGGAGCTTCGCGATGTGATGACATATATTTACCTCACAAGATACTAGGTGCTTCTTCCACTTATTTGAGTGTTAAGAGGCTCTGAGCAAGACTCGCATTTTTTACCGTAACCGCCTGTTCACCGTTCATAACAACGAGTGTGCTGGCATCGGTAACAAAAACCATCAAGGGGTCAGTCGGGTCGGGAGTTTTTACTGCCGAGTGCGCACTGGCAGTAGGCATGGCTTCTATACGTGCCCCAACGGCTCCAGCAGCCACAGCAGCGGCGAGCAAACCAGTTGCTCCTGCACCAATTGATGCCCGTTTGATCAATCCACGTCGAGTCAATTTTTCCATAGTAAATCCTTTCAGCGTTTCAGCGAACCTCTCGCCATACAAAACATGTCTTTTCCCATTTCCTGCAAGAACGAGAAACGATCATCTCGCTAGCAAAGTATCTACCGGTCAACCGCTTGATCGCTCAACAGATAGACAAGTGTAGGCAGAACATGTGAGATATTCAACAGAGATAGGAATTGTGACGAACTGTATCTGTAAGTCTACACAATCAGATACGTGAGTTCTATGCAAATGGATTACAGCAAGTTAGACTTAAAGTGATTGATTCTTTGCGATAGTGCTAATGGAGAGGACGCTGCTTGGTAGGCAGAAAGTATCCGAAGAAGCCCCGGATGCTGCCTTCATAACCATTAGGGCTTCTGCGGGGATAGGGAAGAGCGCGGTTTCAGGCTGCTGTGCCTGGCTGTGGTGGGCGTGGGTGAGTCTCGCCAATAGGCGTATTCTCGTGATAGCTCAGACGGGCGTGAGTTAACTGATTCATCTCGACAAATTCCCGTGTGAATCGCCGCGTATCGTCTTTTATCTCTTGCATCGTGCCTTCAAGTGCTCGTATATCACGTCGGGTCGCGAGTGTATTATCGTCGAGTTTATTTTCCAGATTGTGCTGATCAACCCGCACATCGTTGATGACCTGTGTGATATCGTCGAGTATAGAGACAATCTGAGTTTGTTCTTTTTGTAGGTCCGCTTTGAACGTGAGTAACTCTCCACGCACTTCTGTTTTGAGCGTTGCCATTTCTCCACGCACCTCTACTTTGAACATCTCTAGATCCTTGCGCACATCTGTTTTGAAAAGCCTGATCTCTTCGCGTGTATCCGTTGTGAAATTTATCAGTTTTGTGCGTACCTCTGCTTTGAGCAGAATGGTTTCATTGTGCAGACTTCTTTGCGTATTGTCTAGCTGATCTATGCGCCCATCCATACGTGCCACTCGCCCCTCAAGACGATCCAGCCGTTCTCCGGTGCGTTGCTCGCTAGCTCCAATCTCTTCGTGGATAACCAGGCGTGTGCGCTGCTCGCTAGCCCCAATCTCTTCACGTATAACCAAGCGTGTGCGCTGCTCGCTGGCCGAGATAGCAGTGCCGATCTCTTCGCGCATTATTGTACGTATCGCTTGCAGTTCTTCTTCGGTCATGCCTCTTCCCTTTCTAAATACTGCACTATTTCACATGATAGAAAAATTATAAAGATCCTATGGGATGAAGTATACCATGCAAATACGCAGGATTCAATCAAGCTGCAATGGGGCTTGAGCACGAAAATATTTTTGTGATAGGTAAATGAACATACTGTAATAATTATCATCAAAGGGATGGGTGTGTCTAGCTGAGCAGAATGGACGCGTCCATTCTGCTCAGCTAGACACACCCATCATTCCTCTCATTCCTCTCATTCCTCAACTCTCTCAATCTTCGCACCTAGCCCGCGCAGCTTCACATGCAGATCCTCATAACCGCGTTCGATGTGCTCGATGCCCAGGACTCGCGAGGTGCCGTGGGCGCACAGAGCGGCCAGGATGTAGGAGCAGCCGGCGCGGATGTCGGGGATGTGCAGCGTGGTGCCGTGCAGCGGAGTGGGTCCGCGTACGACACAACTGTGGATATGCTGTTTTTCGCGGAAGCGGCAGGGAATCTCGCCCAGGCATTTGGTGTAGAGGCCAATATGCGCACCCATACCTGTCAGGGCGCTGGTATAGCCGAAGCGGTCCTCGTAGATCGTCTCGTGTACAACCGACATGCCATCGGCCTGAGTCAGCAGGATGGTGAAGGGCTGCTGCCAGTCGGTCATAAAGCCGGGATGTACGTCGGTTTCCAGAGCGATGGCTGGCGGTGGGCGATCAGTGCTCAGAAAGCGGATACCCTCGTCGTCGATCTCGAATGGCAGACGCATCTTGGAGAGCGTATTCAGGAAGGTCAGCAGTGTCTCCTGTTGTGCCCCACGTAAGTAGACATCGCCCTTCGTCAGATAAGCCGCAGTTGCCAGCGAAACCGCCTCGTTGCGATCACTAATCAGCGTATGTTTCGCTCCATGCAGTCGCTCAACGCCCTCGATCACGATGCGGCGGTCAATCTTGATCTCGATAATCGCGCCCATTTTTTGTAAGAGCTTGATGAGATCGGTGATCTCTGGTTCCATGGCCGCGTTCTCGATGACCGTGACGCCTTTGGCTAGCGCGGCGGTAATCAGGAAGTTTTCGGTAGCCATCACGCTGGGAAAAGGTAGGGTGATGGTCGCGCCATGCAGGCCGTGCGGATTGTGAAAATAGGAGCGTCCCTTCTTTTCGGTGACCTTAGCGCCCATGGCCTTTAATCCGTTGATATGAAAATCAATTGGGCGTAGACCAATGCGATCACCACCTAACATGGGGATATCCGCCTCACCACAACGGTGCAGAAGCGGCCCCACAGTCAGAATAGCCATGCGGTTCAGGCCGCCCACCTCGCTTGAGACAATCGAGCAATTGACGCTTGGCGTGTTGATTTCGAGCGTATGATCCTGTAGCTTGACCTCCGAACCCATATCGCGGCAAATCGCCAACGTCAGGTCCAAGTCGCCAATCAACGGCACATTGCGCAGCGTACAGAGATCTTCGGTTAAGAGTGTCGCGATAACCATTTTCGTTACCGCGTTTTTTGCGCCACTGACCTGGACCGTGCCATGTAGTGGCGTGCCGCCTTCGATCAGATAGCTAGGAGTGGATATCGCCATGTTTTTGCCTTGTTCTACGAATTACCGGGAGCCTCCCATAACCAACGCAGTGCATTGAGCCGCGAGGGTGGGGAAATAACATTGTGTGTCTGGCGGATGCGTGGAGCGCCAAGGGAGCCTTCGGCCTGACCTTGTTCAACGGCGTCGAGCAGGTCTAGGAATTGGTTCACGCTCTGGGCCACGCCCTCGACCATTAAATAACCAGCCGGCTTCACTGCGTCGCCAACCAGATAGAGACCTTGCAACGGGGTCGTCGCCTCCACATCGGTGCCCTGAGCCAGCCGGTTGACGGGCCACTCTCCGCGATATGCGCTCATGGTTAGTACGCGGCAGTGTCGTTCAAAGTTTTCACCGAAGAGTGTGCGCAGATCTGCCAGGGCCAGAGCCTTCTCTTCCTCAATATTCTCGCTCTGGATGACCTGATGGCTGATTAACAGATGCTTGCCCGCAGGGGCCAGGCGTGGGTCTGAGTTGGTTGGCTGAACCATGCCCGCAATACGCTGTGTATCTAGGCAGTAGAGAATGCCCTTATGCGGGATCAGCGAAACATCGCTCAGTATATGCACCTTCAGACCAATAGCTTCGGGCTGTTGCGTGTGTTGCGACACTCTTTCCGCACTTTGTTGTTTGAGTACCTCAGCCTGCTTGACCTGCTGATTGTTGAGCAGAGCGTTGGTCGCACGCGGCCCGATATCGCTGACAACCAGTGGGGCCAGAAGCAGTTCTTCTTCACCGCTGGCCTTGTTGCGTACGCGCACCCCAGTTATCTGGCCGTTCTCGTGGAGAAGTTGCTGGACATCGTAGCGCAGACGTAGCTCAGCACCTTGTGCGAGTACGCGACGTTCTAGCTCGCCAGTCAACGCGCCACAGCCGCCCTCTAAGATGCCCGGAGCACCAAAGCGAAACATATGTTTGACTGTGCGCATAACCTCGCCAGTTGTCACCTGATGCAGTTCCAGGCTGAGGGTAAAGCGCGAGATGCTGGCAAAAAACGCCACTAGCTTGGGATTGCGCTGTACATCGATTGTGTGAGCTAGCCATGTGTCGAATGGTTGGGCTAGTTCGGTAGCGGATAGGGATGTGCAGAACAGGAAATAGCCCACATAGGCTAGGCGGAAAAATTCGCGCGGACCCAAGACCTTCAAAACGCCAAGGATGCCACGCGAACGAATTTGTTTGCCGCGTATATGGAACGAGCCAAACACATCGGCATCGAAAATACGATGGGGGATGTGCAGGCGTTGCAAGGTGTGGGAAAGCACGCCACTACTGCCAAAGGGCAACATATGCACCGCTCCCGTACTGATCTGCGTGCCCTGGAATGTTTTGGCAGTGAAGCGGCCACCACAATGGGGTAAACGTTCGAGAATAAGTACGCGTTTGCCGCGTTGGAGCAATTGCGCGGCGCTTAGCAAGCCACCCAAGCCAGCCCCGATAATAATGGCATCACATGATTGTCTTTGCATACATACTATCCGCTGGAAACTGTTCCAGACAAGGACACTCGCACATTTCTGTGAGAATGCCCTTGCCTGGTTCGTTTTATGCTACCTGTCCTGAGCTTAGGACCGGTCATCGCCGATCAAACTGCGCAGGAGGCTGGTGCATTCCGCCAGCGTATTGAGCACGTTCTGGTGGATCTGGAAGACTTTATTCAGTTCACGCGCTTTACGAGCCAGCTTGGTCACATACTCGATATCACGTGGGTTGTTCATAACATCTTCCATCAACTGGAGCAACTCAGCCCAGGCCAGTTGCTCGCGGCTGCGGGCCACTTCGGCGATGGTGCTGTCCATGCGCTCAGAAACCCGGCGTACGCCAGAGCGCAGTTGATTGGTCGTTTGAGCAATGTCCGCCTCGTGGTTACGCATCGCTTCTTGGGTCGAGTTCAGTTGTTCTTGTAGCGAAGAGACTTGCCCATCCAGGGTTGCCAGGGCCGCCGTCAAGGGCGTGACATCGGGCAACTGGGGCTGTGGCAGGCTGGTCAAACGCCCAAAGGTCACGTTACTATGCTCCAATGGTGCGGAGATTGTTGACGCGCGGGCTGGTTCAGCGACTGGCAGGGGGGTATCTGCAGGCTTCACAGGGGCCGCAGGTTTCTCAGCTATAGCAGCAGGTGCTGAGACAGGGCTTTCTACTGGCTGGCTTCCGTTATTACCATTCTCATCCCACGGACGCGTGCCAAATTCATCGCTGCTCTGTGCAGTCATCTGGGGGTCAGGGTGAGTTGCGAAGGTTTCCCCCCTGGTGTTGACCATAATGGTTGGTATATGTTCGATATCTATCTCCGTTGCTGTATTCGCGTGAAAAACCATTTCATACTCGCCAATGCCTATGTGATCGTCATCACGTATGTGATAAGGAGACTTCTCCTCCAATTGTTGGCCGTTGACAAAAGTACCATTGGCACTGCGCTCATCCTGCAAAAAGTAGGTTCCGTTCTCATAGCGAATGGTCGCGTGACGGCGCGAGGTCAGTTTATCTTTGGAGAGGAGAATATCGCTGGTCGGAGCGCGTCCGATAGAAAACTCCAGCTTGTCCAGCACAAACTCCTGTAACATCTCGCCACTGTCCGTGCGCAATGTCAGGCGAGCGGGACTTTCGACAGCTTGCAAAACGACGGCAGCCTCGGTGGCACCGTTCTGCATGGTAAGTCCTTCGTGGCTATTTGGCTCAGCTTTGACCGTTGGAGTCCAGTTCTCTTCGGCAGCTACTGTCGCGTCACTTGCGCCCCCAGGGGCCTCTTGTAGCGCGGGCAAACGGTTGCCGCAATTTAAGCAGAAGTTGTCTCCAGGCCGGGTCTCGGCACCGCAATAGGGACATTTATCCATCGTAAAATTTCCTCTCCTTGATGGCGTTTAGAATAGTTATATGTTTTCGTGTGCAATGCTTGCCGACATTATATCAGAACTGCTACTGAGGCGTCGAGTATATACTCAAATTCTCTACGCTACAGTAGCCCTCCGAAGGTTCGTCGGACATAGTAGCGAATCCTTCGATAGATCATCCATGGGATCAGGATGAGCAAAAGAGCGATAATCAGGAAAAAGTAGCGCACGCTGGTAATCGGGATGACGATAGCCAGAGCGATACAGACGATCAAGAGCAGCACTGCGCTCAAGATGACGATACTCGCGATCTTCAAGAGCCGTTTGGCCTGGGCATCGTTCTGTCCACCAAAACCAAGCCCTGTACCTTGGGCATTCCCTCCCTGATACATGTTTCCCTGGGCTTGTGCCCAAGGAGGTGCTGCATTTTGGGTTTGCGGGACACCCCAAGACTGCTGGTGCGTTTGAACGGCTTCCAAAACGTTGCCACAATTGGTACAAAAACGGCTGCTGACGTTGTTACTTCCGCAACGTGGACAGGTTTGCTGCATCGTGTATGCCCTCCTTGACGACTATCTGGCAAGTGTGATCCTGGACTCCGCAGATTTTTTTAGGATGCGGGAATCCAGGTGATATCTGGCACCAAACCAGTAAAGATTTGTTGCAAGTGTGCGACGTTGCCAGGACCAGCAATGACAATATTCGTCGTGTTTTTTGCTCCAGAGCACAACTGACTGAGCGTCGGACTAACCGTCGGCGTTGTCGTCGGCGTGCTATTGCTCGTTGGTGTCGCGGGACTGTTCGGGTTGCATTGGAACGTCGTGTCGAGTGATTTTATCAACGGCGTCTCCGAGATGCTCAGCGAGGTATGATCTGGCAGCAAATAGCCAATCGTAAAGCTGCCCTGCCCCCCATAAATCGAATCATGAATCGTTGCCTGGGCACTGACTAGACAAGAGCCATGTGGAAGGGACGCTGGCAAATAGACGGTAAAGCCGAGGCGACTCTTCACCACGGACCAACTCGTAACCGTTGAAGGTGTTCCCGGACCAGCCGCTGGCGTGCCGCTTGTGCTTGTGGCAGTTGCTGTAGGCGTACTGCTCGTACTCGTGGCAGTTGCGGTAGGCGTGGCAGCTCCTTCATCGCGGAACACCATCAATGGTTTCGCACACCAGCTTATTGTGTTCAATACCTGCTGTGTTGAGACGGTTGGCGTGACTGATGATACTGTTTTCCCTCCTCCGCCGAAGGGATTAGAGCAAGCACTGAAAAACATGCTCATCAGAAAAAGGCCCATCGCCAGGCAGAAGAGGCCAGCGTACTTCCCTAAGCGACGTGTTGCGCGGTCAGTTTTCAGCGTGCGCGTATTAAGCCAACGCACTACATAGGACAAGAACAGTGATTTCTTCATGAAAAAAAACTCCTACAACAGGTGTTGTACCCACCTTTGGTCAACGCTTGCCTGACATCTATTGGACGAGAAAAAAAGTATTTTAGGCTATCTTTCTAGCAAGATTTTGACGGATGCCCTCCGCTTGGGTTTTAGTATATACTAAGTTGAATGAAATTCCTATGAATTAGCTCTCACTTTAGGAGAAAAGACTTTACAGGGTTTGATTTTAATGCTACCATTCAGCGTGCTACACCAGGAATAAAAGGTTGAGGCAGCTCCGTGAACGCAAAGCAAATCTGGCAGACAATACTAGAACGATTACAGCCAAAGGTCTCAGCACAGAGTTTTACGACTTGGTTTCAAGGGACCTCTGCGCTTTCGTTTGAGGCCGATGTGTTGGTGGTAAGCGTGGCGACAACCTTTTCCAAAACGCATATGGATGGGCGTTATGCTTCATTAATTCGCCCTCTTCTGACCGAGTTGATGGGGAAAGAGATTGAAGTACGTTTTGTTGTCGCACACAAGTCTCCAGACGATGGTGAGGCTCTGGACAGCTTCATGCCGCCCGCCACTCCATTGCCTGCTGCTCCACCGAAACGGCACTATCGCCTCTCAAAAAGCCGCTTGGCGTCTGTACAGCATGACGATGCGCCAGCAATGGATGAGGTACCCTTTACTGCTAATTCGGCCTCGCCGGGTATGACGCGCCCAGTGGCCCATCGCAGTTCTATTTCGATGCCTTCCTCCCCATATCCACAGAACATAGGAAGTCGGCGCATCGATTCTCAGGGGTTTCAGCCAGGACTCTTTTTTGCTAGTGAAGGGGTGTTAAATTCGCGTTATACGTTTAACGCTTTTATTACGGGCAAATCGAACCAACTGGCTCATGCAGCTTCCCTGGCTGTAGCGGAGAATCCAGGACGCGTCTATAATCCGCTTTTCCTGTATGGCGGCGTTGGCCTTGGCAAGACGCATCTGATGCACGCGGTTGGGCATATTGGAGAGGCGGCTGGCCTGAATGTGCTCTATGTGACCTCTGAAAAGTTTACGAATGAGATTATCAACGCCATTCGTTTTCAGAAGACCGAAGAATTTCGCGCCAAGTATCGCCAGATCGATATCTTGCTAGTTGATGATATCCAGTTTATCGCTGGAAAAGAATCAACCGAAGAAGAATTCTTTCATACCTTTAATACGCTCCATAGCGCGAATAAACAAATCATTGTGACCAGTGATCGACCACCCAAGGCCATCCCCAGCTTGCAGGATCGTCTGCGCTCGCGTTTCGAGTGGGGCTTGCTGGCCGATGTACAGCCACCGGGGTATGAACACCGTCTGGCGATTTTGCGTTCTAAAGCGGAATCACTGCGTTTCGCCGTGCCTGCTGCGGTGACTGAGTACGTGGCACGCCCAGAATGTAGCAGTGTGCGCGAGCTGGAGGGGGCACTGAACCGTGTGATCGCTTTTGCGACCCTAAACGATGCGGCGCTCTCGGTGGATTTGGCGATGCAGGCGTTGGAGAATATTTACGGGAATATGCTTACGAAACCAACTATGCCGCGCACCATGCTGACGGCCAGTACAGTGTTGCAAGGTGTGTGTCAGTATTATCATATCGAACTTGAGCGTATGCAGAGTAAGCATCGTGACCGCCATACGGTCTGGCCGCGCCAGGTGGCGATGTATCTGATGCGCGAGGAGACAGACGCCTCACTGCTGCAAATTGGTGCAGCGCTGGGTGGGCGCGACCATAGCACGATTATGCATGGGTGCGAGAAAGTGCGCTCAGAAATGCTCCACAATGAGCAAGCCCGCCGAGATGTCTCCGATGTGCTAGAATCGCTGCGTCCGAACTCCTGAGCGCGTGAGAACGTCTAACGTTCGACGATAGGCCGCTGTGCTGCCTGTATATGATGAGCCGTCTCCTGGTGCATATCTCCACTGGCGCTGCTAGGGTCGGTATGGATGACCACTTCTGAGACACCCGCTATTTCGTGAAACAGGCTGTGGCGCACACGTTCAGCAATTTCATGAGCCTGAAGCAGCGTTAAAGCTGCGTTTACCTCGATATTCATGGAGATATGCAGCGTGCGTCCTATCCAACGCGCTTTGACTTGAGTGGTGGCCTCTACCCCCTCTACTGTGCTGGTGGTTTCAACAATGGTCGGTACAACGTGTGGGTCTACTGCGTCGAGCAGGCGTTGTAGAACACTACGTGAGGTGCTATAGACCACACTGAGGATGACCAAGGTAATTAGGATACCTGCCAGGGGATCAGCCAGGGGCCAACCCAGTTTCACGCCAAGCAGACCCAGCAGGGCCGCCAGTGAGGTGAAGCCGTCGATACGCGAGTGCTGGCCGTCAGCCACCAGGGCAACGCTGTTGATACGTTGTCCAACGTTGATTTTATACTGGGCCAGAACCTCATTGCCGATGCATCCGATGGCTGCGGCGACCATGCTGAGATAGATCTGTGTGGGTACGTTGCCACTGGTCAGTTTGAGGATCGACTCAACCGCACCCGCGACAGCACTGGCGATAATAACCAAGACTATAAAGATGCCTGCTAGGTCTTCCGCCCGGTAATAGCCATAGGTATACTGCCGATTGGCCGCTCGGTTGGAGACCACAAAGGCGATCCAGAGTGCGACGGTGGTCAGAACATCGCCCAGGTTATGCAACGCATCCGCAAACAGACCCGCGCTGCCTCCTGAAAAGGCGATCAGGAGTTGCACCAGGGCGACGAGTAGCATACCTGCTGTGGAGATTTGCACGGCTCGCAGTCCGGTGCGATTGTTATAGAGATCAGTCTCAATGCGCCCATGTTCGTGTCCATGCCCCTTATGCCCAGGCTCATCATGTCCATGTTCATGGTTGTGCTCATGCTCGTCAAGCTTGTGAACAAGAATGTGAGGATCAGATTCGTTGGCGCTATGGCCAAGGTGGGGATGCTCTTGCATAACACCTCTCATTTATGGTAAAACACTTCTATAAGGACACTCTTATCAGATATTGTACCTTATTTCTTTTGGTGTGCAACTTTTTAGATAGCGATACGTCTATAAAGACGGTACACTTTTTTCGTAAAAAACAGGGGCGTGGTTTTTTCTGAAGTATGGATACATCTAACGATTACTACACCGTGCTGGGCCTGGACTCCCAGGCTAGCGCCAGCGCGATCAAAGCCGCGTTCAAAAAGCTGGCTTTACAGTATCACCCCGATGTCTACAAAGGCGAGGATGCTCAGGATCGTATGCGCAGTTTGTTGCAGGCGTATCAGACCTTGAACGATCCAGAGGCACGCAAAACCTATGATGACCGATATTTTGGTACACGCACGACTGCTGCTGACAGTTTCGCGGATCGTGGTGAGTATCGAGCGCGTAAAGCTTCTGTTGAGCAGGGGCGCTATGCATTTCCCGATTTGAGTATGCCGCGCCACGCTCCTCTCGTGCTCAATCTTGATGCTATTGACTATCAACTCACATCTGCGCAGGCTGAGCGGTTACAATGGGCGGGCATCGTGCGCGGAATGCTGCCTGATCCAGCGGCGAGTGCTCCTAGCACGTCATACTATTGCCAACGCTGTCATCATCACTGGTCCGTCTTGGTTTCTGCAGGGTTGCCGTTGACCTGTCCTGCCTGCCATGCTCAGGATTGGGCTGAATATTTGCTCTTGCGCTGCACCCATTGTCAGGCAGTTTTTGCCAGCGCGGAGGTCCATGATCCATTACGTGGCAATGCCCTCTACCATCCCTATGAGCTGTTTCCGCTCTGCCCGCGTTGTCGGCGTTCTCAATGGTGTCCCGCAGAGAACGAGCGTGTGGCTACCTTGCGTGCGGTGGCCTCTCGACGCAACGCCGTGTTTACGAGCAGCGTTGTTGGCGTGTGCCTGATACTGGTTGTGCTGATCGCGTTGGTGCTGTTTAGGTAGAATATGCGGGATGGTCTGGCAACGCTAACAACATTGCCAGACCATCCCGCATATTCTACCTAAACAGTTAGTTGCTTGGGTTGCTGATCTTCATAATACTGCCGGTGGTCCCGGTAAATTGGACTTCTACTTTAACCGATGTGCTGCTCGCAATAGAGTGCGCGTTGCCATTGAAATCGTCAAGTTTGGCTGCGGAGCTGATGGTGTAGCTGTAGCTCTGGGTACCTACTTGAAAATGGAGCACATTGTCAGAGCCAATAGCTTGGGTGGTTGTGCCCTGGAAATCAACGGTGGTAGCGTCATCGCCAGAATCGGCGATTTTGACTTTGCTGGCGGTGAAGCTGCCGTCGGGGGCAGTGTTTGCTTCAATTTTAACCAACTGCCCGTTGCTCAACTGTGTGCCATTCAGGCCACTTTGATCGGTTGAGGTATTGATCGTCATGGTGAGTGCTGAGCCGTCAGGAAGTTTCACCGTCAGGCTACTGCTACTGGTGCTCTGGACTGGGCCGATGAACGAGATGTTGCCCAATACCACATTGGCTGAGGGTGTCCCATTGCTGCCAGTGTTACTCACTCCCGGCGTGGGTTGGGTGCCTGCTGTGAGGCTATAGCTACCATCACTTTTCTGGGTAACTTGGATGGTATACGTTTTGCCAATTTGCGCTTGTAACGCCAGTACAGCCTGATCGCTCAAGCCGGTGATGGTATAGGACTGTCCACCTGACGAGATGGTCACGCTGTGGTTCGGGGCACTTACCGCAGTGATCGTACCAGACAGCGAGGTGGGGGTAGTGGTGCTCGCAGTACCAACCCCGGAACAGGCGACAAAGAGCAGCATGACTACAAGGCCGACGATACTCAAAGCTATTTTTCTCAGCATGTACGTTTTCATTTTTGTCACTCTTTCATATTACATATCTTTTTGGCTTACCGAAAAAGTAGGCCAAGCACTATTCCGTACTCCAGGAGGCAACACCAGACATCCTGTACTACTTCAAGACTTTACCCTATTTTGGTGGGAGAAGATATGTTTTGTTTCACTAAAAGAATGTGAAATGCATCACCATGCGTATGGTATACTTTTCCAAAAAGCATCTCATTGTGTTCATGAAGAAGGGACGAGAAACAATGTCGGAACTGGTTTCATTGCGCAGAGGCGTCTATCCGCCGCTACCCACGTTTTTTGATGCCAACGAAGAACTCGACCTGCGGACCTATCAGCGGCATATCCGCAGCTTTGCTCAGACGGGGATTGCCGGATATGTGGTCATGGGCAGCAATGGCGAGGCTGCTCATCTGAGCTATGATGAACGCGTTCAGGTGGTCGAGGCTGCACGGGAGGCAGCGGGGATTGGTGAGCTTCTCCTGGTGGGCTGTGGCGAACAATCGACGCGTGCGACCATCAACAATTGCCGGAGCGCGGCTCAGGCTGGTGGAGATTATGCGTTGGTGTTACCGCCGTTCTATTTCAAAGGGCGTATGGACGAGCGTGCGTTGTTGGCCCATTATCGCGCAGTTGCCGATGCCAGCCTGTTGCCTGTGATGATCTACAATATGCCGTTTAACACCGCCGGGTTGGACCTCGACGCGGCGCTGATCTGCGCCTTGGCGGCTCATCCAAATATCGTTGGTCTGAAGGATAGCGCGGGCAATATGGCAAAACTAGCTCAGATCGTGGATCAGGTTCCAGCCAGTTTCGCCGTTTTTGCTGGTAGCGCGGGTTATCTGCTGCCTGCTCTTGCTGTGGGTGCAATGGGCGCGGTAGCTGCTCTGGCGAATATTTTTCCGCGCCAAGTTTGCCAGATCCAGGCATTGTTTGAGAGTGGTCAGATAGCGGAGGCACGGCTGCTCCAGGGGTGTCTCGTGCCTGCGAATACTGCTGTCACCACGACCTATGGTGTGTCGGGTTTGAAGGCAGCTTTGGAGATTACTGCGGGCTATGGCGGGCGTCCACGTTCGCCATTGCAACTGCTTACCGCAGCGGAGCAGCAACGGTTGGTCGAGATTTTGGGAGCAGTTGCATTGCTTGAGAAAGACGAGTAACAGGTGTAGGGCGGCATGACATGAGTAAAATCAATGTTATGCCGTCCTACACTAATGAAGGTATAGAGCAGGCTTTAGTTTGTAACAGTAAAATCAACATGCTGGGCCAACACTTTGTCGGCGCACGTTTTATCGCTGGCCCAGTAGATCTCGACATAGGCCGGGCCAGGACTAGTGTAGTTTGCGAAGGTATAGCTGGGATAATTGCCAGGTCTGGCAGCATATCCTTTCAGATCAGTGATCGCGTTCCCATGTAAATACCACAGGGGGCAGAACGCCCCTCCTTGAGCAGGTGCATGAAGATTAAAGGTTACATACATCTGTGTCCCAACTTGAAATGTTGTGGTAGTTTGCGTTGGTAGCCTTGTGGTTTTGTCCACACCCGTAGCCATTTGAGCGCCGTCGATATATTGTTGGGCTGGATAGGGCGTACCCGTCGCCGAAGCATTCGCAGTAGGAGATGCACTGGCAGTAGTTGGTGATGGGGCTGTTTGCTGTTGAGTGTTTGCTGTAGGTGCGGTTATGTTGGTTGTGCTTGGCGAAGATTTGCCCAGGCCAGAAAATCCCAGGATGGCAATACCCACGAGCAGCAATGTGGCCAGAATGAGGCCGACCAGCGCAATTTTCAAGCCAGCTCCGGTTTTCTTAGGGCTTGGAGTGAAGGGACGCCTGGGTGCGAGCGACGACTGTGGCAGTCCCGACCTCATTGAGCCTGGTGTCTCGCTTATTTGTCCTGGTATGGTACCAAATTGGTTCACTGGTCCCTGAAACCCTTGAAACAGGTTCTGTGGCCCCTGTTGGTAGACAGGCATATTGGGATTGGGAGAAACCTCCTGCCCCCAAGGATTGTATGATAGTGGTGGTGGTGCTCCCGTGCCGCCCCAACCGGCCTGATCAAATGGCTGCTGCTCTACGTTCTGAGCCATGTTTAAAGCAGCTCCACAGCGAGGACAGTTGCTTAGTGTTCGTGCGGGCGATAATGGTAATCCGCAATTCATACATTTCATGATAGAAACCTCTTGTTTAAAATCCCAAATATCCGTAATATATTCAACGAATGGATGTGCGTCAGGTTCTCATACACGGATGAATGGGCTATCAGCGCCAGCGTTGCGGATAGACAACGGTAAGATCGCTATGCTATACTCCCTCCAGAAAGAGAGATGCTTCAAGAGTTTTTCCTCTTTCCAACAAAGAAGTGGTGGATGGTATCAGGGTGTTAGAACCAAAATAAGGTCAAAAACGTGACATACGATAATACAAAGTGTGATTTCACTGAAGCTGCGTCATCAGAGCTTATGGCACTTCTGGCACAGCACAGTGCCCATCTGCGTACCGTGCTCCAAGAGGCTCTGGGCGAGCGTTCTGGGCCTGAGGAGGGAAGCGACGCCTGGTTGTTTCTCAATGCCTTCATCAGTAGTGAGCAGATAGAATATATTGCGCGTTTTGAGCAGTCTGGGTGTGCACTGGCTGAGCAGGGTGGAAAATTAGAGACACGCTTGCAAGGGTTGCAGGTTTGCGTTGACGCCTTGGTGAACGAGTGTCGGCTCCTCTTTAGCGAGCAGCCTCATTCGCAGTTCGAGGCTGCTGTGCTGCTGCTTCAATTGCATTCTGCCGCATTGCTGGCTCTGACCAGGGGCTACCAGGGCGTGATGGAACGCCAGATAATAGAACACCGGGAGATGGAGGCGCATCTGGCGCGGCGTTTGCAGACGTTGCAGCGCATCAATAGTATCAGCAATTCAGCGGTGGACCTGGATCAAACCTTAGAAGTAACGGCGCAGAATGTGGCGCAGGAGCTGGGTGTTGAACTCTGCTCGATCTTTTTCTATGACGAGATGCAACGCATTCTGACCTTGCGTGCGACCAATGGGCCACGTCCGCTGGGTGGGATGCACTATGTGCTGCGCTTGGGCGAGGGCTATAGCGGCTGGGTGGCGGACAAAGGTCGGCCCCTCTTGGTGCACGATACGCTGGCTGAAGCTTCTTTTGCGTCAGAGGCGCGGGCCTATGGGCCTGAATATCGCGGCTTGATGGCGCTGCCGATTATCTTTTTCGGGAACGTGGAGCGTTTGATTGGGGTGATTAGCGTGCAGGCCGCAGAGGTGCACGATTTTAGTGGAGAGCAGATCAACTTCCTGGAGGTGGTTGCGGGCATTATCGCGATCAATAGCGAGAATGGGCGTCTCTATGAGCAGACCGACGAGCAATTGCGCCGCAAGGTTCACGAACTGGCTACTATTCACCGCGTAACCGGAATTATCGCTTCGACGCTGGAACTGGATCGCGTGTTGCAGATTATCACGACCCAGGCAGTGCAACTAAGTGGGGCCGAGCGTTCCTGTATTTTTGAGCTGGACCCAGTTCGGCAGCATTTGGACATTTTGGCCCATTATGGATTGCACGGCGCGGATGTGAGCGGGATTCATGTGCCTGTGGGCCAGTGTTGTGCAGGACGCTCAGTGGAGTCTGGGCAGCCTGAGCGTGCGATTGATTGCCTGTATAGCGATGAGCAGTGTTTTTTGCGCCAAGACCCGATGGTTTCGTCGGATATCCATTCAGTGCTCTGCGTGCCTTTGCTGGTCAAGCGCAAAGTGCTGGGCTGCATTTGTATCTATAGCAGCCATCGCCACTTGCTTAGCCCGGAACAGATGCAACTGGTTGTGACCTTCGCCAATGAGGCCGCGATTGCCATTGATAACGCGCGTTTGTACGAAGAGACGCGGCGCGGCCTGGAATTGAAGTCGGTGTTGCTGCGCGAACTCCATCATCGTGTGAAAAACAACTTGGCAACTGTGGCGGGAATTCTCTCATTGCAACGCCGCCGTACCAAATCGCCAGAGGTGCGCTATATTCTGGCCGAGAGCGTCAACCGTGTGCAGGGACTAGCCGCGACGCATGATCTGCTGTCGCACGAGGATGTGAGCGAGGCCCGTGTCGATGAGATTGCACGCAAGATTGTGGGTGTCGCGAATGCGAACATGCGCCCGCCTGAGACGCATATTCGCTACGATGTCGCGCCCTGTGATATTGTTGTCTCTTCGCGTGCTGTGGCGATTCTCGCGCTGGTGCTCAATGAGATGCTTTCAAACTCGATCAAGCATGGTATGCGCGGTATGAGCGAGGGCAGTATATCTATTCGCGGCTACGAGGAGCACGGCCAGATTGTGGTCGAAGTGCTCGATACTGGTCATGGTCCGGCGGAACCGCTAGAGGAAGAGAACTCCGAGGGTCTGGGCCTTTCCCTGATTCGCAATCTGATCGGCGATATTCGTGGTCAATTTAGCCTGCGCCGTACGGAAGAGGAGCCACCGCGCACATGCGCCGAGGTGCGTTTCCCGTTAGAGCAACGGCATACGTAAAATCGATTGTTGCATGTTTTGCTATTTAGGTGTATATTTGTTGTTGCGGAGGTGTAGATGCATGGACAAGTTTGATTTCTCACAAAAAAAGCCGGTACACGCTGATGTGCCAGCGAAATCTGCGCGTATTTTGGTGGTTGAGGATGATGCTGATATTCAGCACGTCCTCTGTGTGTATCTTACATATTCAGGCTTTGATGTGCGTGGAGCCTCGGATGGTCAGGAGGCTATTGCGATCATCCCCGAATTTGTTCCGCACTTGATTGTGCTGGATCTGATGATGCGTCCCGTTGATGGATGGGAAGTGTTACATTGGCTACGCGCCCGGCGGCAGGTTTCGCCGCCGGTCTTGGTTTTGACTGCTCTGACCCAATTGGAAGATCAAGTTCATGGGTTTGAGGCGGGGGCGTTGGAGTATCTCACCAAGCCGACCCAGCCGAGCATCATTGTTGAGCATATTCGAAAAATTCTCACCCTCTCCAGCGAGCAGCGTACGTTATTACAACGCGAACGCCGTGAACAGCAGCGCAAGACCCTGGAAATGATCTCTGCCTCTCAACCTGACGAATTTATCTATTAAGGCGCATCGCCGTAAGTGCTTGTCCGCAGCGTGTGCAGAAGCGGTCCCGGACGCGATTCTCGAAGCGACAATACGAGCAGGGATTCAGCATATAACGGCAGCCTGTGCAGAAGCGCATATCAGCGGAATTCGGACGTTGGCAATGCGGACAGGCATACAGCAGGCTAGTTGGTGCGTGCTCGATGCCACGAGGCGCGGGCATGTTGTATACCGAACCCAGGCTGGTGTTTTTGACGGCTTGGTCAAGCGCTTCGGCCATATCAGGTGCGCGTTGATAGCGAAATTCTGGCTTTTTCTGGAGCGCAATCATAATCACATCACGCACCGCTGACTGGATCTGTGGGTTAAAGCTGCGTGGGTCTGGTGGGTCCTCGTAGATCTGGCTGTGCGCGAGGGCGGGATAGTTCTCTCCCACAAAGGGTGTGCGCCCAGTCAAGCACTCGAAGAGCATTACGCCGAGAGCATAGATGTCCGCACGTCCATCGACATGCTCGCCTTTGCACTGTTCTGGGGACATATATTCAGGCGTCCCAACGCCAGCACCAGGTCGGGTCAGTTCTTTAGTGCCCTCTAGCACTTTGGCGATGCCGAAATCAGAGAGAATCGGGCGCGTGCCCTGGTCCATGAGCACGTTGACTGGCTTGATATCCCGGTGGATGATGCCCTTGCGATGGGCATAGGCTAGTGCATCTGCCAATGGCGTAAAGATGCGATTTACCTCTTCCATATCCATCGATCTAATGCCGCCGGGCTGTTCTGGCATGGCCTCGATCTGCTGTTTGAGCGTGCCGCCATCGACCAGTTGCATGACGATATAGAGGTTCCCATCTTGCTCGTTAAAGTCATGGATGGTCACGATATTGGGATGCGAAAGTCCGGCCACCATCTTGGCTTCAAGATTAAAGCGATCTACAAAACTGCGGTCTGCGGCATACCAGGGAGGGAGCACTTTGACGGCTACTTCGCGGTCAAGATTCTCCTGAGTGGCGCGATACACGCGAGCCATACCTCCCTGGCCAAGCGGGGCCAGGATTTTGTAATTGCCAAGTGTTGTACCGATCAGGGGGTCTCGCTGCATAATCTACTCTGGACGCCTCTCCATAGGGGTACATGTTTGCGCCCCTGCTGTTGCTTCTTTATTGATAAAGTCGAGCAGAAGAGGCATAAAGATGACAAACATATTTACCCCTCCGCCTTGCACTGGTCGGAAAGCCATTGGTAACGAGCTGGAGCGCATGTGAAACGTACCAAGCGTGCCAAGCCTGTTGTTTTCACGCGCTCCTAATAGCCATATTTAGCGTCTGCCGAACACCAGGACAGTCTGGCCCAATTGAATTTTATCGCCTTCCTGCAACGGATAGGGCTGATATTTGTTCGCTGGCTGGCCGTTGACCTTGGTGCCATTCGCACTGCCTTCGTCGCGCAATGCGAAGTTGCCATTGCCCTGATTGACAATCGAGGCGTGCAGGCGGGAGACAGCCAGATCTTCCAGGAAGATATCACTTTCGCGGCTGCGGCCAATGCTGAGTGACTCTTTGCGGACTTCATAGATTCTGCCAGGCTCTTTGCCTTCTTCGATACGCACAATGCCCATGCGGCCAGGAGCTACCGCGCCGCCCATTGCCATATTTTGGGCGCTACCACCAGGCCGGAGCATAGTTCTATCGCTATCTGGGCTATTATTGTAAGCTGCATCGCCACCAAAACCCGGCTGCTGGGCTGGTTGACCCCAGTTTTGTGCTGCCGGGGCTACTGGTTGAGCGGGAGCACCCCAGCTATTCTGCGCTGGAGATTGTTGGGCTGGCTGACCCCAGTTTTGGCCGGAGCCACTTGCGCCAAAGCCTTGCTGCGGTGGAGCGGGATTTTGAGCGCCCCAGGCGGCTTGCTGCGGTTGATCCCAGGCAGCTTGTTGCGGAGCGGGATTTTGAGCGCCCCAAGCGGCTTGCTGTGGTTGATCCCAGGCAGCTTGTTGTGGAGCGGGATTTTGAGCGCCCCAAGCGGCTTGCTGCGGTTGCTGCTGTGCCCAGGCGTCCTGCGCGGGAGCCTGAGCGGGATTTTGAGCGCCCCAACCAGCTTGTTGCGGTTGTTGCGGAGCGGGATTTTGAGCGCCCCATCCAGCTTGCTGCGGTTGGTCCCAGCTGCCCTGTTGTGGAGCAGGGTTTTGAGCGTTCCACCCGGCTTGCTGTGGTTGCGGTTGTTGGTCCCAGCCACCCTGTTGTGGAGCAGGATTTTGAGCACCCCAGCCAGCTTGCTGCGGTTGTTGGTCCCAGCCGCCCTGTTGTGGAGCGGGATTTTGAGCGCCCCAGCCAGCTTGCTGCGGTTGCTGTTGTTGGTCCCATCCGCCTTGTTGTGGCGCGGGATTTTGAGCGCCCCAGCCAGCTTGCTGCGGTTGCTGATCCCAGCCGCCCTGTTGTGGAGCAGGATTTTGAGCGCCCCAGCCAGCTTGCTGCGGTTGCTGTTGTTGGTCCCATCCGCCTTGTTGTGGCGCAGGATTTTGAGCGCCCCACGCTTGCTGCGGTTGCTGACCAGCCTGCCAGCCGGAACTCCCGGCTGCATTATTTTCAGTGTCTTTCTTTTTTTTGTTACTGCTACGGAAGAGCATGGTTGCCACCCCCAGAATAATGATCGCTATAACGATAATCGCCCCCGCTATTACATACGGTTTCGTGAAAAACGGTACTGGCGCTGTTGTAGCGACTATGACTACTAACGTGAGACCTTCTCTCATGTTGTTCACCTTCTCCTCGCTGCAGGTGCTACGCGTGGAACTGCATTTCCCTGCACATCCTTTTATCGCAATTCAAAACGCACCTCAACGCTGCCAAAGCGTAGAACATCACCGTCTTTGAGCATACGTTCTTCGTATGGTGTCAAGATTTCTCCATTCAAACGGGTTTTATTCAACGCATTGAGATCCTCGACAGTAAATTGTCCATGTTGATTGCGCAGATAAGCATGGCGGCGTCCTACCGTCTTGTCGGCCAGATTGATCTCTGGAAAAATGCCGAGCACCGGGTCTTGACGTCCGACAACCATGAGATCTCTGGCTAACGCAATTGCTTGTCCACTGGTCGCTACCAATAGACGTGCCTGCTTTTTGGGAGGAGGAGGTGTTTGCGGGCTAAAACCATCCTCTGGTTTTGTACGCAAGCGCCCTAGCTGCTCTGGTAGTTCCTGTTCGCCAACTTCGCCCTGATGTTCCTTGAGATTGATCTCCTGGATTTCAGAGAGAGATGCCTGCACGCGTTGCTGCAACTGCTCAATGGCATGAGCAAATTCGCGCGGCGTACTATAGCGGTCCGCAGGTGCTTTCGCCATAGCTTTTTGCATAAACAGGTCCATTTCGCGCGGTAGCTCTGGTCGCACCCGGCAGATGGATGGCACTTTATCATTCATGTGTTTGACCACAATATCGACTGCCGTCTCACCTTCAAAGGGAGGATTGCCTGTCAGCATTTCAAAAAGAACTGCTGCGACCGAGTAGAGATCAGAGCGTGTATCCGCAGAGCGCCCGCTTTCGGCTTGTTCAGGCGGGATATAGTACGCTGTGCCCATAAAGACATTCGATTGGGTCAGCGTGACGGTTTCCCGGCTGCGGGCTAGGCCAAAATCGGTGATTTTCACCACATCCTTGCTATTAATAACAATATTCTGTGGCTTGATATCGCGATGGACGACACCATGTCGGTACGCGATGTCTAGTCCCTCGCTAATTTGCCGTGCGTAGTCCAACGCCCGCAATGGCTCCATGGGACCGTGAGTCAAGGTGTGATATTTGAGATTCTGGCCGTCTATATAGTCCATGACGATATAATGCAGATCGTTATCGTCTCCATAGTCAAAAATACGCACAATATGAGGATCGCTCAATTGCAAAAGGATATGTGCTTCGCGTTGAAAACGAGCAAGAAGCTCGCCATCGTCAGCGAATTCAAAATGCATGATTTTAATCGCATAAATGCGGTTATTTTTGGTGTCACGTCCGATATAGACAGTCGCGAAACTGCCTCGACCAAGCTCATCAATAAGCTTGTAACGTCCTCTGATGACGCGGCCTATCATGTCACCACTCATCAATAGTGTTCCTTTTCACAGGCTTCTCCTCGCGGCTATTATACATCATCCACATTGGAATGTCATGGGCATGTGTTTTTGGCTCCCAGACTGGTGGTATGCCTTCTTCTTCCGTCTCCCTAGCCAGAAAAAGGTAATCTGTACAAGCAGACCGTTCCCTAGCCAGGGACCGAGGGTTTCAGCCTCGCTGTTTTTACGGTTTACCCTCTTACTAGATGAAACGCATCAGGCAATGAATAGTTGTATAATTGGGCCAACTTTCCTAATGAATGGTGCTCTGCGCTTTTCTCGTCTTCTCTGAAGAGCATAGCATTACCGCGCGACCTGTGGTAGGGAATAGTTCACAATTTTGGGATGGCTTGTGGAAATAGCTCAGGACTCCTCGTTGTATCTAGTTGGTACGGTCCATTCCGCCAGCCAGTTCCCGGCGCGATGGTCGCGCAGACGCAGATGTACTGTATCGCGATAGACATGCACAGCCCAGGAAACTACGATATCAGGCTCATCAGGGCAATACCTGCACGTCTCTCCATTATTGAGCCACTCGATTCCGCGATGTTTACCCGTATACCAGGGCGAGAGCAGGTTCACAGTGGTCAGAGGATGGCCGCCCTGGTCTGTAGTCAAGACTAGGTTGGGCGCTTGCCAGCCAGAATGGGTGTGCCCAGAGATATAGAGGCAGGCGTTTGTGTGGCGACCTAAGATTGCGCGGACTTCTTCTGAGTTCTCCAGATAGAAGTACGGTTGCAGCGAATCATAGTCCAGATCGCGCTGCTCATCGCGGTCCAGCACAGTTCCGTAGAGCGGGCAGTGCGCGAACACGATGGCTATGTGCTGAGGATGTTTGGCGAGCGCGGTTTCTAGGAAGGCAAGCGACTCGTGAGTCAGCACAGGGTCAGGATAGCCAACGACATCCAGCATGATGCACAGTACCTCGCCCGCAACCCAGTAGTAGCGTGGCGGCTTCTCCCAGAAGATCGTGAAATCTTCCCACAGTTCCGCCTGACTTTCCTGGTTTGCCGTGCTCAGTTCGTGATTGCCCAGACCGGGATAAAAGGGAACTGTGCCGAGATTGAGGCTCAATGCTTGGCGGGCCAGTTGATATTGTTGCGGTGACGATTTCTCAATAATGTCGCCTGGCGAGACGCAAAAGGCTGGTGCTCCCTCTTGCGCCCAGAGTCGGCGCAAATCCTGAAACATCAGGCCCAGGCGTGGCGTGTGCAAGGCTTGCCAAGCGGGATGGGCCAGGTAGTGCATGTCGCCCAGCGCCCAGAAGTAGAGCAACTCTTCTTGGGGCACCTGTAGAGCTTGTGGTGATAGCTGAATTTCATCCATGATTGTACAAATCTCCATAATCAAGCTGTGCGTCTGCAATGCAATCCGCTAGCGATTGTTTACAACCGCGCTCACTCTTCTCAAGGCTGGTGAGAGGTAAATAGACTGGCAGTTATTCATAATATTATGCTATAACATTGTTAGAAGTCAAATTGCGTACAATTTAGAATAGAGGAGTTTTCGTAATGAGTACAGAGAGTAACAGCAAGCTTCAAGTAGGCGATAAAGCGCCTGATTTCACCCTCCCTACACAGAAGACGGGTGAAGCGTTCCATCTTCATGACATGCTCGGAAAATCATCGATAGTCGTGTATTTCTATCCAAAAGATGATACCCCTGGGTGCACGGCTGAAGCCTGCTCATTCAGGGATAGCTATGAAGTGTTTAAAGAAGCTGGTGCTGAGGTAATTGGTATTAGTACAGACACAGCACAATCGCATCAGCAATTCGCTTCAAAATACAGCTTGCCCTTTATTTTGCTGAGTGATGAAGGCGGGACAGTGCAAAATTTGTATAGTGTGCCAGCAATTACACACCAGGGCATGACGTTTGCAAGCCGTGTCACATATGTGATCGATAAGCAGGGCGTCGTAAAGAACATTTTCGCTGATCTCCCAAGCGCAACGCAACACGTGAGCGATGCATTAAAGACTATTCAAGCACTGGGATAAAGCGCACCAGTTTCTAAGCATTGTTCAGCTTGAGGAGATTCGAGGATATATATTCCGATCTGGCAAACGCACACCCGCGTTTTTCTCGCCAGACCGGATAGGAAGTATCTGTAGAATCTCCTCAAACGTGTCCAGGATCTCGCATTGTCTCACGAAAAACTTCATTTGTATTCATCAAGAATACTCTATCTCCTGAGTCTTTGCCTCTATCTGACGGATTACGATATTTCTGCATCTGGCAAACGAAGTCAGCGAAATCGTGATATACCTCAGCCTGCATTCCTACGTGTTGCGCCGTTTCCACATTTTTGAGCGTATCATCCCAAAATAACACCTCATCAGCCGAAATTCCTGCGAGTTCGTTGAGAATAGTCTCGAAGAAGGCTTGTTCGTTCTTCATATAGCCAGTATTTACAGAAGAAAACATACCGTCGAATAGATGCTCAAACCCCATCGCATGGAGCAGATACTCAGTACGGTAACGCTCCTGTTGTGTTGCAATATAGCATTTGATGCCACCTTGCCTTAAATGCTGAACAACCTGGATAAGTTGCTCGTTTATGAGCGATTCCTGGTGAAACCAGTAGTCGAGGAACGCTGTGGGTGATTGGGACCAGCCCCATTTAGTCAGATAGGGAACCAACTCCTCTTTGAGATCGGCTTTACCAACCAAACACGCCAGGAATGGTCCCCTAAAAAACGGCGTGAGCATTTCCTGAGTGATGCCATGCGTTTGTGCCAGGCTTTTGCTCCACGGTTCACCAGTTACTAAAACGCCATCAACGTCGAAAAGGATAGTTTTGATCATTGCGTCTTATTTCTACATAAAGAGAGAGAACAGCAATAAGAAAACGCTTTCTGCTGTCTCTCTTGATACATTCCATGTGTGAGTTGGTTTAGTTGGTTCCACCGCTTGCAGTAGGTGTAGCAACTGGAGCAGCTTCTCCCTGTGCATGAGCCTCTTCTTGTATCTTCTGGATTTCCGCGTGTACCTCTGCAATCTGCTGCTGATAGGTGACTATTTGCTGGCAGATAGGAAGCAACTCGCTTTGGGTCAAATGCCCACCCTGAAATAACTCCATAGCTTTGGTGAGCATATCTTGACTGTCCTGGTTGATCTTATTGGATAGGTCGTTCACGATACCGTGCAAATGCTGGATCTTAGCGAGACGCGCTGCTTCCTGTGAGGCTTTCTCGATGCCATGCTGGACTGACTCTAAAAAACTCATACTTTTTAACTCCGTGAGACTATAGCTTCTAATCAACACGCCATTGACTGGCCCTATTATATCAGACACGATCAATTCTAGATGAGGCTGTTTGTTTGTTTCATCCGTATACTGTTATATAGAGATGAAAAGAGAGGTGGCGAGGTTGCTTGTGTGACCTGACAACCTCGTGCATTGAAAGGCAGGTAGTAGTGATGCTAGAGCGTGCAAAGGTTCAGCAGATTCCCTTAAAAGTGTATCGAGCTATAGACCGTTTGACAATTGCCGCCCCTATGGCCGGTATCGAGCCGAGTGACATTTTGGTTGAGGTGACTGGCGATGGTCGCTTGCGGCTCGATGGAAAGGTACGCGCCGTGCTCAAGGACGTGAAAGAGTTGCTCGTCGATGAGTGGAGTTCAGGCGCGTACTATCGTGACTATCTGCTCCCTGACTCTGTAGATGGTTCGCAGGCTACCGCAACGTATGGCAACGGCGTATTAGTCGTCACCTTTCCCATCACGACCAGCACTGTTGCAGCACGTCTCACACTTTCCAGCACTGGCTTGGCTCACGGGATGAGCGATAATGTCACCATGCACTGACGGACTATTTCCAATGGCGCATCGGCAGACCAGCGACGGGTGAACGGAACGTCGGGAGGCTATGCATGCCCAATGAGCCGAGATAGACCGTACGCAAGTCTGGCCCACCGAAAGTGACGCTGGTGACGAGTTGCAGCGTTGCTCCGGCTGATGCTAACATATCCATTGGCTGAGCTGTACGCGCCCTGAGCCGCTCCTCGAACGCTTTCAGGAATTCCTGATTGATATCCTCGAAGACGATATGGTAGTCTCCTTTGGGGGTGATAATGCCGACGCCGTTACGCAAGACGGTTGTAACCCAGATATTGCCGGCTGAATCGAAGGTAAAGCCATCAACGGCGGATGCAGTGCCCAGCCTGGATGGACCAAAAATCTCTTTCTCACCCAGGCTGCCATCAGGATGGACGCGGAAGCGTGCGATGTGCATAGCCATGGTTTCTGCGACGTAGAGATACTCTTCTTTGGCATCCAGACGGATCTCGTTTGTGAAATAGATGCCCTCCGCAACCACGCGTGGACCTTTGTCGTCCACCAGAACAATATACCCATCAGCTTGCGGATAGGACGCCGCCGCCCACCAGGTCGCTTCACGCGTGGAAACAGCGATCCAGATACGGTCTTTGCTATCGCGGAAGACAAAATTGGGCGTGGTTAGAGGTACACCATCAACTTCGGTCAGGAAGTTTTCCGTGCGGCCATCGGGATACAGACGTTGCACTGCGCTCCCCCCGATATTCGCGATCAGTAGTGAGCCGTCGGCCAGCATGGCGAGTCCATTTGGTTCGCCGCCTAGACCGCCAAGAAAATCCTGCGAGCCATCGGGGTTGATGCGTGTAATGCCTCCACGCCCATCCGAGGCCCAGAGCGTGCCATCTGGCTGCGCTAGAATCGATTCGGGACGTACAAGATCGTGTCCAGTGTAGGTGAGTTGCGCGAGATCAAGCTGAAATTCTTGCATGGGGATGTGACTGTTATCCATAACTGATCCTTTCCTGTATACAAACAGACTGAGCAATTTACCGCACGAAGAGAACGTCTTCTAAGCTGAATAGGATACTTTTCTCATGAGCCGTTTTGGTAAGCAGAGTATTTCGAGAGATGAAACTATTGTACAACTTTAACCTGTCTTGGTACAATGATATAATTCAGGCAATGGCACGGGCTGCCATAATAGAGCAGAAGCAAAGCGGCTTTCCATAGATTTGCTTTTGAGACAATAGCTGTTCAACATTGCTAGGTTGTGAGGAAAATTATCACTTTAAAGAAGGGAAATCTGATGCCAAGACAGTTTACAGGTACTATTCGTTCATTAGGGGTACTCACCGGTGGTGGTGATGTGCCTGGTCTTAACGCGGCTATCAAAGCATTGGTCTATCGTGCCGAGTCCCTTGGGATTCGTGTGCTCGGTTTACGTGCAGGATGGGCAGGGATTACCTATTTGGATCGTTCCAAAGGCTATGACAATCTCCTCTTTCGGGCCGATACGCCTGCCACTTGGGAGAGCAATTATGTTATGCCGTTGAATCGCTTGAATACGCGCACGATTGATCGTGAGGGCGGTACGATCCTGCAATCCACCCGTACCAATCCAGCGCGTGCGAAGGTCAGCGAACTACCAGAGCACTTGCGCCATTTGGGCGAGGGCCACAAACCTGATGATCGCATCGATTTGACGGATGAAGTGATTAAAAATATGCAGTTTTTGGAACTGGATGGGCTGGTAGTAATCGGTGGTGACGATACACTCAGCTTCGGCTCGGTTCTCTCTGAGAAGGGCATTCCCGTCTGGGGTATCCCTAAGACTATGGACAATGACGTGCCCGGCACCGACTACTGCATTGGTTTCCAGACCGCTATTAGTCGCGCTGCCGAGTTTATTAATCGTATTCGCTCCACGGCAGAGTCGCATAGCGAGACCATCCTGTTCCGTATGTTTGGCCGCGATGCTGGTTTCACGGCGCTGGAAACTGCGCTAGTGACTTGGGCAGATCGTCTGGTGATCCCTGAATCGCCCGTCGATATCGACCATCTCGCCGAACTGGTTGCGCAGGATAGGATCAATCCCCAGCACTATTCTGCGGTTATTCTCTCTGAAGGTGCGAACTTAGGTGTTCCAGTGCCAGAAGTCGGTCCTGCTGATGCTTACGGACATCGTAAAAAAATCAATGTCGCTGAATTTCTAGCCGAAGAGTTAGGGCAACGCATGCCCCAGGTGCGTTTTCTGCCTATCGATCTGACCTATTTTCTACGCAGTGGAGAGCCAGAGGTCTATGACAAACACATGGCGATTTACTATGCGAATATGGTCGTGAGCGCGATAACAACCGGCATGTACGGCGTGATGGTGGCTCACCGCAATGGGGCTTTCATCTACACGGACATTCCAGGGAAGAACCTGTCGGCTCGGCGTGTCAATCTCAACGATTACCACACAACACACTATCTTCCAAATTTTGAGAAGATCACCGGCTCGTATCAGCCACAAGAATAAGCATGCTGGATGGTTGTGGCTAAGAGTAGTGTAAAGCTGCTTTTAGCCACAACCATCCAGCATTCTGCTATTTCCCTTCCTCTGGCACCGTTACGGATTTCTTTGTACTATGTCGCACCTTACTCGGCTTCTCTGGCTCAGCTTCAGCAGTCTCTACTGCCGGAGCGGGATGAGCGGTAAAGGGTGAGTAAATAGGTGGGAGAGATCCGTGTGCATAGGAGGAGCCTGGAGCAGTGGTAGGAGCTGGCTCAGCCTCGGCTGGTAGCTCTGTTGAGGCCGCTTTATGAACTGCCACATGTTTTTTTTCTGCTGGTTTGGTCGGCGTCTCGCTAGAGCTAGATACATTCGCCTGGGCATCCTGGCTCGTCTCAGCTCGTTTCGTGGGTGACTCGCTACTGGGAGCCGGATAATATGGCTGAGCGGGAAGAGCAGCCGTTGGGGCGGCATATGCTGGTGTCGGCGCGGCTTGTTGGTTGGCAGGATACCCCGCTGGGGGCGCTGCCTGTTGCTCAACGTTGCTCTCAGGCTCGTGTAGGCGCTGAAGTTCTGCATTCACCTCGTTGATTTGCTGCTGATATGTGGCGATTTGCTGGCAAATGACCACCAGTTCACCTTGGCCCAGGTGGCCGTTGCGATACATGTCCATCGCTTGTGCGAGTAACGCCTGTCCCTGCTCGGAAGCTTTAAAGGTCAGGTCATTGACGATGTTATGCAAGTGCTGGATTTTGGTAATCCGCGCCGCTTCTTGCGAGGCTTTTTCTAAACCATGTTGGATTGATTCTAAGAAACTCATGCTCTACCCTCAATCTTCTGTATACAAATATTCGATAACGTTACCCGTAGGCAGAGCTATTATAGCAAAGAAGAGAGGATAATGTCGATGAGAAGTCAAGGGAATTCCCGCATAACAAAATAAAGGTGCAAACTTCCCTCGATTTTTGCATCTTTCCAGGATGTACGTATGGATATCAAGCTAGCGTCCCTGATCTTTGCGCTTTCGATAACGCAATTTGAGCAACAGGAGATGCCAGCTTGCTCCAATGCGGCTAAATATATTGCTACGCAGAGGCGTTACATTATTATACGGCTTGGTGGATGAAGCGTAGCGTGGGTTAGCTCTAAAGGAAGAAAGAGCTACAAGTATGATAAAAGCAAACCCAATCATGGCGATGATGCCAGTTATGAAATCACCTCTTCCCGAAGCATAGGCCCACCCGCCACCAGATAATGCGGCTACAATAGCCAGAACCAAACACCAATCAACAAAACTGCTGGGCAAAGGTGGCATGCTACCGCGAGCCTTCGTCTTGCGACGTAGGTGTTCGCCAGTCTTTCTCCCAAAGCCGGCTTTCGGCTCTGTGCGCTCTAAATTGCGCAGGATCTCTTCAATTTCCCGTTCATACTTATTCGACATACCCGTTCTCTTCCTTGAATTCACCAGAACGCTTTTCTTTTTAACGCTTTTCTTTTTAATGATACCAACTTCTTCGCTCAGAGACAAGGGTTTCTGATCCCAATTTTATTATGCACTATCTGTCTATGCGATGAGCACTAATATAGCGAACTCCCAGCCACTCATCCAGGCGAGGATTTTAAGCCAGGTGTACGATAACAAAAGAAGGTTTCACGCCTTCTCAATTGAAGTTCTCGCAGTCGCTCTGATCAGCGGCTTATCTGAACAGCACCAACACCTGTTTTTTAGGAGAAAATATCTATGCAACAGAATACCCCTGATAAAGATACCTTTGACGCGAAGCTTCCCGATTTGGGCAGCGCTACCCCACAGACGGATTCTAGCTGGGGGCCGTTCACTGACACAGAGTGGAAAACACTGGTGGCCGCACCTGTAAAAGTTGGTCGTGCAATGATTGCCGTCGCACCCTCTGGCGGGATTGGGATGGCGAAAGAGGTGAGTGCTCTCCGCAAAGGTTTGACGGAAGCTATTCAACAGTCAAACAATCCGATGATCAAACAACTGGGCCTGCGTGCGCACGCGGAAGGCGGTATGGAGTCCCTTTGGAAGAATGTGGGGCAGGCTTTTGGCGATAGATGGGATGCTGAGAATGTGCGGAAAACGGCTATTGCAACCTGTCAGGAAACAGCGACTATTTTGAAAAAAGCTTCCCCTCAAGATGCCCAGGCATATAAAGAGTGCCTCTATTCAGCAGCTCAAAAAGTGTCTGAGGCGAGCAAAGAAGGCGGCTTCGTCGGTATTGGCGGCGAACGCATTTCTGAAGCTGAGACATCTCTGCTTAAAGATGTCGCGCAGACCCTGAATATACAGCGTACCTGATGAGCCACATGAGCTGAGAAGATTCCATCCGTTCTTCTGCTTCCTCTCAAGCAGGATGAGAATGAGAAGCAGCAGCGCCTACCTCCTCGTTTCAGGAAATAGGCGCTGTTTGTATGTATGATGGAACGTCCCATGTTTTAATGAAAGCAGCGAGCAATATACACAACTATTCATGCTAGCTAGGATGGATGGGCGAAAATGCTTTGGGGGAGAAATGCACTGACGACCCAGTTGGGCGCGTCTACCACTTCGCACAGTTTCAGATCAACGACCACACTACATAACATATACGCGTCTTCCCGCGATAGGTGATAGGTGCGTTGCAGGTGCTCGATCATGTGACGTATGGCATTGCGTGCGGCCTCCATCAGATCGGGACCAATCCCGTCGGTGGCGTAATACGCTGCAACGTTGGTGCGTGGAGCCAGCGGACCAGCCGTCAGAAACTGAGGCTCCTGTACTGGCATGTCCTTGTGCACTGTCAGGCGCACAGTAGCCCGCATCGGCGTCTCAATCGCAGTCCCGCAAACCTCGCCATCTCCTTGGGCTGCGTGCCCATCGCCAAGCGAGAAGAGCGCACCGGGAGCTTCTATCGGCAAATAGAGGTGTGCACCCTTTGTGAGATATCGGGTATCCATATTTCCGCCGTGTCGATAGGGTGGGATCGTTGAGAGTGCCCCAGGGGCACCCGGAGCGAGACCAATCTCGCCGCAGAAAGGGGCCAGAGGGATATGAATACCTGGCGCAAACTCGGCCCAGCCGTCAGCGCCTCCCTCAAGATGCCAGATTTTCAGCACAGGCTCAGAAAATTCAGCGGCCAACAGACCAAAACCGGGAATGATGGCGGTCCAGCCCCACTCGGCTGGTTGCAAGTCTAGAAACTCTACCTCAAGCGTATCTCCCGGCAATGCGCCTTCCACAAAAATTGGGCCATTCACTTGGTCAACGCGTGAGAAGTCCAGTGTGTGAATGGCCTCGACGGTGCTCTCCTGAACAATCTGCCCACAGGAGGCATCAAGCAGATCGAAGCTAATAGTCGCGCCAGATTGGATTGTGGCTAGTGGCGGGATACTGTTATCCCACGCGAGATGCCACTGATCGCGATGAATATGAATAGTACGTCCTGTCGTCATAAAAGACTGTCCTTTCTTTTCTTGACTACTCGCCGATATGTACCATGAAGATCTCCATAGAAGTGTATCATTTATTGAGGTGGGTATACTAAAAGAAGGGACAAAAATGTTAGCAGATAAAGGGGGAGGCTTTGAGACAGGTTTAGAATGTAAAAGAAGTTTTAAGCCGCCCTTTTGTGCGTTTGTAGGAAATACTTACATACAAGCAAATATGTTCTTTAAGGAAAAGAAAGGAATTCACTGTAGATGCAAAACAGTCAGAAAAGTTGTGGACAAGAAGAGGCTCCGGTCCTTGCAATGGGACGTGAATTGATGGAGGACGAACTGGCAGTTATTTATGGAGGCCAGAATGGGTCAGGAAAATCAGTCACTCTGAGCGGTCTTAACGGTTTTGAGTCTCTGGTTAAGCTGTTAAACTCTCATAAGAATGATAGTCTGACTTCCTTAAGCGACCTGATGAACAACCAATCACCTGCTTTAAACAAGGTACCTAACTTGGCTCAACTACTGCCGGGATTTGACTTTTAATCCTCTGCAAAAAGAGTGATATACAGGGAGAGTGGCAGAAGTACCTACCTTTTTCGCTTCTGCCACTCTTTTTTTTGCACAAAACATCTTTTGTACAGGCATGTCTGCTTTTTAGAGTCGATACAATGGTTGGCGTAGCGCAAAGCTCTGAGCTTGTGTGATCTCTGCAGAATTCAGGCCAGCCTGTGTAACAGTCTCGCGAATTCCCTTGTCTGTGATCTGTTCCACTGCTGAAAGCGCGTCCAGCGTGAAGTCATTGAGCGTATGGGGACGCAAGAACGCCAGAAAGTCCATCTCAGTTATCGCGGAAACAAGCGAGCGCACTAGTAGGAAAATGAAGACGAACAGTAGGCCAAAAGCTGGATAGGAGAAGAAAGTCTTCCATCCGCTTATGGAAAAGTAGTCAGGCAGGCCAATTGCGTTCGATGGATTGATCAGTGCGTACGCGATAAAACTGATTAGCATCAGGACAAACAGGCCAATCACCACACCTATGCGCACGCGGCTATACGGTTGTTGCACAGTCGAGGTGCGCGAGATGTAGAGATTCTGCCCCATCGGTGCCATATAAACGAAAATAGACGATGTGCCATACTGGACACGCACATAATCGCGTTCTTCCATCACCATGCCATGTTCACGCAGACGCTCCGGGATGGCTCCAACGCCCATGACACCCTGTTTCTGAATATTTTCAATCAGCGCATTGCGCAGCGTGGCTGGCTGTGTCTGCTTGCCGTCGATCAACCAGGACTGATGACGGACAGGTGTGCCTTTGCTAGCGAAGGCACGTTGGAGGGTGCTTCCGGCATTCGGCATAGCCATTGCGGACGCATTATACGGTTGTTGTCCGTAGTTTGGTGGCATCTGATAGTTGTTTGGCTGTTGTTGCTGTTGCTGCATCTGATAGTTGCTTGATTGTTGTGGCGACATCTGATAGTTGCTTGGCTGTTGTGGCGGTGCCTGATAGCCCCCTTGAGCCTGGTTCGGGTCGGGCACTCCTGCGCTTGGCGCGTAGGCCGGAGTGGCTGGCATTTGTGCGGCCATCGCTAGGGCTTGCATTTGTTGGCTACCAGGTGTCAAGGTCGCAGATGGATCGGCATCAGACGGTATATTTGCCATTACTGCTTGCTCATCCTCCTGGAAACGATGGCCGCAGCGGGTGCAGAAGACAATAGAATCTGGGTTGCTATGAGAACATTGGGGACACGTACGTGGCATGAAGAACCTCCTCTGGTCGCAATACGTCATTTTGGCACGTTTTTGTGCATTTTATCGATAATAGCCGATATTATCTGGGTAAGGTTTTTCGTTGTCTCGCTGCTCAAGGGCAGGCTGACTTCTTCGCGAGTTCTGGAGTTATTATCATCTCTCGATGCCATTTTTGCAAGAGCAATTGGTACTTTTTCAAATGACCTGGAGATTTACACAAAAATCGTGTAGTGTTCTGATTGGAGATGCTCATGGAAAATACGTTGAAGTATAATAGACTGTGAGATACAGAAATATCGTTTCGCTAGGAGCAAAACTATGGACATTCTCAAACTGTTATTTGACAATTTTTGGGGAGTGATTATTTTCCTTGCAATCTTTGGTGGCTCTATTGGAGCTGGGTTGCGCTGGTTTATTCGTCACTCATATGAGCACCGCGAGCGTATGCAAGAGAAGAAAAACGAGGAACTGCGCCTCAACATCCAGCTTGAACAGGCCAAACACGAGCGCCTCAGTGCGCAACGTATAGCCACTTCTTCTGATCCGTTGCCCAAAGATGCTTCGTGGAATGATCACATACAGGCCACGTATGAAACGGGTTATCAACAACAAATCCAGCAACAGTCCACTAGCTTGTGATTACAGCAAATAGCTTTTGTCCAGTGGTACACCCGCCAACCAATTTCCCGAAACTGCCATTTGGGCTGATGTTGACGTGCCTCTGTAAGCATGTTGCGATAGATTTTGGGACTACTTGGGGTTGTTTGGCCGATGGTCTTTAACCACCCCTAGTCCTCTGTCGGTAGGTCATTGTTCCCATTAGCGTAGGTACAGACGCTCATCAGTGGGCAGCGTGTACAAGCTGGCCGTTGAGCATGGCAGACGCGCCGTCCATGTTGGATCAACTGCACATGGAGCGGATAGGCCCACGCTGGCGGCACGATTTTGAGGAACACGTCATGAGCCTTGTCCGCGCTGACTTTGGGGCCGATTAACCCCAGGCGACGCGATACTCTGTGGACGTGCGTATCAATTGCCATAATGGCCTCGTTCATATTGAACATGAGTACACAAGCCGCAGTTTTCGGTCCCACGCCTGGATAGGTGCGCAAGTAGCGCCATCCTTCTTCGGGCGTACGTGCGCGTAATTCTTGCAGAAGATATTCCGCTAGCGTTCCCTGATAGGCACTTGCTTCTAGCAGTTCCGTCAGTGTATGCAGTACATCTTGAATACGCCTTGACTTGATATTGGCTAGTCCACCGCATTTAATAGCTTCTGCAATGATATATGTTGGTGCATCGCGTACTGCTTCCCAACTTGGAAATGCCTGGGTTAATTGCTGATAGGCACGACCAGAATTGATGTCCGACGTATGCTGTGACAAAATGGTGCCGATCAAGCCACCTAGCGGATCAAAATCGGGAACATTTTTGGGTATTCCGTAGACCTGGCTTAACATATCGAACACCTGCACAAGCTGCCCAGGTGATGTTTGCGTCGTTCTCTCGCTCAAAGTGCTCTCCCATTTGTCTTAGAAAGGCCATGCGACTACCAGAATAATCTCTGTCTTGAATATCTCCGGCCTAACCTCTATACTAGCATGCAAGTCCTGTTATCGTATAGACGTGTATCTTGAAATTCGCGATTGTCTAGTTCGTGCTCGGTACGGTAAGTATCAAGCAAGTCAAAGGTGTGAAGTGGTTTTTTGGGGTATAATAAGATGGGTAGATGCTATTGTGGTATTTACCCGTAGATTGAGCCAGGAGGTAGGGAATATGCAAGCCATAGAACTGCATCCAGGGGTTGTTTCTGACCCACAAATTCTCGATGGCAAACCTGTAATGAAAGGTACACGCGTACCAGTTGTCCTTGTTTTGGGCAAATTAGCGGGTGGAATGACTATTGATGAAGTGATATATGAGTATTATCTCACGATGGAAGGTGTACAGGCCGCATTAGGTTACGCCGCGCAACGTGTCTCGGAGGAAGATGTGTATGTCACTCAGTAGTAGCTGGTCTTTTTTGATCGAGTTCGTCGTTAGGAGGATTTTCGCAGAAACATAGCCCAATTAGCATTTAGCTTGCTTCCAATCCCAACTCCACCATATAATAGTCCCAACATTGGATAAAAGGGATAGCATTGAGAAACGAAGAACAACAGCCACCACAGGGACCGCGCGGCCCACAGCCATATCCTAGCAGGCCATATAATCAGGGGCAGCCAACGCCACGTCCGCCTGTCGGGCCACCTTCTGGCTATCTACCACCTCTTTCAAATACGCCAAATAGTCAGCCCGGCTCTTTTCCTGAGAATAACCAGGAAGATCCTTCGTCTGCCTATTACCCAGACCTGACGATGGATATGGGCAGTTCACTAGGCTACGGCCAGAGTATCCAGCATCACTCGATCAGCATGCCACAACCCACAGAGTCCATGCCTAGACTGCGCCAGTCGCGTTTGCAGCAATTGCGTGAAGAACGTATGCGCCGCCAGCAACGCCGCGTCAGTCCCGATGCTACGGCGATCATTGTGCGTAAGGGAGACCTGCGTCGTTCACCTGAGAGCAGAGTCTCTGGCCCGTTGACGGCTCCTCCGTATTCACCCTTTCCTAGTGGACCGGACCAGCAGGTATCCACGCCGTCCAGCCCATATGTGAATCCTGCACCTCTGCAAACAGCAGCCGCACCAGCGCAGGATACAGGGCTGATCCAACGTGTACAGGTAGCGCGAGCCTCTTCGCTTATTAGCGGCGCACTTATGATTAGCAGCGTGTTGGGGCTGCTCCAGACGTTTCTGTATACCTATGTCTTTGGTCGTGGTATACTTGGTGATGCCTATTTACAAGCGTATCTCATTCCCAATTTGATTTATACTGTTATCGCGGGTGGGGCGCTCAGTTCGGCGTTTATTCCGGTCTTTAGCTTTTATGCGGTTGGGCGCAAGGATGAAAAAACAGCCTGGCACGTTGCGAGTAGCGCACTGAATATCTCAGTGGTGCTGATGATTGTATTCTCAATCGTTGGTTTTTTTCTGGCACCAGTCATCGTGCCGATCTATAGTCCTGGTTTTAAGCCTGCCGAGTTGAATTTGATTGTGACGCTGACTCGGATTATGCTTATGCAGGCGGTTGTGCTTGGCTCAGGCGTGATCGTTGGTGCGGTACTCAATACCAAGCAGGATTTTACGCGTACTGCGCTGGGTGCAGTGCTGTATAATGTCGGTCTGAATCTTGGCTTGTTGCCTGGCTTTTTTATGACCTTTCATGCACAATCAAGCTCGCCTGCCGATGCGGCTGTGTATGCAGCTACATTGGGAGTTGTTCTGGGTGCTATTTTGCAGGTAGGCGTCCAGATACCTGGCCTGTCCAAGGTCAATATGCGCTATACTTTCGTATTTGACTGGAAACATCCGGGTGTGCGCCAAATTGGACGCCAAATGCTCCCGCGCATTATTAATGCGATGATGCTCTCATTCAGTACTGCGGTGGATCGCTTCTTGCTCTCCTTCCTGGGTACATTAGTGGCCACACAGTTGCTCAGTGGCTTGATTAACGAGTACTTTCAGGCGTTCTCTATCCTGCTCCTGCCTATCTCGATCTTTGGCTCGTCGGTCTCCACTGCGGCTTTCCCGACGCTGGCTGGCTATGTGGCGCGGGGACGTTTGGACCGTGTGCGCAGTATTATCACGGAAACTCTGCGCGGAATTCTCTTCCTGACCATCCCCTCAGGCGTTGGTCTGGCTATCCTGGCCTTCCCGATTGCACAAACGCTGCTAGAGCATGGAAATTTTGATTTACAAGCTGCGCAATATACATCGGTTGCGCTGCTCTGTTTTGCCGTAGGTTTGCCCGGCTTTGCGGCTGTGGAAATCCTGGTGCGCTCGTTCTATGCCTTGCAAGATAGTAAGACGCCAGTGTCAATCAGCATTGCGCAGTTTATTCTGAAAATCGCTCTGAGCATTGTGTTGATTAATCTGGCGACTTTTGGTGTCCAGTGGGGCATGGGCGCACTTGCTCTCTCGACATCGATTGCCTGCGTGCTTGAAGCTATCGTACTTTTTATTCTGCTCTACCAGCGCATTGGTGGCTTCGATCTACGCGATCTAACGCGTTTTCTTATGCACACTCTGCTGGCTTCAGCCGCTATGACTGTGGTCTTGCTAGTGGCGCGTCCAATCCTCGACCATCTACTCGATACCACAAGTATGCAAAAACTCTTTGTGCCAGGCATCCTCATGGCGCTCGTCAAACTTTTGATTGAACTGGGTTTTGGCTCGGCGGCTTTTCTGGTTGTGGCGCGTTTGTTTAATATGGAAGAGATGAACTCTGGTCTGGTGCGCCGTGTGCTCAATCTCTTGCGTGTTCCCTGGTTGTAGTTGGCCCTGTAACACTTGACACGGTTTTGGTGTGTATGGTTCCTACTACGGGTGGGAGCGTTGTTATAATAATATACAAATTTCATATGATAGAAGGGGAAGATACATGAAAAACCAGCTTTATTATGGTGATAACCTTGAAGTCTTGCGGAAATACATCAAGGATGAAACGGTTGATCTTTGTTATATCGATCCACCATTCAACAGTAAACGCAACTATAATCAGATTTACAATAATATAGGTAACGAAGATCGAGCACAAGCCCAGGCATTCATTGATACGTGGGTGTGGAACGAACGCGCTAACGAGGGATTTTCAGAAATTCTCGCGAATGACAAAGGACGCTTTACTCCGCAAACAGTAGACCTTCTGAAAGGATTGCAGCCAGTCTTGAAGAAGGGCAGCTTGCTGGCCTATTTGGTGAGTATGACGCTACGCATTACGGAAATTCACCGCGTCTTAAAACCGACTGGCAGTTTTTATTTACATTGTGACCCAACTGCCAGCCATTATCTGAAAGTGGTGATTGATGCTATTTTTGTGCCTCATGGCGGCGACTTTCAGAATGAATTGATCTGGAGCTATAAGTCGGGTGGTGCATCGAAGAAAAGATTTGCCCGGAAACACGATGTTGTATTCTTCTACACAAAAACCAACGAATGGCACTTTTATCCACAGAAAGAGAGGTCGTACATGATGCACAAGTACGGCTTCAAGAAAAGCGACTTTCAGATCGATAGTGAGTCGGGGTTGCAATATTCGATGGTGTACGCGCGTGATGTGTTAGAGATACCCTCGGTAGGTTCTGATACCGCTGAGCGTATGGGCTATCCTACACAAAAGCCAGAAGCCCTCTTGCAGCGTTTTATAGCAGCTTCGACTCTTGAGGGTGACGTTGTTTTAGATGCCTATTGCGGCTGTGGGACAACTACTGTCGTGGCCCAACGTTTGAAGCGCAGTTGGATAGGGATAGATATTACCTACCAAAGCATTTCGCTCATCTTGCGCCGCCTGGAGGGAGAACTTGGTAAAGAGACACTTGCTGACATCACACTCAACGGCATACCCCAAGATATGGACTCGGCCCGTGCTCTCGCTCTTAAACAGGACGACAGGGTACGCAAAGAGTTTGAGAAATGGGCTGTCCTGACCTATACGAACAATCGCGCTACCATCAACGATAAGAAAGGTGGCGATCAGGGTATCGATGGGACAGCGTTTTTTCTTACAGGCAAGGATGAAAATGCGAAGGTTGTGTTTCAGGTCAAATCCGGCAATGTTGGGCGTGGCGATGTGTCGAAATTTAACAATGATCGCACACGAGAAGGGGCAGAATTAGCTATTTTTCTGACACTGCAACCTCCAACACAAGGTATGAAGAGTGAAGCAAGTGCTGCCGGAATATACACACACGAACTGATGAACCGCAGTTATCCGCGTTTGCAGATTGTTACCATCGCCGAATTAATAGAACAACACAAGCGACTCGATATACCGATGAGTTTAGAGGTATTGAAAAAAGTACAAACTGTCATGGCAAAGGATGTACAACCCCAATTATTTATCAATGAGGAATAGAGCTTGTGTGTGGTCTCCATAACTTTACTTTGCCTAAAACGTGCTCGCTTTTCGCGCAATAGCATCAGCAAAAAGCTGGACGGCATGAGGTGCTAACGCTAACCATAATCCTGGTTCCACAAGCTCCAATTCCATCAGGCGCAACGTGCCGGCCTCGTCATGAATGAGATCGACACGGGCGTACAAAGGCGCTAAAGGCAGAAAGCTAAGAATCCTTCGCGAGAGGAGGATTTCGTCATCTTGTGGAGCGATGAGTCGATCTGGAGCAGATGGTTCCAGGTCGAGAGCTGGCTCGCGCTCGATAGCATGCGTGCATTCCCCATCGATAAAGATAAGCGAGCGCTCATGCGAACTGACCACCGTCGAGAGAAATGGCTGGAGTAACATATCGGAGGTTGTGAGAAATTGGTTGAGATGTGCCTGGCCTTGCTGTATCGTTTCGGCTGTTACCAGAATAGTCGCGTAGGCGCTGGCCGAGACAGCCGGCTTGATCACAACCTTTGACCAGCCATACTGCTCTATCAATGCCGCAAGATTAGTTCTCGTCCCCTGCTCTAGCCAGAGCGTGGGAACAATTGGGATATGTTGCTGTTCCAAGTCACGCAAGTAGAATTTATGCGTATTCCATTTGAGCAGATCAAACGGGTTCCAGAGGTTACTGAGGTGTGAAACACGTTCGGCCCATGAGAGAAAGGCAGAACGTTGATGGTGATAGTCCCAGGTGGAGCGAATCACGGTTACTTTGGGTGTAGACCAATCCATACTCGGATCATTCCATACAATGGGCTGCGCACGAAGGCCACGCTCCGCCAGTGCGGGAATGAGCAGGGCATTATCAGCATCCAGATTGGGCAATGTTGTGCATGTCGCGAGAGCTATATCTATCATGGGGAATAAACCGATCCTTTGTTTGTTGCTGAGATAGTATTGATATTGTACCACGAAAATCGCCTGCTCAAAGCTACGACATTGCCGGGGAAATTGTGGGTTTTTTGGGGTATTACTCAACAATATAACACCTGCTGCGTACGGACCATGCTCAGTAGGTGTTATATTGTTGAGGCATATGTGTTTGTCATTTTCGTTGCAGTAGGATATAGTAAGAAGAACATCTCAAACTGCAAAGAAGGTGAGGATCAAACGAATTGATAAGTGATGAGAACTCCATGAAATCGAAACCTATTAAAACAACTATGCGTACTGATGACACACTGCCAACGTATTATGTGAACTCGGTGAATATCCAAGCAGGATTGGATGATTTTTTTCTCACCTTTGGCACTGCGCAACCTCTGAATATCCAGGTTGATACCGATCTGAGCACAATTGAGAGCATTGATGCACAGGCATTATTTCGGTGTGCCGTTTCCAGGTCCATGATGAAGCAAATTATTGATTTGCTGACGCCTCTGTATGCGACGCAGACCCAACAAATCGAGGAATTTCAGTCATTGCAACGAAGGGGAGAAGATTATGACCATACGAGCAGTGACCCATCAGAATTATAGAACAACACTCTCTCCTGCTGGAATTGCACCCACAACAGATTCGCAGATCTATGGAATGATCCCTGTCGGGTATACTCTTTTCGTACAAAGCCTGGATATCACTGTGGTAGTCACCCAAGGTTTCTTTGTGCATGTCACCTTGGGAAAAGACGCCTATAGTGTGACAAGCGCTCTATCATATGCCTATGAATTCGGAGAGACGCTCGGCCACGCCATCAAAAACTACCTCGAAGTCGTGATAGAGCAGTTGGTGTGGCTTCAAAAAAACGAAGGCAACCTTTCAACATCTGTTTATGATGAGTTAGTGCGTTTACAACAGTATTTACGGATTATGTAGTAGGTATGCATGGGGACGACGCTGAGAGATGCGAAATATGTGCTCGAAACCATCCTTGGATGTGAACGCGAAGAAGGCGGGAATCACACAAAATATGTGTTGCGCGTGAATGGCAGAGTCGTCGCGCTTACCTTTTACTCGCGCTCTTGGCGAGAGAGCACGCAGATTGACAGCACTATTTTGAGCCAGCAATCCAAACAGATGAAGTGCTCCAATGCGCTCTGGAAAAAGTTACTCGCACGCCAAGCATCCAGAGTGGATTATTTTCAAGAACTCCTTCGCTATGGGCACATCAGTGATGAGGAATACACGCTTTTATGCAAATAACAAAACCACCACTTTTCCTCATTCCTGAGCAATATGTACCTGTTGCTAAAATGCACGCACTCCCATATCCATCCATGTAAATGAAATAGAAGCAAGGGATGCCGCATAGATTACTCCCCCATGCGGCATCCCTTGCTCTAAACAACTATTCGCGGATACGACGCGCAGGCAGCGGGCGCACCAGCGGACTCATGACCGGCAGATCTTTTTTGCCGCGTGGCAGGCGTTGACGCACCAGGTAGTTGGGAGCGACGGCCAGATCGCCCTTCTCCAGAGTGATATCAGGGCCAAAGCGGTTAAAGAACGATAACTCGAAGTTGGGTGTCTCGCCTAAAGCACCGTGCGGGCAAACTTCTACGCAGTCGCCGCAGAAGATACAACGGTCCAGCGCGAAGGCGTAGCGCGTGAGTTTGCGCTCGGCCATCATCAACGAGCCGGTTGGACAGACCTGCACGCAGGCACCGCACGAGACACAGTCGGTATCGTGCAGACTGACATTGAAGGGGGTCGAGACAATCGTATCGAAGCCCTTGCCGAACATACCATAGCAATCGGGGCCGATTACATCGTGGCAAACGCGCACACACTGGGTGCAGTTGATGCACTTGTTCGGGTCGCGCAAGATGAAACTGTGCGAGAGATCGAAATCGTAGTCGTGATAATCGCTCGGCTCACCATCGTGGAAACGGTTATCAGCCAGACCATGCTCAATACTGTACTTCTGCAAGTCGCACTGTCCAGCAGCCGGGCAAACGCACTGCAAGCAGCGACCAGCCTCGCGCATGGCCTGTTCGCGTATGTAGCCCTCTTCGATCAGGCGGAAGTTGCGCTTGCGCTCTTCGTAGGGCAGCATTGGCATCTTCACCTTGGGTTCTACCGGCTTATAGGGCACAATGTCGAAGAGGTCGGGTTTGCGCTCCTCTAGTTCCAGACGATGGGCCACCTCGGCCATATCCTCGCCGCGCAAGAAGGCATCGATTGAGCGTGCGCCAAGCTTACCCTGGGCTACACACTCGATGATGGTGGATGCGCCCAATTGCGCGTCGCCGCCAGCGAAGACGCCATTGCGAGCGGTCATGTAGTTATGCGGATCAGTCTCAATCGAGGTCCATTTTGTCCACTTCACGCCAGACTGCTCGTCCAGTACCTTTTTATCTGGTTTCTGACCAATGGCCGGAATCAGCGTATTACAGGGAATGGTGAACTCAGAACCTTCAACCGGTACTGGACGCCGCCGCCCACTTGCATCAGGCTCACCAGGCTTGGTTGTTTGGTATTCAACGCCCACAACTTTGCCGTTTTCAACCACGACCTGTTTTTGGGCCACACGGAGCATTAGATGTGTGCCTTCAGCCTCACCATCTTCAACCTCTTCAGGTGTGGCACCCATATCGCTGCGACCACGGTAATAGGTCGTATGGACTTTCGCGCCCAGACGCAATGACGTACGTGTGCAGTCAAAGGTGGTAAAACCACCACCGATCACCACGACTTCCTTGTTTGCATCCACCGGCACCGGTTTGCCTTCGACCTTATCGTACAGGAAGCTGATCGCGTTGACTACGCCGTCGGCATCTTCCCCAGGGATACGCATGGGATTACTCGTCCAAGCCCCGATGGCTAGATAGACGGCATCAAAGCCTTCGGCAAACAGATCATCGACGGTGAAATCGCGGCCCAGCTTGACGTTGGACTGGAGGTCTACACCCAGTTGCCACACATGATCGATCTCCTGGTCCATCTTGTCTTTGGGCAAACGATACTCAGGAATGCCATAGCGCAGCATACCGCCGGGTTGGGGCTGCATCTCGAAGACCTTGCAGTAGTGGCCCTTCTGCGCCAGATAGTAGGCGCAAGACAGACCAGCCGGGCCAGCTCCTACAATGGCAACTTTCCTACCCGTGGATGGATCTTTAGGATAGGGCACAGGTGCATCGAGCATGCAGGTTTCGGCGGCATGCCCATGCATACGACAGATCGCGATCTCCTCATCAACCAGGGCGCGTCGGCAGCCTTTCTGGCAAGGCGCAGGACAGGTCAGGCCCAGGATATACGGGAACGGCAACACCTCTTTAACCAGACGTGCCGCCTCCTTCATCTCGCCCTTTGCGATTAGTTCCAGGTAACCAGGGATATCGATATGCGTGGGGCACTCCACCTGGCATGGCGGCTGACAATAGGCGTTGTGATCGGAGAGAATCATCTCCAGATTGGTGCGCCGAATATGGAACAGCTCGTCCGAATGGCTCGACACCACCATGCCCGGCTTAGCGGGTGTTGTGCAGGAAGGGAGAGGCCGATCCTGTCCATCGATTTGCACGAGGCACATACGACAGGCCGCAGTTGGCTCCAGCTTATCGTCATTGCACATGTTCGGAATATCGGTAATGCCGTGATCGATAGCCGCACTCAAAATAGACTGGTTTTCGTATGCCTGCACAGTCTTGCCATCGATGGTCAGCGTGAAGCCAGGATGCCCAACGT
>JBDTBU010000094.1:0-35550 GCA_039923935.1 Ktedonobacteraceae bacterium | reverse complement strand
CCAAGTCCGTCGTGTTCTCACTCGCGTTCCAACAAGATTACGAGGCACCCAGGGACTGACCTATGTTGAAACAGAACCCAAGACAGATCGAGGACGCCGCTGCCTCTTTCTCCCTCCCTTTGTACTTGAATCGCTCAAAAAGCACCGAGTTCGCCAATTGGAAGAAAAGCTGAAAGCTGGCTCAACCTGGCAGGATCATGAGTATGTGTTTTGTACGTCGGTAGGAACGCATCTTAACCCAACAAAAGATATTCTTGACCAGTTAAAGAAGATGCTTCAAAATGCCGGATTACCAGACATCAGATTTCATGATCTCAGGCATAGCGTTGCTACAATGCTATTAGGCCTGGAAACAAATCCTAAGATTGTTCAGGAAATTCTTGGTCATTCTGCTATCAGCGTTACTATGGATATCTACTCGCATGTTTTGCCCACCATGCAAAAAGAGGCCATGAACAAGCTTCATGAGGCGCTACAAGATGATAAGAAAGGAAACCTTTCAGGTAAAGCAAAGGAAAAAAACAATGGACAGGTTTCGTAACGCGTCTGGGAGGGTTTGTGTGGGTTGTGGTCAATTTTGTGGTCAATAGCGCAATGAAAACAATGGTGGTATGGCTGAAGCCAGGCATGGAGCTAGTTCAGACGATCAACAGTTCTGAAGGGGTTCGAGTCCCCCTTTCGGCATCCTTCTATATATCTAGGTAGCCTCAGATAAGGAGAGAAGCAGCTTGGGATGATTGAGGAGACTCTGCAAAAAACGCTTTACGACAGTTTACCCATTCCTCTTCTTTACGATATTTCTTGCCTCCCTTCTGGTGTTTCCTCTCCTTTCTCTTCCGCTTGACGAACTCATGCAGATAACTGGCAACCCATCTAGGTGAAAGAACATCTCATGAAATTAGCTAACCTCTATGGAGTGGAAGAGTTGGTTATCGCAACCCTCTGTCCCGACTTCCGTGCGTGTCTTCGCTCGTATCAGTTACTAGCTGAAGCATTTTCCATTGCACCAGGGAGTCGGGAATGAGAGGCCCATAAGAAAAACAAGCATAAGCAAATGGTGATTAGCTCACCATTTGCTTATGCTTGTTTTGTGCTTTTTGTTGCTCCTTCTTCCTCTGTATCTTTCCCAGTCGATACTGTCTGTAGTGTGTGATCTGCACGCTGCGTAAACTCCATCGTTCCGTCATTCACAATACTGAAGCGCAAACTCAACATGTCACGCAGGTAGTTCTGATGCATCTTCCATGGGTTTTTGACGCTCTGACGCGGCATCGCGTCGCGTGCACGTTGCATATAGCCTGAGGTGAGTCCCATCATTGGCTCTTCTGCAATTGAGTGATCCGCTAGGCGCGGTGTGCATTGCGTAGAGGCGTGCCGATCCATGTAGTTCAATAATCGGCAAATGTGCTGCGCGATGAGTTCGCACTTCAGCGTCCAGGAGGCGTTGACGTAGCCAAGCGCGGATGCGAGGTTGGGGATATCGCGATACATCGTGCCTTTATACATAAGCGTTTTCGCCAGATCTACTGGAACATCATCAACGACAAGTTGCACACCGCTCATTATCTTCATGTTGAGGCCCGTGGCGGTCACGACAATGTCTGCGGCCAATTCAGCGCCGGAACGTAACTTGATGCCATTCTCTGTGAAGGTCTCAATATGGTCAGTGACGACTGATACATTGCCAGCCTTGATAGCTGCGAAGAAATCCCCATCTGGTGCCAGGCACAATCGTTGATCCCAAGGATTGTACGCAGGCGCAAAATGTGTTTCGATGTCATACTCGTCGCCAAGTTGCTGGCGCACCAAACCCAGGAGTGTTTGTTTCGTCGCTTCCGGTCGGCGTCTCATGACAGTATAAAAGTACATTCCGAGCAGAATCGACTGCCAACGGGCGAGACGAGAGGCGAGCTTTTGAGGGAGAACCTGACGTATCCCTCTGACACCATCAACGCTAGAGGGGCGCGAGATAATATAGGTCGGAGACCGCTGAAGCATCGTGACATGTGCCGCCTGCTCAGCCATCGCTGGTACTAACGTGATAGATGTTGCCCCGCTCCCAATAACCACGACCTTCTTCCCTGCATAGTCGAGATCCGCAGGCCATTGCTGAGGATGGACCATACGCCCGGTAAATTGTTCCATACCAGGCCATGTAGGCGTATACCCTTGATCGTAGTCGTAGTATCCCGTACACATACAGAGAAAATTGCAGGTAAAATGCACAATCTCTTGATCCGGCCCACGTACTGCCTCAACCGTCCAGCGGGCGTCTACAGAAGACCAAGCTGCCCGCCGTACCCGGTAGTTGAACCGAATCTGCTGGTCAATGCCAAACGCCGCTGCCGTCTCACGGATATACTGCAAAATTGCTGGACCGTCGGCGATCACCTTTTTATCCTGCCACGGGCGAAAGCTGTATCCAAGCGTGTGCATATCAGAGTCGGAACGAACTCCTGGATACCGGAACAAATCCCACGTCCCACCGATTGCTTCGCGACCTTCTAAAAGCGTAAAGCTCTTTTGTGGGCAACGCGTCTGGAGATAATATGCCGTACATATACCAGAGATTCCTGCTCCGACAATGAGTACATCCAAATGCTCGATAGTCGTCGTGTTCTGCTGCTCTGTATTCAAATTTGTCTCCTTTTCGATCTGGTAGTTTTCAGGTAATAGTGTCGCCTAATAGTGTTGCCGTTTCTGTTCATTATGGTCTCTTTACGGCGTAATCGCAATGACGCGTAGCGGACTGCCTGACCCGCCTACGATTTTGAGTGGCGCGGCAATGACAATTGCGCCGGTTGGCGGGAGCTGATCGAGGTTAATCAGGCTGGTCAGGCCGAAGCGGCCCGCGCCGTGCATATAAGAGTGGCTGGGGAAAGCAGGATCAAAGCCACCAGCCTGCCCGGCATCAGTGCCGACAGTCTCGACGCCAACGCCTAAGATAGTGCGTTCGTGGGCTAGCCAGGCTGAGCAAGATGGATGGAAGCCCGGTGAGTGTGCGCCATCGGGACCGACGTTTAGGAAAGCTTCGCGCCCCTGGCGTTTGCCCCAGCCGGTATGCACCAGCACCCACGCGCCATCAGGAATGCGCCCATGCTCGTGCTCCCAGGACTCGACGTGCTCGATCTGGAGCACAAAATCCGCCGATTTCTCAACCTCGGCAGTCACATCGATAACGCAGGCAGGTCCGACAAATTTCCCAACAGGAATGGTATCGGTAGTATTGTTGGGTAGGTCTTTGCCAGTGATCCAGTGAACGGGCGCGTCAAAATGGGTGCCGGTATGTTCGCCCAGGTTTAGCACATTCCAATACCACGCCGGACCTGCTGCGTCGTAGTGCGAGATCTCAGTCAGGGTCAATCCTGGCGAGGGGGCAAAGATCGGGGGTAGATCGATGACGGGGGTGTCTGGTCCCAGCGGGGTGGTTAGATCGACCACACGTAAGCTCCCGGTGCGCAATTCCTCCACCAGTTGCAGTAAAATATTGGCCATGTACGTTTCCTTTCTCGTTACGCTTTTTTCTGCCGTGCCTCCAGGCAACGTTGAAACTGGAAGCGATTCTCTAACAATCCTAGATCCATGTAAAACGATTTTGGCCCTATGGCCTCGACTTTCGCAATGATCGTTGTGAAGGTTTCGCTTGCCAACGCCTGGCTTACACCCGTCTGGAAACGCTCAATGGTCGTAGCTTCAAGCACACTGGGCACACCAGAGGCACGCGCAATTCCAGCCAAGTCGGTGCCTGTGCTGGTCGCGGTGGGAAAGCCGCCAACGGAGAGTAAGCTTTCGTTGTCAAAGACGATGTGCAGCAGGTTACCCGGTTTGTAACGCGCCATAGTACTCAATGTGCCCAGGTTCATCAGGAGCGAGCCATCACCATCGATAACCACGATTTTGTGCTCAGGCATGGAAAGCGCGAGGCCCAGACCCATTGAAGAGGCTAGACCCATGGCGTGTTCTAGATAAAAGAAATTCTCTTTGTGCCCCAACATGTACAGTTCTGCGGCTACCGCGCCCATGATGGTCACAACAACGGTATTTTCGATTTCGGGGTAAATGGCTTGTAAAGCGTCTGCGCGTAACATAGTCAATCCTCCCACATCAGTTCTCGTGATAACAGGACTGCAACGGGGTGGAGCGAGGCATGAGCCAGTGTATGCGCGTCCTTGATACGTCGCTGTACCTCAACGGAGTTGGTTAGATGCCAGATGGGAATGTTCAAGGCATGCAAAATAGGTTCGGTGGCTAGGCCGCCCTGCGTTTGCCAGGGATCTTTCTCGCCAAAGTGCCCACGATAGCTGATAAGCATCAGCAGAGGGATTTTGTAGAGGAGGGCTAGCGAGACAATCGGGTTAATCGCCGCCAGAAAGCCGTGGTTTTGCATCAAGAGGGCAGAGTTGACGCCCGCTAGATGTGCCCCGGCAGATATCCCGATGCCCTCCTCTTCTTTAGCGAGACGCACCAACGTAACTTCCGGGTCTTCTTCCGCCATACGAATCAGATGTACTAGCCAGGTTTCTGGCAAAGCCGAGATAAGCCTGACATCACAGGCTTTCAGGGCATCGTAAATCAAACGAGAATGAGTGATAGAGACAGGCATAGATGCATCCTCGATTCTGTCTCACGAAAAGACGCTAGAATAGCAATGACAGGCAAAGCCTGCAATAGAACAGCAAAAGTCTCTCGATTAAGTGGAAATCCTCTTTATTATATGCATGCTTCTGGACATTACGTCAATGGCAAAGAGAGAGAAAGCAACCAAGCCACCTAAAAAATTGCTTTACATTAATCGTAGTGCTCAAATGTCTCTATGGAATTCTGCGAATGTACCTCAACAAGAAAATAGGTAGGCTTGAGATTTGCTCCAACTCTGTGACATACTGAGAAAACCGAACCCATATTTAACCAGAACAATGGAGTTTTTACATGCGAGTCGGAGTCGGACTACCCAGCACCGTGCCGGGCGCTCATGGGCAACTGCTCATCCAATGGGCAACACAGGCGGATCAAGGACCATTTTCCAGCCTGGGTGTGCTTGACCGCTTGGTTTACAAGAGCTACGAGCCATTGACTATGCTGGCCGTTGCCGCTGCCGTAACGCAACGCGTCCTGCTGGCTACAACTATCGTGATCGGCCCACTGCGCAATACGTCGATACTGGCGAAAACTGCGGCCAGTATCGACGTACTCTCCAATGGACGACTGGTGCTTGGTTTAGCGGTTGGTGCGCGTAAAGAGGACTACGATGCTGCCGGGATCGAGTATCGCACGCGTGGTAAACGTCTTACTGAGCAGCTCGCTACCCTGCGTATGCTTTGGGAGGAGGGCTGCTTCAATCCCACTTCCACACGCCCGCAAGGACCAGATTTGTTGCTCGGAGGTGGTAGCGACCTGGGTTTTGCGCGTATGGCTCGCTACACCAATGGCTATGTGCATGGTGGCGGTCCACCCAAAGCTTTTGCACGAGCCGCCGACAAAGCTCGTGCTGCGTGGCTAGACTTTGGGCGTCCCGGTCAGCCACAACTGTGGGCGCAAGGGTATTTTGCGTTTGGCGATGAGGATACGATTGAGGCTGGTATGCAGTATCTACGCGATTACTATGCCTTCACTGGCCCCTTTGCCGAAAAAATTGCCGCAGGCATTCTGACGACTCCCCAGGCCGTTGCCCAGTTTATTCGCGGTTATGAGGAGGCTGGCTGTGATGAATTGATCCTCTTTCCAACCGTTCCCGATCTTGTTCAACTTGAACGTCTGACGGAGATTCTGCATGGCTTGGGGAGGAGTCACGCATGAAAATCGCCATTCTCGGCGCTGGCCCGGCGGGACTCTATAGCGGGCTGTTGCTCAAAAAGGCCAATCCTGCCCACACCATTACGCTCTTTGAACGCAACCCTGCCGCTGTGACCTATGGTTGGGGCGTGGTTTTCTCGGATCGCACGCTGGCCTCGTTCCAACGAGCCGACTATAAGACCTACGAGCAAATCACCAGCCGCTTCGTTATCTGGGACGCTATCGATGTGCAGTATCGTGGCGAAACGATCCGCTGCGGCGGCCATGTGATTGCCAGTATTGCACGCAAAGATTTGCTCAGCATTCTGCAAACTCGCTGCCTGGAACTGGGCGTGACCCTCACGTTCGGCTGCGAGATCCAGAGTCTCGCGGATCTGGGTGAGTACGATCTGCTGATCGCGGCTGACGGCATTAACAGCCTGGCACGCAAAACTTATGCTGAGCACTTTGCTCCCACGATTGAACTCGGCAAGGCTCGCTATATCTGGCTTGGTGCGCATAAAGTGCTCGATGCCTTTACCTTTCTTTTCTGTGAAAACGAGCATGGCCTTTTTCAGGTTCACGCCTATCCTTTTAGCGGCGATACCAGCACTTTTATCGTTGAGTGCGACGAAGATTCCTGGTTACGCGCTGGCCTCGACCAAGCAGATGAGGAGCAGAGCCTAGCCTATTGTCAGCAGTTGCTTGCCCCCTATTTGCAAGGCGCGTTGCTGCTCTCCAACAATGCCAAGTGGATCAGTTTTCCTACGCTCAAAACTCGGCGTTGGCGGCACCAGAACATTGTTCTTCTTGGGGATGCAGCCCACACTGCGCACTTCTCAATTGGCTCAGGTACCAAGTTGGCTATGGAAGATGCTATCGCGCTAGCCAGCACCCTTGAGCAGTATCCCGACCTCGCTACCGCGCTCAACGAATATGAGTTGGAACGCAAGCCAGTGGTTGAGGTCTTTCAAAAGGCCGCGCAGGAGAGTCAGACGTATTTTGAGACGCTCAAACGCTATCTCAATCTCGCACCTACGCCCTTCGCGTTTCAACTACTCACACGCAGCGGGCGCATCTCTTACGATGATCTCCGCCTGCGTGATGCACGTTTTGGCGAGGGTGTAGATCGCTGGTTCGCTGGTTCAGTGCGCTCACAAGCAGCACCAAGCGTCACACCGCTTTTTGCACCGCCACCTCTGTTCACGCCGTTCACGTTGCGCGGTCTTACCCTGCCCAATCGTCTGGTTACGCAGACGTGCACGCATCCAGCAGAAGATGACGAGCACGGGGCGGGATTGCTCTTGACAGAGATCGTCGCCGTTTCCGCCGAGGGGCGCATTACGTCTGATGATCCCTGTCTCTATACTCCTGACCATCTGACGCAATGGCAGCGTTTTGTAGAGGAAAAGCGGGCGGATTCGACGGCGCGGCTTGCGCTACAACTTGGGCACGCGGGACGGCGCGGCTCCACGCGTCCGCGTAGCAGCGGCCTCGATTTACCATTGCGTACCGACAATTGGCCGTTATTGGCAGCCTCGTCCATGCCCTATACACCGTATAGTCAGGTGCCCAGGGCTATGGACGAGACTGATATGCAGCGCGTGCTCCAAGGCTTTGTTCAGGCGGCATGTATGGCTGAACAAGCTGGTTTTGATCTGTTGCAGCTACACTACGCTCATGGGTATCTACTAGCCAGCTTTCTCTCACCGCTCACGAATCAGCGTGACGACGCGTTCGGTGGCGATCTCACCAAGCGTCTGCGCTACCCGCTGGAGATCTTCGACGCCGTACGTGCTGTCTGGCCGGAGCACAAGCCGCTTGCTGTCGCGCTCCCAGCCAGCGATGGCGTGAAGGGCGGCCTGACCGTCGAGGATGCGGTACTAATGGCTCGCCAGTTCAAAACGCATGGATGCGACTTGCTGACTATCCTGGCTGGTCAAACGACTAGCGAGAGTGAGCTACCCTATGGGCGCGGCTATCTGACTGCGCTGAGTGATCGCGTGCGCAACGAAGCTGGGCTGCCCACCTTGCTTGGCGGCTATCTCACTACCAGTAACGCGATCAATACCATCCTTGCTGCGGGTCGCGGCGATTTGTGTATCGTGACACCGAATATTTGATATACCCACTGATTTTTGTGGGTATGGACCAACGAATCAAGGGAGACAATCATGGGTACTATGCAATTTGATTTTAGCGGTGAAGTGGCAGTAGTAACGGGCGCATCTCGTGGGCTGGGCCTGGAAATTGCCGAGGCTTTCGGGCGGGCGGGCGCATCAGTGGTGATTACGGCCAGGCGCGAACAGTGGTTGAACGAGGCCGCACAACAACTGAAAGACCAGGGCATCTCAGTGCTCGCTCTTGTGTGCGACGTGACCGATTCCGCCTCGGTTGAGCAGGTGGTTCAGCAGACGTTGGCGACATATGGCAAGATCGATATATTAGTCAACAATGCTGGTCAGGTCTGGGCCGAACCTGCCGAAACGATGCCTCTTGAACGCTGGAAACAGGTCATCGACACGAACATCACTGGCACATTTATTATGTCGCAGGTCGTGGGTCGGCATATGTTGGAGCGCAAAAAAGGCACGATTATTAGCACCGCCTCAGTTGCAGGTCTGAGCGGTGGAGAGACAAACTATATTGGGTATAGCGCGAGTAAAGCTGCTGTAATCAACTTCACACGTGCTTTAGCAGTTGAGTGGGGATCTCACAATATTCGGGTGAATTGCATTGCCCCTGGTCTATTTGCAACTCGCATGACGAAGGGTATTATAGAGATGGGTGCTGAGGCACGCGTGATGAATACGAACCCGCTTGGGCGTATTGGTCAGCCTGGTGAGATCGCTCCTACTGTGCTCTTCCTGGCCTCAGAAGGTGCCAACTATATCACCGGTCAGGTGATCCCCATTGATGGGGGAGGCACAGCAAAATAGTCCCAATAGTAAGATAGCGAGAAACTGAGGAAACCCTTGTGAGCTATGATTTTCTCTACGAGGTCAGTGAGGGTGTGGCTACGCTGACCTTGAACCGCCCGGAGGTTATGAACGCTCTGACTTTCGAGATCTACGCCCAATTACGCGATCTCTTTGTGGATCTGCGTCATGATGATGCGGTACGTGCTGTGATTCTCACTGGCGCGGGCGAGAGCTTCTGTTCCGGCGGTGATGTGCACGAGATCATTGGTGAACTGCTCAAACGCGACATGCGTGAGCATTTGGAGTTCACTCGCATGACTGGAGCCGTTGTCCAGAACATGCGCCAACTTGATAAGCCGATCATTGCTGCGCTGAATGGCATGACTGCCGGGGCTGGCTCTGTGCTAGCTCTGGCCTCGGATTTGCGCATTGCCTCAGACCGTGCTCGTTTCGCCTTTCTCTTCACCAAAGTTGGCCTGACCGGGGCGGACATGGGTGCGGGCTATCTATTGCCCAGAATTGTCGGGTTTGGTCGGGCCAGCGAGTTGCTCCTGTTGGGCGACACTATCGACGCCGCCACTGCCGAACGGTACGGTCTGGTCAATCGCGTTGTGCCTCATGCGGACCTGTTGCCCGCAGCTCGTCAGTGGGCCACGCGCTTGGCGAACGCTCCTACATTGGCGATCTCCATGACCAAGCACATGCTCAACGCCGAGCAAAACATGGATCTCGCCACAGCCATCGAGGCCGAGGCGCAGGCGCAGGCTCTACTGCTTATGGGTGACGCGCATCGCGAGTTCTATGAGCAATTTAAGGCCAAACAGCAACGCAAAGTGCAAGGTTGATGTTTGTTAGAAGAGTGTTTGGAAACTGCTTTTCAGACACTCTCTTGGTGTTCAATTACATCTTTTTGAGCAACGGTGCTTTCCATTCGGTTAAGAAACGATCACCAGGGCAAGTGGTGCCATTGAGACGTACCTCACAATGGCCCAGGATGCGCTCAGGCACAATCGATGGATAGCAGGTTTTGATGAGATGTGCGACGGCGGCAATTTGGGCTGCCGGCGGCGTGGCGTGCTCGTAGTTGCCGGAGAGCGCGATACCGATGCAGCGTGTATTGGTATCCCAGTCGCCAGCGTGCCAGCCAATCGCGTCATCTTCAAGCAGTCGTTCAGCCGTACCATCCGGGCGAATCAGCCAGTGGTAGGCGAAAAAGACCATTTTGCCCTGGCGGAAATGGCCCGACCAGACAGGCTCGCCCCTGACCTTGCCCTCCAGCACGTTATCATCCAGATAGTGCAAGCCATATTGGCGCAACAGACCGATGGCTGACAGTTTTGCCAGCGAAATGGCCGGGTCTTCTTCGGTGTGGTGAATGACGATGGTGTCTAGCGGCTGACGCTCGCTATCCAGGTTGGGACCAGTTGTGGCTAGCGGAATGTCGCCACGTTCCAGCATCTCACCTGCCAACTCGTAGACCTGATGCCGCCACGCTTTGAGTTCTGCATCATCATGCACCACTGAGAAAATAGAAGTGGTTAGCTCATGTTCAAGCTGATTATACCAGTCAGGAGCGCGAAACCCGCTTTCCCAGTAGACGCGTTGGAATTCTGGCAACATAGTGTAATTTCTCCTTTTACGATCTTTTTCCTTCTTGCACTCGATCTTGTTCTGGCGTATCATTATAGCAGAGCGATCAAGACGGGGCAATGCTCATCTGCGAATTTTGGTGTATTACATGTCTTTTTTGTTCAAGGAGGGAAAATATGGACACACATTCATCGCATACAACAGACCTGTTTACCAGTGCTGCCACAACCGCTCATGAAGGGCTGTTCGCGTTTGAGACTGTGCTACGCGGCCTCAAAGATGCTGATCTCCATCGAGCAGATCCCGATGGTGGCTGGACGGTGGCGCAAATCGTTTCGCACATTCATCTGAGTGGTCTCCTGTGGATTGCTGACGTGGAACGTATGCGGCATGATCCCAAGCTTTTCATGTTTCGCGAGGAACTAGGGCATGATGTTCTGGGCGCTGCACCTCCGTCTGCTCAGGAAGCGGCTGATCGGATTGCTAGCCTACGCCATGCCCTCGATACCTGCTTACCTGCTGCCGATCCAGCCATTGCTGACAAAGAGCTTGAAGTGCCCCCCTTTGGCACCATGACAATCACGCAGTGGATGCCAGGGCTGATCGGTCATATGCTAGGGCATACAGAGCAGGTCATGGAGATTTTACGCAAACGTGGCATTTTGTAAAAAAAAGTACAAAATATAGTTTCCAATCGAAGGAGGCACCAGTGGCACGCATTCCTATTTTACGGGAAGATGATCCTTCACTTCCAGAAGATGCACGCACCGCCTTGGATCAGATTCGTCAGCATCGTGGCCGGATTGTCAATCTGTATCGCGTGATGGCAAACCATCCGCGTGCACTGCAAAAGTTTTCTGACTTTGGCGCAGTGGTCTATCGCGGCGGGAGCCTGACATCCAAGGAAGCAGAACTTGCCTACACCACAGCAACCGTCGTCAACAACTGCTACTATTGAATCCCCACCCATACGGTGCTCGGTCGGAGCGTCGGTCTTACAGAAGCCCAACTTAGCCATCTTGGTGATGATCCACTACCAGCAGAGGTGTATTCTGCATCAGAAGCAGCTATTGTTCGTTATGCACAATGTTCGACCAGAGACATTGTTATCGACGACGATACCTACAACGCGCTGACCCAACACTTCAGCGCGGAACAGATTATCGATATTTGTCTGACTGTTGGCTTGAGCAACATGGTCAATCGTTTTCACGCGACATTTCTGACGGATGTTGACGAGAGTACGCTGGCAGGTGTTGAAGCTGGTAATCAGCTTGTGGGCGGGGTCTGCCCCATTCCACATCCTCCCAGGCCGTAAACGTGCATCGCCAAGTCACATTGCGCGACAAAGATCGAGGCTCTGATCTTTTGTTGCGCAATGTGACTTTGTGATGATCGTAGAAAACACTTTGTACGCGCATCTGTGCTGCTCATTCCGCTGTATACATAAACGGAGGTATACTATGCATACCTATGAAATGCTCCTCGTGACGCACACTGAGGAGATTGCTACCATTACCATCAATAACCCTAGTCGTGCAAATGTGCTCAGCAAGCAGACTATCCGTGAGCTTACTCATGCGATAGATGCTATTGCGCTTGATGAGACAGTACGAGCCGTCATTATCACGGGTGCGGGCGAGCGCGTCTTTGTGGGAGGAGCCGATATACGAGAACTGCATGAACTGACAGCGACTACTGCGCGTCTCTTTATTCGTGAACTGCACACACTCATCGAAAAAATCCGTCGTTTGGAGAAACCGGTGATCGCTGCCGTCAATGGCGTCTGTCTCGGTGCCGGACTTGAACTTGTGGTGGGTTGCGATATCATCATTGCGGCTGAGACAGCGCTCTTTGGGATGCCTGAGATTGAGATCGGCATTCCCTCAGTTATTGAAGGTGCGCTTCTGCTCAATCTCCTTGGAGCGTTACGTACGAAAGAGTTTCTCTTCACAGGGGATCGCTGGGATGCGGCACGCGCTGAGGGGTATGGTCTGGTCAATTATGTGGTGCCAGCGCACGAACTGTTGCCGCGAGCACAAGCTATGTGTCAGCGCATCAATCGGCACAGCCCAACTGCGCTTGCTCTCCAGAAAGATCTGGTCAATCGTTGGATGACCACCGATCTGGATACTGCGATTGAATATGGCATCAATGCACTTGGTATCGCTTTTACGACGGGTGATTCCCAGGAAGCAATGCAGGCTTTCCAGGAAAAGCGTTCGCCGCATTTTCCCTGGCAACACTAGCAATTGAGAGGCGTTTCTGCTTGCCCTTAGCCCTGGTAATTGATATACTATCCACACCATTCAGCAAAGATGTTTGGAAGATAGGGAGATCCATCAAGGAAAATAATGGAACAAGCGATACAAACGACATCCGATATATCTCAATCAGAACAACCGTATCAGTCTAATACGTTACAATTACCGCATGGTGAACTGCAATTACCGGTATTCATGCCAGACGCCACGCTCGGCGTTGTACGCGCAACCGATGCAACCGATCTCGTATCCTGCGAAGTGCAAGCCGTCGTGATGAATATCTTCCATCTGATGCAGCGGCCCGGTTCCTCAACGATCCATGCGCTGGATGGGTTACATGCGATGAGCGCGTGGTCGCGTCCCATCATCACCGATTCTGGCGGCTTCCAGGCGTATTCGTTGATCCAGCAGAACGCGAAATTTGGTACGCTGGATGAAGATGGTATCACCTTTAAGCCAGAAGGTGCGAACCGCAAGTTTCAGCTTACACCGGAAAAAGCCGTCCAGTTGCAAATGAGTTATGATAGCGATGTTATCATGTGCCTCGACTATTGTACCCATGTGGATGCGCCCCAGGACGTGCAAGACCTCTCTGTGAAGCGTACCATTGCCTGGGCCAAGCGTTGTAAAAAAGAGTATCAGCATCTCATCGACGAGAAGCGGCTAGCAGAAGAGAAGCGTCCGTTGCTCTTCGGTGTTATCCAGGGTGGCGGCTCAGTCGAGCTACGTAAGCACTGTAGTGAAGCCTTGTTAGAGATCGGTTTCGATGGTTTTGGCTATGGTGGCTGGCCCCTGGATAAGCATGGGAAACTGCTCAACGACATCATTCACTATACGCGTGAACTGGTGCCCAGACAATTCCCGATGCACGCGCTCGGTGTCGGCCATCCTGGCAGTATTGTGGAGTGTGTACGTATGGGGTACGACATTTTCGATTGTGCCATGCCCACGCGGGATGCGCGTCATGCACGGCTTTATGCCTTCGCCAGCGACGATCCGATCAGTCTCGCTGAGAAATGGTTCTCCTATGTGTATGTCAACGATGATAAGCACATCAAGAATAATGTGCCCGTTTCGACGCACTGCGATTGTCTTTGTTGTACCCATTACACGGTGGGCTATCTGCATCATCTTTTCAAAATCAACGACACGCTCTTTTTTCGTCTGGCGACCATCCACAATCTCCGTTTCATGACCATGCTCACCCAGCGTTTAAGGGGGAGTTACCATGCTCAGGAATCCTGATGAAGCGCTGGATAAGCTGGTCAATGATGTACTGAGTAGCACCAAATACAACGGCGTGTGCGCTGATTTGGTGCGTGGTATCGGCTCACAAGAGTTGACGAAACGGCGCACCACGAAAGAGGCGCTTAAAGCAACAAAAAACAAACTGCATCAGGTCGGTGGTGCCTATCTCGATGGTCGCGAAAATTACACCGCCTGGCTCAGCGAGTTGGTAGCAGTTGCCCACAACGACAATCGGACGGAGTTACAGCGTTTTTGTCGTGAGATTATGGCGCATCACGCTTCCACCAGAGAGCGTTTGCCCATCCTTGAGCAGTTTTACAGCATTATTCTCGCCGACATTGCGCCGATTCAAAGTGTGCTTGACATCGCCTGTGGCCTCAATCCAATGGCGATTCCCTGGCTACCACTGGCAGAGGATGCCACCTATTACGGATGCGACATCTTCGCGCCCCTCGTCGATTTCCTGAACCAGTTTTTGCAGCATATGCATGTGCGGGGACATATACAGACGTGTGATGTTATCCAGGCTTGCCCAACACAGGAAGTGGATGTTGCATTCGTGCTCAAAGCTATCCCTTGCCTTGAGCAAATCGATAAACATGCTGGGTATCATCTTTTGCGAGCGATCAACGCACGTTACCTGATTGTCTCGTTCCCAGTCCACAGTTTGGGTGGCAGAAGCAAAGGGATGGCAGCCTATTATACAGCCCACTTTCGCGAACTGGTAGATGATGCAGCATGGGATGTACGCACTTTTGCGTTCGCAACAGAACTGGTATTTGTGGTACGAAAGTAGCGCCCATCCCAGCGTGGATCTCTTATAATATGCGGGTTGCAAGTCCGCGTATTATTTAACATAACATTCTACTATTGCTCGGCTGCGTCCATTTCGATCAGAGCGTGCCGAATGCCATTCAGCGCTGTTTTTACATCTTCTTCGCTAATTCCATAATGGGTGATGGCACGAATTTTCCCCGCACTAATTGCGCCCATGAGCACGCCCTGTTCGCGGCTTTTGCGTAGGAACAACTCTGTGTGGGTTCGGTCTGCCAACTGGCCGTTGGAGGTGTGTAGAGAGAAGATGACGATGTTTGTGACGACACGTTCGGGCGTGATCTCGATCTGTGGGTAGTCGGCCAGTCCTTGAGCCAGCAATTTGCTGTTCGCGTGATCCTCGGCGAGCCGCTCGACCATTTGCTCTAGCGCCACGATGCCTGCTGCCGCGAAGATGCCCGCCTGACGCATGCCACCGCCCAGGAGCTTGCGCACGCGATGGACACGTTTGATGAAATCACGTTTGCCCACGACCATCGAACCAATTGGCGCACTCAGTCCTTTGGAGAGACAGAACATGGCTGAATCGACGCTAGCTAACAGGTTTTTCACAGGCAAACCCAGCGCGGTGGCTGCGTTAAAGATGCGTGCGCCATCCATGTGTACCGCCATGCCATGCGTGTGTGCCAGTTCACACAGCGTCTCCACTTGCTCAATGCTCAGGACAGCGCCGCCACAGAAGTTATGTGTGTTCTCCAGACAGAGCAACGTGCTGGCGGAAACATGGTCGTCGCTCGCGTCGGTGATGTTCGCACGTACTTCACGTGGATCGAGCATCCCGCCAGCGTCCGTTTTGAGACCTACCCTGGGCGAGCCGCCAAGCGTCGAAGCACCACCCTGCTCAGCGAGATAAATATGTGATCGGTCGCCCACCAGAAAAATCTCGCCGCGTCCCGTGTGGGCCATGACTGCGGCGATGTTGCCCATGCTCCCACTGGGCACCAGGAGAGCTGCCTCTTTGCCTGCCACCTCAGCCGCCATCTCTTGCAGGCGATTCACCGTGGGATCTTCGCCATACACATCATCGCCTAATTCAGCGCGATACATAGCCTCACGCATGGCCTGGGTGGGGAGAGTTACGGTATCACTGCGTAAATCAATCATCTTGTTTCTGCTCTCTGTCTGTTTTCTGAAAATATACTGTCTATATAGTAGTATATCGTCACACGGCTCTCTCTGGCAAATTACGGCGAAATTTTCTTTCCATCGAAAGGCACTATCTCTATGACTGTGAGCTAAAACATGAAAATTTCGTAAGCAACACAAGAGCCGGGCGGGACTTTTTATCACGCCCGGCTCTTGTGTTGCTTACGAAATTTAGGGTAAAACAAAGGCAGGTTTTTTGTGTTGATTGAAACCCCACCAATTGAAGAAAAGGGCCAGAGTAACCAGGACCAACAGGATATTGCGTGCGCCAACAATTTCGATAAAGCCAGGCACAGCCGCAAGCTGGGTAATATCTGTGACCTGTGAAAAGAGGAACGGGTAGATAATCGTCGTCAGAAGAGAAATGCAGCCCCAGAGGATGAGCCAGGGCCGATTGAAGGCTCCGTTATAGGCTAACAACGGGATCAGCCAGATCAAGTACTGTGGACTGAAAACCTTGCCGGTGGCGACAAAAACCAGCAGGAGGGCGATAAACGCCTGAGTCAGATCGAATGTGCCACGCCACTGCCAAAGGATCGTGAGAGCAACACCGAGCACAAAAAACAGATCAAAGGCGAGCGCGACAATATCGTCCAGATCGCTTTCGATATTGACCGAACCAAAGGTATACACCACATTAGCAGGATGACCAATCAACGTGCTCAGCCAGAGCACGGTGCTCCCTGTTGATTCGATCTCGACGGGCCGATTGACAAAGTAACTCAATTGACTGACAATCGTCCCCTGAAAATTGATGATTGCAAATATGGCACTTATTCCAAGGATCAGGCCAAAAAAGAGGAGTGCGTTTTTCCAGCGCCATTGTCCAATGCCACCTAACGCGTGCCAGATCTCGTTTGGAAGTGTTTTGAGCGTGAGGGTCTGAGACGGTTTGGCGATGCGTCCTGTTGTAATCTGCTCGGCCAAAAAGAGCACCGGGAGCAGAAGTAAGGGATAGATTTTGAGTAGGAAGCCCAAGGCCAGAGCGATATAGGCCAGCGTCCAGCGTTGGCGTTCTGCCGCAATCACGCAGAGCAGAGTCAAGCCAGCGGGCACAAGGTCGAAACGTCCCTCAGCCGTGGCCCAGGCACCAAGCACAAGATAGAGCATGCAGGCGATGCCAGCTCTTTGCGGTCCATAGCGCAGCAGCAGCCAGTAGATTCCCAGTGCGGCACAGGCCATGAGGCCCGCAAAGGCGATCTGGTAATACGGGAGCGGTAGGACCAGGGGCAGCGAAAAAATACTCAGCGTAAATGGCGGGTACTCAAATGGCAGGATATGAAATGGCGGAATGCCATTGGCGGGCATGTGAAAGTCTGAGAGAAAAGAGCATTGGATATCTGGCAAGTGCTGGATGCCTTGGCTACCATGCCAGAAGAGCCGTGCATAGCATTGGTAGCGCAACGCGTCAGTAAAGGTCTGAAAAATCTGTTGGGAAACACCATAAAAGAGCAGCGTGATCGCCACGATAAATGGGAGATAAGCCATGACGCCGCGCCGAGCCTGTATAGTCTGCCAAATAGACTGCACCAGACGCACAACGGGCCTAGATGGAGCTTGGACAGGCAGATCAATGGGACGCTCTCCGTATTCAGGAGCCATCTTTTCTTGCAGCATACGCTCTTTTGCAAAGGTAGGGATATACCAGTGCATCCTTTCTAAGATAATAAAAACGGTATTCTGGTTTGGTAAAAGCTTGGGCGTGTGCCTTCGCCAAATCAGTAAGACGTGATCGCTCTTTCAATGCCAGATCAGAGAAGAGTAAAGCTGATTTGACACGGCCTTCCAGGAGGTGCTAGAATCCCGAAGGGCAAGTTTGATTGCTATTTGCGCGTTTATTGGAAAAACCTTAGCGCTTACTTACAGGATGTTTCGTCTCCCTAACTGGCAAGACGTTTCGTCTCCTTGACTAGTAACCTAAGGCAAACAATATCTACTCAGGATAGGAAGGATGGAACACAATGTCTCGTGCCGCAAGCCACACCCTCAAGGTTGGGGACAGTGCTCCCGATTTTACATTGAAGACCGCCAACCGCGAGGACTGGCATCTCAGTGATTTCCGTGGCCAGAAGAATGTTGTACTGGCTTTTGTGCCTTTTGCTTTTAGTAGTGTCTGTTCTGCTCAACTGCCCTCTTATGAGGCTGAACTGGATCGTTTTAAAGATCTGGATGCTGAAGTGGTTAGCATTAGTATGGATAGTGCCTTCGCGTTGGGAGCCTGGGCCAAATCCATGAACACGACATTCCCGCTGTTGTCGGATTTTTATCCACAGGGACAGATTGTCGATCTCTATGGTATACGCCACCAGGCTGGTATGCCCGAACGCGCTCTCTTTGCCATTGATAAAGAAGGCGTCATCCGTTATATCGAGATCCAGGATTCTCCCGGCAATATGCCTGATAACGAAAATCTCTTTGAGGCTCTGCGCCGATTCTAGCTGGCATGCTCAGATGTCGTGATGCGAGAGTTGAGCAGCCGATGGCTAGGCTACTGGTTGCTCAACTCTCGCTAATGGCACAGCTTTTGCACTGGGAGATGGCATTTTTTCGCTTGAAAAACCCTCGCAGCCAGATTGTAGGCGGGCTTCACGGCGCTCTGTCCGCCATTTGCTCACGGCCTGATAGGCTGTGCGCGAGACTGTGGCATCGCATTGATGGGCGCGATAGAGTGCCCAACTAGCCTTGGGCAAGCCGAGTTTGCTAGAATAGACCAGATACCGACTCTCCCAGGCTGGCTGAAACTTCTTCTTAAAGGTACAGAGCGAGGCTTTCTTCTTCAGATCACCCACGACATTTGCCAAGAACTCCATGCTTGCTTCCAGGCGACTGGCATCAGATTGGTTGACGTTGTTCATGGGAGCTAGGCCCAGGCTCACCATCTCCGCCCCGCTCGCTTTCAGATATGCCACTGAGCGTACAATCAAGAGTTCCATCATCCCGCCTGGTACCTGTGGAGCACGGCGCATCAGATCGATGCCCCAGCCTTTACGTCCGTAAATTGGCACAAAGCTGAGAAAGCCACATACTTGATTGTTGATGTCAACCGCGAGTGCATACACCTGTTCGTTATCTCCCTCAACCTCAAAGCGACCCATACTAAAACCCATCTCCGCGCCGTTTTTCTGGATCAGCCACGCTTGTGATATCTGTTCCATTTGTGTACGTTGTTCAGCATCCTGAACCTGTCCGTGGTAAAAGACGATGTTCAGTCCGGCCTTTTCAGCATGTCTGGCACTTGTACGCGCATTCGCCATCGCTTTACCTGCGAGCGTAAAGGTCTCTGTATCGATGATGGGATCTTCACCAATTTTCAGCAAATGCATACCAGCCTGACGATACAACTCCGTATACGTATCGCGTACCTGCCAGAAGACCATGCTCCAATCTTGCCTGTCGCAGAACGAGACGAATTGTTCAATGATTGGCAGCATCTCTTCTGGTGGCCCAAGTGGGTCGCCTGCCACCACTGCCACACTGCCTTCCAATACATAGCTAATAAAGGCTTTTCTTGAATGTGAGAAGAAAAAGGACTTTTCTGCTTCCAGTGCGAAATAGGAGATGCTATTGGTACCATAGGTGTGTGTGAGTGCGCGGGCTACATGGTGTTCCTGCTCATTGGGCAGCAGTTTTGCGGCAACCGGGCGCAAGATCAGTGCTATACCATACAGCACGGCACTGAGGGCAAGGAGGGAGAGCACCCGCCCAAAGAAAAATGCCTGCACGCCAAATAAATGACGCGGCAGATGAGCGTTTGTGAGCAGGCGAAACCAGACTTCAACGAGGCCAAAGCGATTCACCAGTAATTCAAATTGATCATATAACATGATCAGACCGCCAATACTGTACAACGTAACGATACTGAGTCCCGCCAGCAAAGCAATATACCCGCGTCGCAGCGTAGGGGGATCGCTTTTCGCCTGAAAATGGCGTGTGCAGGCGAGTAGTAGCAGAATCGGCGCAGCGACCAGTGTGGTAGCGATCAGCGGCCTGCCTGCGAGCGTCGAAAGAAAGGCTGAGAGCGCCAGCAGAATCACTGTGGCTATCCATGCTTGGCGTTTTCCACGCACTATGCCATACACAAGCATGACCAAAAAGAAGCCCATAACTGCGAGCAGTTTGTGTACGTTGTGGTACGTATCCAGCATCCACACACCCAGCCACACATTTTGTGTCTCTCTGGAAAGAATGATCGTCAAGAGATTGGCGAGACCGATCAGTCCCGTCAGTAGTCCTAAAATGGCGCGAATCCTTCTTCTCTTATGGGACTGAGGTGACTGGGTTATCTCCGTTGTTGGAGCTTTCTGTAGCACAAATGCATTCTTTCTACTCGACACTACACATCAACATGTTTATAGACTGTGAGGTTACAACGAATTGTAGGCATATTTCAAGGTTTTCGCGTCTATCTGTAACCTATGTGTTGCGAAAGCGAGGCGGGTTAATGGAATATCCTCGGAAGAGCGACGAATCGCTGATGATACGCGACACCTTTGTACGAAGAAGAGAAAGATATCTGTCTTTTCCCATGGATAATATTACTCTAGTTTGCAGCGTTTGAGCAATGTTATAGTACCTGTGTACGTGTTAGATATCCCTCTTGGATGCGAAAGATCCGCGCCGTCATGTGCTCCAGGGCTTTTGGAAATGTGTTATGCTGAAGGGGATGGTATTTCATTTGATACAAGAAGGAATGTGGGCGATGACCGAACTTCAGCATAATCTTAAACAGGAAAATACAGTAATGACAGAACCAGAGCCAGAAACGATATTTAGCGACTTTGACCTGTATCTCTTTGGGCAGGGCAAGCATTATCATTTATACGAGAAAATGGGTGCGCATGTGCGTACGCTCAATGGAGTGGTAGGCACACATTTTGCGGTGTGGGCACCGAACGCGCTAACTGTCTCGGTGATTGGCGATTTTAATCAGTGGAATCGTAGCGCCAATCCTATGCAACGGCGTCACAATGACCTGGGAGTCTGGGAGTGCTTTATTCCTGGGGTGCAGGTAGGCGCACTCTATAAATTCTCGATCTATTCGCGCTATAATAATTATGCGGTTGACAAGATCGATCCCTACGCCTTCGCCTGTGAACTCCGTCCAAATACTGCCAGTATAGTCGCAGACATCCATCTACACCAATGGCATGACGACGTGTGGATGAGTACACGCGAGCAGCACCAGGGGTTGCAAGCGCCGATGTCGATTTATGAGGTTCACCTGGGTTCGTGGAAGCATATGCCGGAACGCCATGTTGAGGGCGCGGTAGAAGAAGATCGCTTCCTGACGTACCGTGAGCTGGCTGATGCGCTGGGCACGTATGTCAAAGAGTTAGGATTTACGCATGTCGAGCTTCTGCCAATCATGGAATATCCTTTCGATGGCTCCTGGGGCTACCAAGTGACTGGCTACTACGCGCCGACCAGCCGTTTCGGCACGCCAGAGGATTTCCAGTATTTTGTCGATCATATGCATCAGTTGGGCATCGGTGTGTTGCTGGACTGGGTGCCGGGCCATTTTCCCAAGGATGGGCACGCGCTGAGCTATTTTGATGGCACGCATCTCTACGAATACGCCGATGCCCGCAAAGGTGAGCATAAGGATTGGGGCACGCTCATCTTCGACTATGGACGCAGCGAGGTGCGCAATTTCCTGATCGCCAACGCTATCTACTGGCTACGTGAGTATCACATCGATGGGCTGCGCGTCGATGCCGTGGCCTCGATGCTCTACCTGGACTACCAGCGCAAATCCGGCGAGTGGGACGCAAACCAGTATGGAGGACGCGAACATCTGGAAGCCATCAATTTCCTGCGTCAACTCAACGAGGCTGTCTATGACCAGATGCCGGGTACGCTGACCATGGCTGAGGAATCTACAGCCTGGCCGTTGGTCTCACGTCCCACCTATGTTGGCGGCTTGGGCTTTAGCATGAAGTGGAACATGGGCTGGATGCACGATATGCTGGAATACATGCATTTAGACTCGATTCATCGTCGCTACCACCATAGTAATATCACCTTCTCGCTGATGTACGCGTATTCAGAGAATTTCATTCTTCCGCTCTCACATGATGAAGTTGTACATGTGAAGGGATCGTTGATTAATAAGATGCCGGGCGATATTTGGCAGCGTTTCGCCAATTTACGGGCCTTCTTCGGCTACATGTGGGGGCATCCTGGCAAAAAGTTGCTTTTCATGGGTGGAGAGTTTGGGCAGTGGAGCGAGTGGAACTACAAAGAGAGTGTGGATTGGCACCTGCTCACGCCGCCCAGCGACCCGCGTCACGCACAACTCCAGGTATTTGTGCGCGATCTGAACCGACTTTATATGCAGGAACCGGCATTCAGCGTGCTAGACAATGATCCAGAGGGCTTCTCTTGGGTTGATCCATACGATTCGGATAACAGCGTGATCTCTTTCACGCGCAAAAGCGCCAAGGCTGACGAGACGCTGATCTTTGTCTGTAACTTTACGCCGGTCCCTCGTCAGGGCTATCGTCTGGGTGTGCCGCAGACGGGGATCTATACGGAAGTTCTGAATAGTGACGCGACCCGCTATGGCGGAAGTGGGCTAGAAAATACGCAGACGATGGTCAGTGAGCCAACCTTCTGGCAATCCTGTCCCCATTCAATCCTGCTGACCTTGCCGCCTCTGAGCACAGTTATTCTAAAGCAACGGGGCTCAGAGGGGCCAGAAGATGAGGCGCTAGAAGAATCAGCGGATTGACTTTTCCCTGTGGGGATCATCGTCGTCCATACGGTAGCTGGCATGGTGAGCCTCAGTCACCAGTTTACAGATCTCCTCAGGGTCATCAGAGATGCGTAGCATAGCGAGATCCTGCGGAGAAACCATGCCCGTAGCCAACATCGTCGTGCGCATCCACTCTAGCAACCCACTCCAATATTTCGAGTCGTAGAGGATCACTGGGAAATGGATGACTTTGTGCGTCTGGATGAGGGTCAGTGCCTCAAAAAGTTCGTCCATAGTTCCATAGCCACCAGGAAAAATGATAAAGGCACTAGAGTACTTAATAAACATTGTTTTGCGCACAAAAAAGTAGCTGAAATCGAGCGAGACATCCAGGTAGGAATTGGAGGATTGCTCAAACGGCAGTTCAATATTGCAGCCAATGGAGAGATTTCCCCCCTCCTGTGCGCCCTTATTGCCAGCTTCCATGATACCTGGTCCGCCACCAGTAATAATACCGAAGCCAGCCTTTGCCAGTAAGCGGGCGGTTTCGACGGCGGCCTCGTAGGTTGGGTTACTGGGTTGAATACGTGCTGAGCCAAAGATGGTGACTGAAGCGGGAATATGCGCCAGAGCGTCAAAGCCATTGATGAATTCACTCATGATACGCAGCACACGCCAGGGATCAGTGACCGTAAAATCGAAATTGATAGCACGTTCAAAGGCATGGTCGTCCCGCCGCGTTTGCTCATGCGTCACTGGCTCGGTTGGACTGATTAACGGTTGAGTTGGACGGCTTAACAGGCGCTCATCCTCGGTAATCGCCCCGCCTTTTGTGCGCAGGGAGCGATAGCGATCAGTAGCTTTCTTATTGATACGATTGTTCATAGTATTGCTGTGCTCTTCTCTTGTATATCTACTTGCTATGTGTTCCATAGAAGATGTGTCAGGCTTGATGCTGTATAAACGCTCGGCGTATGTTCCAAAAAACCATCGCTCAATTTTGTTAACCCAGCGTTTGAGAAAACGCGAAATTTTTAGGAACTATTCCCTCCTCAAATGAGACTGGTGGAGTCAGCCTCACCTCTGCTCGTACTAATATACTGCGCAGGAGCTAATTGAGCAAGTTTAGCGGATAAAGTAGCCATGATAGAATGAGGCATAGCATTGTTGTATCTATGTAAACAATGCTAGAGAGCATGTTCCTTGGATGAAAGTGCTTGTTAGCCAGCAACGCTGCTTTTTGGCTCGCCAAGTTCTATACTTCTCTACAAGGACCAGGTACGTTGGCGAGGCGGGCGATAAGCCGGAGGGGCATTGGTTCAGCATAGCGAGGAAATATTCTATGGATACCATACACAACGTTTCACCAATCCAGGCAGAGATCCCTGCCAAACCATTGATGCGCGGCTGGTCGCACGCGCTCGCTGCCTGTGCCTCGCTGTTGCTCACTATCGCACTTTGCTGGCATAGCCGCACTGACCTTCCTAGGTTCATCTCGCTCTTGATTTTTGGTTTGAGTATGCTCGAACTCTATACGGTTAGCGCATGCTACCACATTGGCCACTGGCGAGAAAAGCCGCGCCGCCTTTTACGCACTATCGATCACGCCAATATTTTTGTGCTGATTGCGGGAACCTATACGCCACTCTGCTTTAATCTTCTCTCTGGCTGGCTACGTATCGCCATCCTGGTTGTAATCTGGATCTTGGCCGCGCTCGGCGTCGGTCTAGCTATCTTTACACTCCACCTGCCGCGCTGGGTGACTGCCACACTCTACATCGGCATGGGTTGGGTGGTTCTTCTGGCCATACCAGCCTTTCTGACGGTTGTTCCTTGGTACGCAGTAGCCACATTGTTGCTCGGCGGCATGCTCTATACCATTGGCGCAGTTGTCTATGCCTGCAAGCGCCCGAACCTCTTTCCACGCATCTTCGGCTTTCACGAAGTATTTCACCTGTTTGTAATTGCTGGTAGCGTGGCTTTCGCCTCGTGCATCTGGATTTGGGTACTGAACGTTCCACGTAGGTAGCTACACATACTACTGTGGCTCTTGGGAGCAAAGGTGGTGTGGCTCGGATCAATCGACATGGAGAGCCTGAGCGGGCGCGAACAGGCTCTTGTGGACGCCAGTTTGACGGAGGACAGCTTCGCTGATTTCCTTGATTACGATGTTCGTTCTCTGCTGTCTCTGTAGCTCTGGCCTTTCTGCGTTCTATCTATGATGTTGCTTATTCTTGTACTCTGCAACGTACATAGCGCTTTACTCATTTTGTAGTGAAGATAACGAACAACGTGTATTACAATATACGTTGTTCGTTATCTTCACTACATCGATGTAGCTGCTATGTCTCGCTCGTCGAGATACGCTTGTAGGCGATTTTCGCCAACTGAGCTGACCATAAACGTCACGAAATCACCAGTCTGGATGATGGTGCCGCCGCGCGGAAAGACCATCTCGCCCTGGCGGCGGATGGAGACGACCAGACTCTCGTTGGGCAGGTGTGCGTCACGTAGCGTTTTGCCAGTCAGGGGCATCTCTGGCCGAATCTCGATCTCCAGCATCACTGTGCCTGCTGTCAGGCCACGCATGCGCTTCACACCTTTGGTCAGGGTTTGCCGATAAGCACGCATAATCTGAGTGCTTGAGATTACGCCGGTTACATTCTCATCGTCGAGATCGAGCACGGGCGCCCAGTGGACACGGCGCGTGGTGAGTTGCTCAAGTGCCTCGTCCAGCCTCTCATCTGGCGGAATAGTGAGCACGTCGCGCTGCATGATCGTTTCTACCGTTTGGTTGGCGCGGTTTTCCAAGGGTACCTGCTGTATCTCGGCCAGCGTGAGTCCGCCTACGAGCTTGCCACTGGCATCGATGACTGGTGCGTACGCTTCTTCGCTCTGTGCCAGTGCCTGCTCAGCCCCCGCCAGTGTTTGGTCTGGTGAGATACTCATGCTTAGTGGCCTCATGGCTGCGCGTGCGACCAGCGTTGAGAGCAGTGGGAACGAGAATTGCAGGCGGTGTGCGGGTGAGTCCGCCCGTGTAGGGAGCTGGCTGGTGTAGATGGTGTTATCGCCCACCATCATTGATGAGATACCAACCGCAATCATAGCTGGGGCCAGCATGGAGAGATTGCCAGTCATCTCCGCGACCATCAGCATCACGGCCAGGGGCGCGTGTGCGATGCCGCCGAAGAGTGCCATCATGCCAACAATCACGAAAGGCGCGGATGAATCGGGCAAACCAGGCACTACATGATAGCAGAGTCGCCAGAGGGCTGCGCCCAGCATGCCTCCGATGACCATGCCGGGTCCAAAGATACCGCCAGAGCCACCGGAGCCGATGGAGAGGCCGGTGGTGAGAATTTTTGCAAAGGGTAGCAACAGGATAATCCAGAGTGGGATACCCATGATGCCCTGGCCCATTGCAATCTGGACCCAGCCATAGCCCATGCCCAGCGCTTGCGGGATCACTAGGGCAATTAAGCCGACTAGCAGCCCGCCGATGGCTGGTTTCAGCCAGTTGGGCACCTTGAGGTGATGGAAATACCCGGTGATGCCGTAAAAGCCGCGTGCGTAGAGTACGCCGACGAGGCCGCACAGCAGACCCAGCACGACATAAAAGAGCAACTGTGGCGGCGAAGAGAAGGCCAGGTTATTGGGAACCGCGAAGAGGGGATGCCAGCCTGACCAGACACCGAAAACGCTGTAGCCCACGATGGAAGACATCAGTGCCGGGATGAGTGCCTCAACCTCCAGGTCGTTCTTATAAAGAATCTCCGCTGCCAGAATTGCTCCGCCCAGCGGTGCGCTAAAGATTGCTCCGATGCCCGCGCCAATGCCGGTAGCCAGCGCAATACGGCGGTCCTGCTGATTCAGTTTGAGCGCCGAGGCTAGAATAGAGCCAAAGCCCGCGCTAATCTGCGCTGCTGGTCCCTCACGTCCCGCCGAGCCGCCTGTACCAATCGTAATCGCCGAGGCGACTAGCTTGACCAGGGGAACGCGTGCGCGGATCGTTGTGCCGTTGTGGAAGGCTTTGATTGCCTCGTCTGTGCCGTGCCCCTCAGCTTCGGGAGCCAATTTAAAGACGATCAGGCCAGAGAGAAGTCCGCCGCCCATCGTCACCAGCGGCAGCAGCCAGGGGCGTGCCGCAGACCAGAACGACATGGCACCGCCATTCCCCTCGCCGCTTGGTGTCGGTGGCAGATAACCAACCAGTTTGCCGAGCAGAACCGTCGTGGCGAATTGAATGGCCGAGTAGAAGGCGATAGCCCCCACGCCAGCCACCAGACCGATCAACGTACTGATGAACACCCACTTGAGCAGGTAGCGCGGGCTTTTAAAGCCATAAGGTGTTTCACGTAAGTGAAACAAGCGCCGCAATAAAGGCATGAATGGGAATGATTGCATAAAATGTACCGTCCTTCTCGATTGTTCAATGAGCTGTTTAGATGGGTGGGCCATCAGTCAATAAAAACGATAAAAAAAGGGTTATCCGCTCTGGTCACTGAGGCCGTGTAGAATCAGGCGTGCCACCTCTGGAGCCTGACGGGCCAGCGCCTGTTCCGATTGGCCCAGGGTAATGGCTGAGAGCACATACGACTCGGTTTGTGAGAGTACCATTAACGCGCAGGCCTCGATATCCGCGCAGGTGATCTCGTCACGCGCCTGGCTTGTCTCCAGCATCAGGGCGATAATCGCCACATAATCGCGCATCAACTTGATCGCTTCGGCCTGGAAAGACCGATTGACGCCGTAGAGAGCGCTCATGTAGACGTTGAAGCTGTCGCGATCCTGCGCGGCCAAATGTGCAAAGGCACTATAGAGTCCCTCCAGACGGGCTTGCAGCGTGCCAGGAGAAGCCAGAGATGCGCGAATAGCGGCGATGTGCGCCTGAGCTATGGCACGCAGCATAGCGAGAAAGAGTTCGCGTTTGTTTTCAAAATACAGGTAGATCGTGCCCTTCCCGATGCCTGCCTGCTCAGCGATGATGTTGATATTCGCTTGATCGAAGCCCAGACGCGCAAATTCCCTGGCAGCTTCCTGAAGAATACGCCGCCTGGTTAGTTCGCGTGTCTGCTCGTCAACTATTTTTGGCATATCACAAGCACTCTCCCTCTTTATTCTGGGCTGTGGGTCAGTTTCCTATCTCTATTGTAACCGATCAGTCAAGACTATGCCTCTCTCTTTACCATTTTTTAGCGGGATTGTGAAGGACGGCAGAGAGATCCCTGTACCCCGATACATTTCTAACTGTGGCAAGCTTCCCAAGCGGTTGTCTATCCTCTGAGAACCCCTGTGCTCGTAAACTTTGGGCCAGAAAAGAGCATTCCTCTACGAGAGGGGTCATAATCAGCACTTGCATTTGTTTTTCTTCTTGCTCTCGGATATGCTTAAAAGGAGCGTTCGCGTAATGTACGTTGCAAGTTGCCAATTTCAAGGATCAGCGTGTCAAGGTCGGTTTTTGTGCGGTATATCGGAACTGGCTGTTGAGGCGCGAGCGCACCTTGGCGCAGTAGTCCCGCATACGATGTAATCATCTGCTTCAATTGACGCAATTCATAATCCGTTTGGTGAGAACGTTGCAGGCGCACCCAGAGTGAGTTGATGACACCAATCAGCGGCCAAAGCATTTTTGCCTCTTGTGGATAGGAAAGCTTGGCAACCATCTGCCCGTTCATTGCCTCTGTATGCATCAAGACGAGTTGTTGAATGCTCTCCTCCATCTGTGTTTTTGCCAGATCAGAGGATGAACGTTCTTCAGCAATGGTGTGTTCCAGGGCAGCAACCATCTCAGCCCGGTCAGCCCGTGCAATGGCCCTTGTCGCGCTTCGTACCCAGATGTAAGCAACTCCGGCTACAATGATCTGTAACCCAACCGGGCGTACGACAACAGGGATGAATTGCGTTATGAGATCATGTACCAGAATCGGTGTTTTTGGCTGATACAGGATATCAAGATAAATAAAAAGCGAATTACAGATCGCTAGAAAAAAAACAGACTGTGCTGGTATCAATGAAACAGCCAGGAGATCTATGATAATGTAGAGGTCATACAGCTGAATACTCGTTTCATCGAAGGGCAGCGTTGTGGTGATGACGGCGGTCAAAATAATTTCTGCCGCAATTATGAGAAGAATACCCGCTAGAAGCGGCTTTCCCATGCGGTTAATCCAGAGCGTAATAAGCGTCGCCACAACGAGTATCGCATCCAGAAGCGTGACGTTTGGATTAGGCAAAAATGGACATGCGGGCAGAAAAAAAAGGATGACGAGCAAGAAAAAAAAGGTGACAGTGCTGAACAGGCGCACGCGACGGACCGCTTCACGTTTGACAAAGCTAGCGCTTGCTGGAAGTTCAGGAGTCGCTGTCAGAGCATACCACCAGCCGAGCAGACGATCCTGCCTATCAGGCTTATCTGCGATGACTTCACTAGGCGACCAGGAGCCACTTGTTGAAGGGGCTTCGGAAGGGAGTGAATTGTGCATATCTGTAGAAACCTCCTGTTTTATTGTGCTGACATACTAATAACATGTAATTCGAGAAGGATGCGTAAAAGCTCATCCACAAGATCGAGTGGCAAATGTGCCGTACGTTTGATATCTTCTATCGTGCGCTCTCCATTGATAATCATTAGCACAGTGTATAACGCGTCCTTTTGCTGAGAACTCCAAGCGTTGAGCAGGTCGTGAGGAAACACTGCGACGATTTTGGGTATAGGAGAGTGTGGTGGAGTATAGGCGAACTGGTTTGGGAATGGCAGTTGCTCCTCTGGTTGGGCCTGACTGGTGGATTGCGGCTGATTAGAGGCTACTGGCTGGGAAATCAGAATCCATTCAAACGGCCCTTTTTCCCTATCGAGGCGACACAAGGTTTCTTTATCTGATGAATATCGCTGCATCTGCTTGTCTTCTACATATACAGAAATAATTTCGCCATCGACCAAGTGAAGAAAGGCTTGACAACTTCCACGGATGCCAGGCATTCGTGGAAGCTCAGCCTGTAGCATACCGCCTTTTCGATATCTTTTAAAGAGTTCCAGACTAAAAGCCAGACCTAAACTTGCATCGATGCCATCTTTACTCACACTAGTGCCTTCCAGCAGATCTCCTGGTGACGATCATTACGTTTTTGCAGCATGCACTTTCATGGGGTCTGAACGAAGCACAGCATGATAGAATCTCAAGCCGCAAGCCAATATGTTGAATTGATATACACAAATTTAGCACACTGACTCGTGAAAGTCCAGCCATTTTCGCGTGGACCTTGACACAGGTCACTTCTTCAGCCGTTTCCCATTTCCCACTTGGTAATGTGTGTATAAAAGATAGGGCTAAAGCCGAGCTTATTACCAGGAGATGGTATGCCAGGGCAGCCCAATGGGGACTTTGTCTCCTGAAATCTAGTGGTCCCAATAGTGACGTGAAGTGAGATTACCGATGACGGTCTGGCTCGACCAGCCCCTCATTGGCGATCTCGCTCTCCTGGACATAATGCAGAGGCATGGCGGGCGAACTCCAACCACCAGCCTGTTGTAAGGCTTTGATGTTGACCCCTTTGCGGGCATGTTCGGTGGCCCAACTATGGCGCAGATCGTGTGGTGAGAGGTTGGGAATGCCGATCAACTTGCCCAGCAGCCGGATACGTCTGTTGATCGAGGTATCGTCCAGACCATCCTCATGCCTTTTCCCTGGCCTGATGCGCCCATCGGGTAGCTCTTTCTCCACACGTAGATCGCCTTCCAAGAGGGACAGCGTAGGGTGAAAACGCTCAAAGTACTGGCGAGCGGCTCTGGCAGTGTCGTCGGTCAGGTAGTGGGTCTGCGTTTTGTTGACTTTGTGGCGATAGAAGGTCATGGTACCTCGGTTCAGGTCCAAGCAGTTGGCCTTGAGTTGCGCCACCTCGCTACAGCGTAAACCCTGGTCAGCCAGCAGGCACACGAGCAGCAGATCGCGTCGGGCCATATCGGTCTCCAAGGTGCGCAACGTATCCTTCAGTTGGCGACAGAGAAACGGCGCGACAATCACCGCCTCAGCTTTTTTGCTGCCCTCTTTGCGGGTGGTGATGCCGCGCTGGACCCGCTTCTCGTCGATATTGCGTCCCTCTGTCGCATTGAACTGGCGGACGGTATAAATGAGTGCACGCGCCTCAACTGAGAGGAAGCCCGCTTGCATAGCCAGCGTGCAATACATACGAATCGTGTTCAGACGCACATTCATGCTGCCCACCGAGTAGCCTTCCTGGGTTTGCCAGCGTTGGAAGCCCTCAGCGAGGCCAAAGGTGATATGTGTCCAGCAACTCAGATCATCGGCCATGCCCTCTACGGGAGCGCCCATAGCGGCCAGATAGCGCTCGAAGAGCGCAATATCTGCCCGCTGGCGGCGCAGCGTTTGCGCAGTTCGGCGTTCGCGATAGCGTTCCAGCACATCTTCACGCGCTCTGCTATCGGCAACTTGACCAGCCAACGCAACCAGTGGTGGCTGATCCTCCTGTGCAAGCGGGATAAGTGCCTGGCTACGCGGCTGTTGTGTGTCGTCTTGCATACAATTTTGTCCTGAAACCAATGGAATAAATGGTGTAATTAGGGCAGTGTCAGGATCTCTGGCGCTCCATCAGTGATCGCCAGCGTATGCTCGAACTGCGCCGAAAGCGAACCATCCTTGGTGCAAATCGTCCACTGATCGGAGAGCGTCTTCGTTGCATACGCGCCTGCGTTAATCATCGGCTCAATAGTAAAAACCATCCCTGGACGCAGACGCGTACCGGTGCCTGCTTTGCCAAAATGCAACACTTGGGGATCTTCGTGCAACGAGCGTCCCACGCCATGCCCGACCAGATCGCGCACAACGGAGAAACCATGTGCTTCCGCGTGCGTCTGGATTGCCGCGCCAATATCGCCAAGTTGTTTATTGGCCCGTGCCTGCTCAATGCCCAGTTCCATACATTGCTTGGCGACATCCATCAAAAGCTGCGCTTGTTCGCCAAGTGTACCGACTGGGAAGGTCACGCAAGAATCGCCAACCCACCCCTTATACAACACGCCGATATCGACCCCGATGATATCCCCTTCGCGCAATATCTTGTCGAAATTGGGGATGCCGTGACAGATAACTTCGTTAACGGACGCGCAGATGGTGCCAGGAAAGGGCGGCACTGCTGGCTGACCGTTGCGTGCCGGATGTGCACCGTAGCCTTTATAGATCGGCGTCGCACCCCGGCTACGGATGTAGTCTTCTGCGATTGTATCCAACTCTGCGGTGCTGGTTCCCGGTACAACGTATGGGCGTAGCACATCATAGGTTTCAGCAACCACACGCCCTGCCTCGCGCAAGCCCGCGATTTCTTGCCGCGATTTAAAAATAACTGCCATAATCACAACTCTCTTTCGGAATGAAGAGGGCTAACCTACCCACATGCTTCAATTAACTGTTCATCTGATCCTGGTCGCTGCTCCCAGACGAGCAGATCGCTGGTCGTCACCTCAAAGTACGAATTGAAGTACACCAGCAAGTGGTCGATAGTCGTATAGTCGATGCGCTGGCTTTTGCTCGTATTCAAGGCCGCCAGCACACTTAAAGAAACGCCACTTTCAACCGCTAAGCGGCGTAAACTAAGCGGCGACTGGCCGAGTTGCACACGTTCAAGATTCACCCGCGCAACTAATAGCCGGAGTTTACACGAAATCGTCATGACGCCTCCCCTTCAAGGAATGCTCTGTACTATGCCCGTCGTCTCTCCTTGGAGAATATAGCATAGTATGTTGTGGAAAGTCAACACAAAGTGTTGCTATCGAACAACAAGCGATACGTCTGCTACGCTCTCTGAAATCTTTTCGCAGGAGATCATTAGCTTGCATTGCAATCAAATAGCGGCAAAAGTTGGTCTAACGATGAAACCGGAAAAAAGATAGCCCTCTCACCAAAGAAGAAACACCAACTATGCTCGAATTGTCCTCTTTTGAAAAACCAGTTGCCCGTTCTCTTTAAAAGTGGAGAACGGGCAACTGGTTCAAATTGCCCATCGGGTTATGCGCTATAGTACACGCCAAGCTCCGCAATCGAGGTGAAGTCGTGCGTGCCTCCTGGTGTGCCAATGATGCGTATGCCATCCCCTTGCATGGCTTTGAAGGTAAAGGTGTAGGTGGTATGCGCACCAACGCTCGTATTGTAGGAATAGTTAGGCGTCGTACTCAATCCCGTTACATCCACCCACTGGAAGTTTTGGCGCACCTGGACATGCAAATTGCTCGCATACCAGCCCCCATCAGGAAGCATAGCACCAGTCGTATAGGTGACTTTGTTCATCGTATATTGCTGGTTCCAGGTGTAACCCCACCAGTCGGTGATCTTGTACTCCTCGTCGTAATCATCTTCGCTGCCGGTGAGATTGCCATCATTCAGACTATCCGAGCAATCGAGGCCACAGAGCGTGCCATAATGCGTGCTCTTACTGATAGCCGTGGTCTCGTTGCCAGTCTGCGCGAGGTTGTTGGTGTTATCTTTGGCATTCGTTGCGGTAGTAGGTGTATAAGGTTGCACATAGAGCTTGCGTAGAGCGAACGTGTAGGAGTCTCCGCCACAGCAGACATTGCTCTGCACATGCAGCGTCTTCCCATCGGCACTGATGAATTTGGATGGGATACTAATGCCATATTGTCCACGATTATGAGACAAACGCAGGTTGCCGAAGTCTTGCGACAGAAACAATTTCCAGGGTCCCCAGGGTGCAGGCGCTTCATAGAACTCTTGCGTTGTGCTGGTCCACGATGAAAAAATGTAGCGTTTGAGTGGCGCGTCGTAGGTTACTCCGCCCTGGCTGATGCCCAAACTTGGACACAGGCTTGGATCACCGTCGCAGAAGTTCTTTGCATAGAATGTCCGATCATCTTGCAAAACGGGCGTTCGCTGGCTCATCGTGCCCCATGCTGGAGCGCCATGCGTATCCGCGTGGTAGAACTGCCAGCTTGCAATGCTTTGAATACTGTCCCGTGGCACGCGTGCTAGGTAGAGCTTTTGCTGGAAACGCCAATTGTTATCAAGTCCATAGGCATAGACATAGTTATCTATGGAATTGGCGTAGTTCTTGCCAAAATCCAGAAAAAACACCGTTGTGAAGAGGCTGTTTGAAAACATAGGCGTTTTGAGATCCCAGGTCCAGGTTGCGCCATGATCGACGGATTTCGCAATCGAAGCAGCAGGTACGGAATCAAATGTGCCTATTGCCAAATTCTGGAAGGCCAGGTAAATCGTATTGTTGACGCACAGCATCCCCGTTGGCTTGCGGTTATACCCTGCGCCAATCCAATTGGTCCCCACATCAGTTGCTAACGTCGTGCCAGTCAAGTTAGGGAGCATCCCACTAATGCGGCTCACCGGCATATCAGAACGATCCTGATCTGGCGAGAACGCACTGCCATCGCCGTTCGCCGTGTACATGTTATCGTCATTAGACCAGCACGAAGGCCATAAATCGCCATCACCCGGCAATTGGTAGGTCGAGTAGGCTTCCTCTTTGGCTGTCGCGAAAAATGTGCTTGGTACGGGAGTGAATGTATGAGCAGTTGGTTTGCTCGTATGCGTAGTAATAGGCTTGAACGTGATGAAAAGGGTTGCTCCTATGATGAGCAACACAATACATGAGGTGATTATCAGTACAATACGTCGGCGCATGTTGTGAATCCCTTTCAGTGACCGTCGTGTTGGTTCGACTGCATTGTGACCAGATCACTGACTTTTGTTAAAATGAATGCCACTCCTCAGATTATCTGAATGAGCGAAATTTTTGCAGTGGTCTGACTACGTATGGCAATGGCGGGTTGTGTAGTTTCCAGGCCACACAGCCCGCCATTCTCATATATGCCTGCGAAGCACCGCAAGTGTTTGAAGCATCACTTAGAGCAGGCATGAGTGATAACCGTAACACACTGTTTTTAGGAAGGCTCTGGGCCACCCCCGGTAACTACTTCTAACCCATCTATATCGGGCAAGGCTGGATGCGGTGTATGTGGCTCAGCCTGGTACCAGAACGAGGTTGAGGCAATATCGTCCTGGAGCGGCAAATAGCGATGACCACTGCGCCAGCCAAGCGCCTGAATGGTCACACGCAGATCCTCTGTAAAGCGAATCGGGTCCATGATATGCCAGCGATACATGCCGAAACGCTGTTGACTACGATAGAGACCATCGGGTTTAATAACCTGGGGCAGCCCTAAAAATGGTGTGGAGAAGGGGCTATATGTTCCGAGTGGCTGCTCAAAGTTCCAGGCACCCCCGAAATAATCCTCTGTGCCTGTTCCACAGATAGTGGGGTACTCTGTATCGCCATCCAGGTAAAATTTGATCTCACCTTCACCCCACCAGCCAGGGCTATTGACCTGCCAAGCCAGATAGGTGCCGACATAGTGGCCGTGGCCGTGCACATTGTCGAGCAGCGTATGGATCTCTTTATAACCCAGTGGATTGCTACGTCGCCATTGCGCGTGGAAATACCCAGCATCGTCAGGCACATCGGTCAACGTGTAATCGATCTGATAGTAAAGCACCACTTCTTTGTCGCCCAGGTTTTCAATGGTCAGGTGCGCACGTTGGCGGAAAGGCATCTCCCAGTAGGAATTGAAGCCGCCCGCCGGATTCACTGCGATGGGCAGAGAGTTCACATTGGCACGTTCGCACCAGCCCTGTGCGAAGAAGTCACCGTAGGGAGTCTCAATCGAGGGATGTTCCTCGCCGTCCCAATACGCCCGTACGATCAGCTTGCGCCAGTTGGTTGGAAATGTCGTCATCCAGATGTGCTGGAGAGCGCCCGGCCCGACAATGTTAGCCAGAGTAACAGTGCTGTGCGGGGCAATCACAATCGAGGGAGAGATTTTCCAGCTTTGCCCCAGGTCGCGGGCGCACTGTGCACCTGTGCCCTCGGTTGCCATCCCGCCCTGGCCCTTCTCACCACTCAAATTTTCCGCGCTGATTGAGCGTGTCTTGGCGTTGGACAGGCGAGACAGATTGCCTAAGCCCATCCCAAGGCCATTAAAACTATAGTTATTCGTCACGTTTCTTCTATCCTTTCAAGGATGTTGGTCTATCTTCTAAAA
>JBDTBU010000093.1:0-33678 GCA_039923935.1 Ktedonobacteraceae bacterium | reverse complement strand
CATAGAAGGCGCTTGATCCTTCTAAGGCTGCACTTGGCTGCGTATAGTTCACATGGGGCGGCAGTTGTTGATGCCAGAGCGCCAATGCCGTCTTGATGAGCCCACTCACCCCCGCCGCACGGTCCAGGTGTCCCACGTTTGGCTTGACCGATCCCAGCGCACAAAACGGCTTGCGCTGGGTTTGCCCCTCAAACACACGGCGCATGGCTTCCAGTTCCACAGCATCCCCCAGCCGTGTGCCAGTTCCGTGCGCCTCGATATAGTTGATGCTCTCAATGGGCACCTGTGCATAGCTCAGAGCTGCCTGGATCACGTTGGCTTGTCCATCCAGACCCGGAGCTGTGTAGCTCACACGCAGGCTACCATCGTTGTTCATCGCTGAGCCTCGGATGATTGCATAGATCTGATCGCCTTGCTCCAATGCCTCACGGAAGCGTTTCAGGACGACCACCCCGACGCCACTCCCCAGCACGCTGCCCTGAGCACGCGCATCAAAGGCGCGACAGACCCCATCGGGGGAGAGGATGCTACCCTCTTCATACGTGTAACCGTGTCCATGTGGCAGGACCAGCGCGACGCCTCCACCCAGCGCGATATCGCTCTCATAGTTGAGTAGGCTTTGGCAGGCCAGATGCACGGCCACCAGCGAGGTTGAGCAGAAAGTCTGCACAGCCACCGCCGGTCCCTTCAGGTTCAGTTTGTAGCTGACCATCGAGGCCAGCGAGTCCCGATCATTACCTGCATCGATTTGAATTTGCCCCAGCATCTCTACCAACTCCCGGTCAGGGTGAAGATACTTTAAAAAATAGGAACTAAAGGCAGACCCAGCGAAGGCACCAATGAGGCCGCGATAGGTGTAAGGATCGTAACCAGCATGTTCTAGAGCTTGCCAGCAGCACTCCAGAAACAGCCGATGCTGTGGGTCCATCGTCTCGGCCTCGCGCGGCGTGTAGCCAAAGAATGACGCGTCAAACTGGTCCAGCCCCTCCAGGATTGCTCCTACTTTGACGTAGTTGGGGTCCATGAGCAATGCTGGATCAACCCCGGCTGCCAGCAGTTCATCATCGCTGAAAGGACGGATGGAGACGATGCCTTCGGCGATGTTGCGCCAGAAGGTCTGCACATCCTGGGCATCTGGAAAACGTCCCGCCATACCCACAATGGCCAGGGCCGAGTCATACGCACTATCTCCGTAGATGGACAAGTCTGTCATAATCCTTTTTCTCTCATCCTGCTCACTGTTGCCGCGCTACAAAAATGCTGTACCCAGATCCTCCTTAGACAGCACTCCGCCCCACCTCACGCACACGCTGCTTGATACCCGCACGCCGCTTCTCGCTACGCGCCTGCCATTCTTCTACTGCCACCTCTGTTTTACCCTGCTCTATATAGCGAGCAAGGGTGCTGACAGTAGGTGCTTCATAAATGACATGCGCTGCGAGCGTCTTCGCACTCAGCTTTTTCTTCAGACGTGCGATCATGTCAAGACCTGTGAGCGAGTTACCACCCAGTTCAAAAAAATTATCATCAATCCCGACTGGGCTAACTCCTAACAGATCTTCCCAAATCGCGGTAATCTGGCGTTCCAGTTCAGTGTTTGGCGCGGCATATGAACTAGCAAGAGTAGGGCGAGGATAACGCTCGCGTCCCTCGCGGCTCTGTTGCGTATGTTGGAGGACAGCCGCAGCGGTAAACTGTTTACTGCGCTCCGCAACCTGCCTGAAATCCTGAGTCGAGACAACGATATTTGGCAGGCAGGTCGCGATCATACGTTTGAATGCTTCAATACCATCTTCAAAGGAAATACCAAATTTCTGACGATGGGCTTTGAAAAATTCCTGAGCCTCAATGTCATAGCCCTTTAACTCAGTTTCCCAGGCATTCCATTGCCATTCGCCCCAATCAATAGCCACTGTGATCCCGTGTTCCTTCGAGTGGCTTCGGGCATAGGCATCAAGAAAGGCATTCGCTGCACAATAGTCTACCTGGCCTGGGCCACCACCGGTGATCGAGGCCATTGAGGAGAAGAGCGCCAGGAAGTCAAGCGGTTGACCTGCTAACACCCGCTCCAGGATGAGCGTCCCCTGCACTTTAGAGGACATGACTGTTGCCGATTGCTCCCATGTCTTGAGCTGGATTACACCAGAACCGGGCATACCAGCGGCATGTAGCACACCATGCAGTTCGCCAAACTTTGCCAGCGTTTGCTCTAGAGCGGAGCGCATCTCCGTTTCATTGGTTGCATCGGCCTTGACGACCAGCACTTCGGCACCTGTCGCCTCCAGATCCATGACCTTGCGCATCAACCGCTCGCCGGCTGGCTGTTCTTCCTGGTTTGCCAAGACTTGCGGCCAGAGTTCGCGTGGGGGTAGGTCTCTGCGCACGGTTAAGACCAAACGTGCCTGGTATTCGCGAGCCAGGAAGCCTGCCATTTCCAGTGCAATCCCTCCCAGACCACCTGTGATAAGGTAAACACCTCTCTGACGCAAGCGCTGAGCAGGACTTCCTATCTCGTGCGCGGGCAAGGAGACTGGCTCGAAGCTCTGAATCCAGCGCATGTTTCCTCGCAAGGCTACTAAAGCCTCATCAGTTTCAGCGCCCAATTCATCCAGCAAAGAGGCCAGCAATGCCGTCTCCTGGCTGCTTACCACCTCTGGCATCTCTACATCGATCAGACGGCAACTGAGATTGGTGTATTCCTGGGCAATCACACGGCAGGGGCCAACGAGCAGCGCTTTCTCAGGGCTGAGGTGCTCATTCCCCAAAACTTCTTGTGTATTGTTTGAGATAATGTTGATGGCGCAGTGCTCAAGATCCTGATCCCCCAATGCCTGTGTAAGTGCAAGTAGGCCATAGAAGCCTTCACGCAACGTATCTTCAAGCGTTGACTGCTGCTTTCCTGGTGTGAGCGTCCAGAGATGCACGATCTGCTCAGGCAATTTTCCCTGTTGGAGCAGATCTTTAAAGAGTGTTTCATAATCTGAGCGCAGATCAGGACGAACACTATACGTGCTTTCATCCAGGCGTGCAAAGCCAGCGCCAGACACAACCATACTGACCTGCTGGCCCGCTTGTAGTAAGCGTTCACGCAGTTGCTTGCCAATACCATAACTATCAGAAAGAATCAACCAGTTGCGCTGAGAAGCAGAGAGATTGCCAGCGGTTTGGTAGAGTGTAGGAGACGGAGCCTGCCGCCAGCCAGGTACAAAAAACCAGCCTCCGACATCTGCAATACGTGCCAGATCATCATTCGGACCTGTATATGTTTCCTGGTGTTTGGTGTTCTGTGTCGCAGGCGCAGGCTCAACCCAGTAGCGTTGCCGCTCGAAGGGGTAGGTTGGCAACGTTACACGACGGCGCTCTTCATGAGCAGAGAAACCCTGCCAGTCTAGGGTGACACCGGCAAGCCAGAGTTTACCCACTTGTGTCAGTAAGAACGCGAGGTCAGAACTACGCTCATAGACCGATGGTAATGTTGGTATAACCAGGGCCATGCGTTGCCGGTCACAGGCTGGATGTTGTTTAGCAAACGAGCAGAGGGACTGCCCAGGTCCAACCTCTAGCAGAAGCATTTCGCTCTTCTGTAAGAGAAGCGCCAGCCCATCAGCGAAACGCACCGTTTGGCACATATGCCTAGCCCAATAATCGGGATTGGTTGCCTGCTCCTCTGTGATCCAGGTTCCGCTCACGTTTGAAATATAGGGGATCACCGGGGCATTGAGCTTCACGGTGCGTGCCAGAGCATCGACAGCATCCTGGAGCGGCTCCAGCATGGTCGAGTGAAATGCATGGGTGGTCTCAACCCGGCGATGGACAACCTCTTGCTGATCCAGACGCGCCTCCAGGCGTGTAATCGCCTCAGACGGACCAGCCAGAACACAGGTCATCGGCCCGTTAATCACTGCCAAGCTGATGTCTGCGCTCAAATACGGTTGAATCTGTTTCTCTGAGAGCGCTACCGCAAGCATCGTCCCACCAGGCGCTTCCTGGATCAGTTGCGCACGCCTAGCCACCAGCAAAAGGGCATCCTCCAACGAGAGCACTTCTGCAACACAGGCGGCGACATATTCTCCAACGCTATAACCCAGTAGCGCTTGTGGACGAATGCCCCAGGCCATCAACAGGCGGGCGAGCGCATATTCGATTACAAAAACCGCAGGTTGGGCGATGGCAGTCTGCTTGAGAAGCTGGGAACCCATCCCTGCTGCACGGCCATCTTTTCCGAGCAGAGCACGCAAATTTAGTGTGGATGAGGTGGGCGCAACTCCATTGCCAGCAGGTGCCTTCTGAAAAAGCACATCCCGCAAATCCACGTTCAGAATGCCTTTCAGATAATCGCAGCACTGATCGACGATCTCGCGGAACGTCTGCTCCTCGCGGTAGAGTTCGTAAGCTACGCCTACATATTGTTCGCCCAACCCTGGGAACAGAAAAGCCACTGGCCGATCTCGGAAAGCTTCCTGTAGCAGGGGAGCACGCTTAGGGTCCGCCGCTTGCAGCACGTTGATAGCCTCGGTGCGCTCCTGACAGACAAGCATACGCCGATGACCAAAGATATTGCGGCCTGTTTGCAACGTAAAAGCGACATCTGCCAGCGAGAGTTCCGGGTGATTTTGCAGGTGTTGCCCAAGGTTGCTCGTCATCTGCTGTAGCGCAGTCTCGCTTTTCGCTGACAGGAGTAGGAGTTGATGGGGGCGTGATGGGCCACCCGGCTCAGTTGGCGGGGGTTCCTCTAGAACGAGGTGTGCATTGGTTCCCCCCAGACCAAATGAGCTGACGCCCGCTCGTCGCGGCATGCCATCACGCATAGGCCAATCTTGGAGCTGTGTATTGACGTAAAATGGACTCTTCGCCAGATCAATATCGGCGCTGGTCCGCTCAAAATTTAGGCTAGGCGGTAGTTGTTTGTGTTTGAGCGCCAAGGCTGTCTTGATAAAGCCGGTGACACCAGAAGCCCGATCCAGATGGCCGACATTCGGCTTGACCGAGCCAAGTGCGCAGAATTGCTTCTGGTCGGTTACATCCTCAAAAGCCTTCATCATCGCAGACAGTTCAACCGCATCACCCATTTCAGTTGCGGTCCCGTGCGCCTCTATGTAGCCGATGCTCTCTACAGGCACGCCAGCATTGCTGATGGCCTCAGCGATGACCTCTGTTTGACCGTCCAAACCAGGTGCCGTGATACTGACACGATGGGAGCCATCGTTATTGGTTGCAGAGCCGCGCACAATAGCATAAATAGGATCTCCATCGGTCAGAGCATCACGCAAGCGCTTCAACACAACGACACCAGCGCCATTTCCCATGACACTGCCCTGTGCTTTAGCATCAAATGTCCGGCACTCACCATCTGGCGAGACAATGCCACCCTCCGTATAGAGATAAGCGCCCGCCGGTGGAATCTCAATCGCGACGCCTCCCGCCAGGGCCATATCGCACTCATAATTGAGCAAACTCTGACAGGCCATATGAATCGCTACGAGTGAGGTAGAGCAGAAGGTTTGTACAACAACGCATGGTCCTTTCAAATCGAGTTTGTAGGCCACGCTCGATGTCAGTGCATCACGCTCATTTCCAATCGAAACCTGAAGCATATTTACATTCGCCATCAAGGTCGGATCGGCAAAAAGATTGCGCACCAGGTACGAACAAAAACCTGAGCCTGCGAAAATGCCGATCATCTGTTGCGTTTTTTCGGTACTATATCCCGCGCCCTCCAGGGCTTCCCAGGCACATTCCAGGAAAAAACGATGCTGTGGGTCCATCAATTCTGCTTCGCGAGGTGTATAGCCAAAGAAACCTGCATCGAACTGATCGATCTCTTCCAGCAAGGAACCTGCCTTGACACAATTCGGCTGCGCCAGCAATTCAGGGTCAAGACCCATGGCTAGCAGCTCTTCATCCGAGAAAAAGCGGATCGACTTCACACCTCCGGCTATATTGCGCCAGAACGCCTCGATATCCCGTGCTCCGGGGAAACGCCCAGACATACCGATCAATGCGATGCCTGAGTCGTAGGCAGTATCGTTATACAAATCTGAAGATGTCATATGCCCTCGCTATTTCGTTTTTCGGGTAACATGGACCCGCTCTTTCAGACGATCCTTGCGTTTCTCACCGCGTTCGACGCGGCCTTTCACAGCTTCTTTTGACTTCCCATTGCTTATATACTGAGCCAGTGCACTTACGCTTGGTGCCTCATATAACACATGGGAAGCCAGAGCCTCAAGTTTTAACTTTTTTCTCAACCGAGCGATCAAATCGATGCCAGTCAGTGAATTGCCACCCAGTTCAAAGAAGTTGTCATTGATCCCCACAGGCGTGATACCCAGCAGATCCTCCCAGATGGCGACTATCTGTTGCTCCAATTCGTTGCGTGCCGGTACATAAGACCCGGTGAGATTTGGTCGCGGATGAGCCTTGCGGGTTTGCTGGGCTTGCTGCTCCTGCTCACGTAGGTAAGCAGCGGTAAAGCTCTTACTTTGCTCAGCAATCACACGAAAATCCTGCGTTGAGACAACGACGTGTGCTAGATCGCTAGATAACACGCGCAGCAGCGCCTCGGCGCCGTCTTCAAAGGCAATACCGAATTTCTGGCGATTCTCGCGCAAGAAAGCCTGCACGCCTTCCTCATAGCCTGCGAGTCCATCCTCCCAGGCATTCCATTGCCACTCACCCCAGTTGATGGAGAAGACCCGTCTCCCTTCTTGCTGTTGTGCCTGCTGCGCTACTGCGTCTAGGAACGCGTTAGCCGCGCTATAGTCAATCTGGCCTGGCCCTCCGCCTGTCATCGAGGTCACTGAGGAGAAGAGCACCAGAAAGTCCAGCGGTTGATCTCTCAGCACGCGTTCCAGTACCCATGTCCCCTGCACCTTCGGTGCCAGCACCTGCACCGCCTGTTCGCGCCGCTTGAGCTGCGTCAGCCCTACTCCTGGTAGCCCTGCCAAGTGGAACACGCCATGCAGTTCACCAAAGCGTGCCTGGATCTGCTCGTAGGCTGCACGCATCTGCGGCTCATCGGCGACATCTGCTTGCAGCACTAGCACTTCGCAACCCAACGCCTCCAGCGCTTCGACCTTGCGTATCCGCTTGGTCTGAATGCTCTCTGGCTCCTGTTGAAGCAATTGGGGCCACTGTTCGCGTGGGGGCAACCCTGAACGATTGAGCAGAACAAGCCGAGCCTGCACCGTGCGAGCTAGCATGTGGGCCATCTCCAGGGCGATTCCGCCCAGACCTCCGGTTAACAGATAAACGCCTCTCTGGCGCAAGCCCGCAGTCTGGGAATCGCCTGTCGTCAGTGCAACAGGCTCAAAAGAGGAGACCCAGCGACGCTTGCCGCGCAGGGCAACGATGTTCTCGCTGCTTTCCGCGAGCAGCTCGTTTGTGAGTTGGTGTACCAATTTCTCCATCTGCTTGCTATGGGCACATGGCAGGATAATATCTATGCTTCGGCAACTGATCTCTTCGTATTCTTGCGGGATCACGCGGCAGGGGCCGATCAGCGTAGCCTTGACGGGATTCACTTGGTCATCATCGGTAACAGCTTGCATCTCGTTCGAGATCATGGTGATCTGGCACTGTTCAATTCCAGCATCGCCAAGCGCCTGCGTTAGTGAGAACAGGCTAAAGAAGCCAATCTCCAGTAGGTGTTCGGGTACCTGTTCGCCCTCAGTCACCGTCCATGCATGGACAATTTTCTGTGGCAGAGTGCTGTGGGTGCGTAGATCTTGTAGTAACTTGTCATAATCTGCACGCTCGGCTGGATTGATGAGATAGTGGGTGTCAGCAACTTTTGTAAATTGCGTACCAGGGCTGACCACTACCACAGTACACCCCTGTGCCCGCAACGCAGCCAGGAGACCTGTACCGATCCCGCATGTATCAGTAAACAGGAGCCAGGTCGTATCCTGCTTTTGCGTAACCTGCACTCCGGCCACGATTGGTGCGCTCATCTTCCAAGTGGGTAGATAGAACCAGTTGTCCAGTTCCTCCTTTTTCAAGGCACTCAGGACATCCCTGGGTGAGGATGAGGCTGCTACGCCTCGCGCACGCGGGGAGGGAGACACCGGTTCCAGCCAGTAGCGTTCGTGTTCAAAGGGATACGTTGGCAGGACAACCCGTTGGCGACGCTCTCCGGTGTACAAACCTCTCCAATCTGGTGTAACCCCTGCCAGCCAGAGCTTGCCCAATCCTGTTAAGAGCGCCTGATTGTCTGACAGGGCTTCGGTGTTAGACGCAAGTGTCGCAGCGATTTGCGAGAAACGTTCGCGTTCGCAGGCTGGATGTTGGCGTACAAACGAGCCAAGCGCTTGCCCCGGTCCCACTTCAAGCAGAGCATAGGTGGTCTCATCCAGCAAGTGCGCCACTCCATCAGCAAAGCGCACCGTCTGACACAGATGTCGCGCCCAGTAGCCAGGATCGGTTGCCTCTGCTTCACTGATCCATGTTCCTGTCACATTTGAAAGGTAAGGAATGGTTGGTGGTTTGAGCTTAAAGCCGCTGACCAGTTCGGTCAATGTAGCCTGGAGTGGCTCCAACATTTTTGAATGGAAGGCATGCGAGGTCTCAACTCGACGATGCGCGATCTCTTGCTGGCACAACCTGACTGCGACCAGTTCGATAGCCTCGACAGGACCGGCCAGCACACAGGTATTCGGAGCATTGACAATGGCTAGATTTACCTGTTCGTCCAGATACGGTTGAATTGCTTCCTCAGAAAGCGCCACCGCCAGCATAGCACCAGCAGGGAGTTCCTGGATCAACTGCGCCCGCCGTGTCACCAGCATGAGTGCATCTTCCAACGAAAGTACTCCCGCTAGACAGGCAGCCACGTATTCACCCAGGCTATAGCCAAGCAAGGCACGTGGGCGAATACCCCATTGCATAAGCAACTGAGCCAGGGCATATTCGATCACGAAGAGCGCAGGTTGGGCTAGCACTGTCTCTCTGATAGGATCAGGTGCATGACCGTTGCGTCCAAAGAGAGTACGCAGGTCCGAGTTGGGAGTAGTATGCTGGGTTGTTCCATTCGGCAACACCGGATAGAGTACCTCGTACAGATCCAGGTTAAAATGCTTTTTGATATAGGAGCAACAGCGATCAATAGCAGCTTTAAATGTGGCTTCATTTTCGTAGAGTTCACGCGTCATGCCATGGGTCTGCTCACCAACACCAGGCAGCAGGAAGGCTACGGCTCGCTCACGCTGATCCTGGTGCGTGCTCAAAAGCCGCCCGTGCTCTGGATGTTCCAGGGCCGCGATAGCGTCCTCGCGGTCACGACAGACCAGCACGCGGCGTTGCTCAAGGGTGGTACGCCCAACCTGCAACGTATACGCTATGTCGGCCAGTTCAACCTCCTCGGAAGTGCGCAAATAATCGCGTAGATTGGCGGTGGCTTTTTCCAAGGCGGTTTCGGTCTTCGCTGAGAGCGTTACTATCTGCCACGGACGTGAGGGGCTGCTCGGCTGCGGTTCTGGAGCCTCTCTCAGGATGACATGCACATTGGTGCCGCCCATGCCCAGCGAGTTTACACCTGCATAACGCGGCTTCTCACTGCGCGACCAGGGGCGGAGCTGCGTGTTCACGAAAAACGGACTCTGCTCAAAGTCGATTTCAGGATTAGGAGCTTCAAAGTGCAGGTTGGCCGGAACCTGCTCATGTTTGAGGGCCAGCACCGTTTTGATTAGGCCAGCCACGCCTGCGGCCCGATCCAGATGCCCCATATTTGTCTTCAGCGAACCAATAGCGCAGTAACCGGTCTGTTCGGTTTGTGTGCGATACGCCTTCGTGAGTGAGGCAACCTCAATGGGATCGCCCAGTTCTGTCGCGGTCCCATGTGCCTCGACATAACCAATATCTTCAGCCGAGACGCCTGCATTGGCCAGAGCCTGCACCACTACCTCGGATTGCCCAGCCACGCTCGGCGCACTATAGCTGATCTTGAGTGAGCCATCATTGTTGATGGCCGATCCCTGGATCACCGCGTGGATGATATCGCCATCCTCAAGAGCATCGGAGAGGCGCTTGAGCACTACGATACCGACGCCATCGCCCAACACGCTGCCCTGTGATCTGGCATCAAAGGTGCGGCAGTGTCCATCAGAGGACTCTTGGCCGCCCTGCTGAAACCAGTAACCAACCCGGTTGGGCACACGAATCGAGACACCGCCAGCCATAGCCATATCGCTCTCACCACGTAGCAAGCTTTGACAGGCCAGATGTGTAGCTACCAGAGAAGTTGAACAGAATGTCTGGACCGCGAAGCTTGGTCCACGCAGGTTTAATTTGTAAGAGACACGGGTGGTTAACGAGTCTTTATCGTTCCCAATGCCGATCTGAAAACCATCAACCGACTGAAGAACTTCCGGCGAACCAGCGATCAGCGTAAGCAGATATGTGCTCAAGTTGGTACCGCCGAAGATGCCTATCAGCCCCTCGTAGCTGCGTGTATCGTAGCCCGCGTGCTCCATCGCCTCCCAGGCGCACTCCAGGAAGAGGCGGTGTTGAGGATCAGTCAGTTCCGCCTCGCGTGGGCTGTAGCCAAAGAAGTTGGCGTCGAACTGATCGATGTCGTCTATCACGGGTCGCGCTTTCACATAATCCGGATCACGCAGAACTTGCGGATCGACACCCGCCGCTAGCAGTTCCTCATCGCTAAAGAAGGTGATCGATTCTTTGCCGTCGCGCAGATTTTCCCAGAAGTGCTCGACAGTTGACGCGCCAGGGAAGCGCAGAGCCATGCCAATGATGGCAATGCCGTCTTGCTGGGTATGCTGTTTGGCACGCTGACGGCGCTCATCTAAGATGTTGTGCCGCCCCGCGACCTGCTCATCGGTAACTGGCGGACGTAGATATTTTGCGAGCGCGTTAATGGTCGGGGCTTCAAAAAGGGCCACTGCCGGAATTTGCATACGGAACGTCTTTTTGAGGCGTGAAATAACCTCTAGGGCCACGAGGGAGTTGCCTCCCAAATCGAAGAAATTATCGTGCGGGCTGACCTGCTCTACGCCCAAAACGTGACGCCAGATCTCAGCAATCTTGGGTACATAATCCTCGATAGTCACAGGTTGCGCTCCCAGCCCGCCAGACGTGGGTGCCTCGTCAGCCTCTTGAAGCGATTCCAAGCGTATCCACTGACGAATACGTGCCGGTAGATCCCCGGTTGAATTAATAATATGCGACTGACCACTGGCTAGAATACGTGTCAGAGCTTCGATGCCCTCGGCAGGCGACATAGCGAAGGCTGCGACTGTAGCTCCAAAGTCCCCATGAACATCTTCGCGCACCTGCCAGGTATCCCAGTTCACGCTGACCCAGGGCCGTTGCGCACACTGGTTATACCTGGATACGAAAGCATCTAAGAAAATATTGGCAGCGGTGTAGGCGGTAAAACCTAGGCCACCCAACGTCGCTGACAGCGAGGAGAAGAGCAAGCAAAAATCCAGCTCTCTATCCTTGAGTGCCTCTTGTAAAGCGTATACGCCATGCACTTTGCCCTGGAAATGTGTTTCGCAGAGATTGCGGTCCAGATCTTGGACAGCTTTAAATTCGCTGGCATTCGTAATGCCAGCCGCGTGAAAAACGCCGTGCAACGCGCCAAAAGTTGCTAGGGTATCGCGTACCACATCGCGCATCTGCGTCCCATCTGCGGCATCTGCCTGACAGACAAGAGCTTGGCCGCCCAGCGCTTCAATGACCTGCAAGCGCCGGATTTTCTCGCTAGTGCTATCCTGCTCTTCATGGTTTGCTAACCATGCTTGCCATTGTTGGCGGGCGGGCAGAGCAGAGCGACCAACGAGCACGACACGTGCTCGCACTGTACGCGCTAGGTGCTCAGCCAGGGCCAGACCAATGCCACCCAGACCCCCAGTGATCAGATACACACCTTGCTGGCGGAAGAGTGGAAGGTCAGCCGGTTTCTCCGCCAGCCGAAGCGCTTCGTAGCGTTGAACCCAGCGCAGATTGTCCCGGTAAGCTACCACTAGGTCATTGGTCGAGACTGTACACTCAGCGACCACCTGGGCGGTAGCGGTTGGCAACCAAGCTACACTATGGAACACATCGAGGTCAATGCTCCGACAGATGATGTTCAATGGCTCCTGAGGGATCACTTTACAAGCGCCGAGAATGGTAGATTTCTCAGGTTGTAGCAGTTCTTCCCCTGTCACTGCCTGCACATGAGTCGAGATAGCGAACACCTGAACTGATCTATCATAGATATGGGGAGCTAGCGCTTGGGCTAGGAAGAGCAAGCTATAAAAGCCACGCTCCTGTTCCACACGGAAGACCTGTGAGTTGGTTGGCGTTTGCTCGTTTTCAGCGCTGACGCTCCAACAGTGCAAAACACGTTCTGGTAAATGTCCCGCAGCGACAAGCGTTTCGCAGAGGCGTCGATAGTCTTCCTCCTCGCCGGGCCGGATGGTAAAGGTCTGCTCGTCTTGTTGTGCGAACGCGGTACCTGCGTAGACGCGCACAAGTCGATGCTGCTCATTCAAGCGTGCGGCAACCTGTTCCGCCAGCCCTGCTCCATCCATAAAGATAAGCCAGTTCTTGGATGCCAGGGGCGGCAACTCGGCGAGCGACTCTTGTTTCCAGTGGGCGCGATAGAACCAGTCAGCCTGATCCGACTTCCGGCTAATCAAGGCAGAGGCCGTAGTACGCGCCTTGTACTGCAAGACTTCTGGGGACTCCAACCAGTACCGCTGCCGTTCAAAGGCATAGGTTGGCAAAGAAACGCGCAACCTACGCTCGCCCTGATACAGGCTAGGCCAATCGATAGTCACACCAGCCAGCCAGAGTCGTCCAAGAGCGTGTAACAAGGCCGCACGTTCAGACTGAAGCTGTTCGCTGGCAGCGAGCGTCTCAACAACCTGCAAGAGTCGCTCGGCATTATAAGCAGGATGTTGTCTGACGAGAGAACTGAGCGCCTGGCCTGGCCCTACTTCAAGCAGCACATATTCAGTATTCTCCAAGAGATGTTCAAGCCCTTCGACGTTACGCAACGGTTGGGCAAGTTGGCGCTCCCAGTAACCAGGATCAGTCGCCTCTTCCGCCGTCAGCCAGGTTCCGCTGATGCTTGAAATAAAAGGAATCTGGGGCGGCTGAAAGGTCAGTGTTTGCACCAAGCGTTTCAGCTCGTGAAAGCACATTGCTTGTTGCGCAGAGGGCGCTTGGAGCCAACGCGCACGTTGTGCCACCAGTACCAGAGCGTCTTCCAGCGTGAGCACACCCGCTAGGCAGGCTGCCACATATTCACCCACGCCATGACCGAGCAGGGTCTGAGGTCGGACACCATAGTGTTCAAAGAGTTTCGCCAGAGCATACTCGACCACAAAGAGCGCGGGCTGCTGTTTACGTTTGTCCAGGGTAGCTGAAGCCTCACTAGGAATCAGCCATGCACGGAGATCCAACTGTGCTCGTTCATGCAGGATGGTCAGACAACGATCAACCAGCTCGCGGAAGGTCACTTCTTGCTGATACAACTCGTACGCCAGCACTCCAACTTGCGAACCCAGGTCTGGTAGCAGAAAAGCTACTGGGCGCTCACGATGTACTTGGTTAGCTGTGGGAGCCAGAATAGTATTCTCGGCTTGCAGGCATTCAATCACATCTGCATGGTCGCGACCAACCACAAAGCGACGATGATTAAAGGAGCCGCGCCCGACTTGCAGCGTATAGGCAGCATCGGCCAGATTTAACTCTGGATGTTCCTTGAGAAATGCTGTTAGGTTGGCTGTTGCAGCATGGAGTGCATGCTCTGTTTTTGCAGAGAGCAGCACCAGTTGCCAGGGTCTAGCCAGAGTAGAAGGCTCCAATGCAGGGGCTTCCTCAAGGACAACATGCGCATTGGTGCCCCCAACACCAAAGGAACTGACACCAGCACGACGCGGCCAGTTATCGGCCTGCCATTTTTGCAAGTGTGTGCTGACATAGAACGGGCTATTCTCAAAATCAACATCCTCGTTGGCCCGCTCAAAGTTCAGGCTCGGTGGCAATACTTGGTACTTGAGGGCCAGGGCAGCTTTGATCAGCCCGCTCACACCTGAAGCGCGATCCAGATGCCCCACATTCGGTTTGAGCGAGCCAATCGCGCAAAACTGCTTTTTTTCAGTATCGCGCCTGAAGGCTTTTTTCATCGCAGCCAATTCAACCGCATCGCCCAGAACAGTCGCCGTACCATGCGTCTCAACATAACCGATGGTCTCTGCACTCACATTCGCGTTGCTTAGTGCTTGAGCAATCACCTCGGTCTGTCCTCGCAGCCCTGGTGCGGTATAGCTGACACGGACACTGCCATCATTATTGACCGCAGAACCCAACAGAACCGCGTAGATCTGGTCACCATCTTCAATGGCATCTGCCAAGCGCTTCAATGCCACAATGCCAATACCGTTCCCCATAACACTGCCACGGCCATTGGCGTCAAACGTGCGGCACTCACCATCGGGCGAGAGGATGCTTCCCTCTTCATAAAGATAGCCAGCGATCTGAGGGATAAAGATCGCCACCCCGCCTGCCAGCGCGATATCACACTCAAAATTCAACAAACTCTGACAGGCTAGGTGTGTAGCCACCAGCGAGGTGGAGCAGAAGGTTTGCACAGCAATACTGGGACCGCGCAGGTTTAATTTATACGAGACCATCGAGACCAGGGAGTCTTTATCATTACCTATCGACGCCTGGATAGGGCCAACCAAATTCATCATCTCGCGATTAGGAGCTAGGTTGTTCAACAGATAGGTTCCGAAAGCAGAACCGGCAAAAACGCCAATCAGATCTTGATACGTCTCAGGGTTGTAGCCAGCATCCTCTAACGCTTCCCAGGCGCATTCAAGAAAGAAACGATGTTGAGGATCTGTAATCTCTGCCTCACGTGGCGAAAATTTGAAAAAGGGTGCATCAAACATATCAGCATCGGCTAGCACCGCGCCAGCTTTGATATAGTTCGGCTGCGCCAGTAATGCCGCGTCCGCGCCAGCAGCCAGCAGTTCTTCGTCTGAGAAAAACTGAATAGACTTCTCTCCCGCCGTGATATTCCGCCAGAACGCCTCGACATTGCGTGCTCCAGGAAAACGCCCTGAGACGCCTATCAGCGCAATTGCGGTATCATAGTTTGTATCGTCCGGCATAGCGTGCGTCATATATCCTCACTATCTCGCTTTTCTGGTTTCATACATCCGTTGTTTCAAACTTGCTCTGCGCTTGACACTCCGCTCCTGAACCTTCTCACTAACAGAGGCAGTCTGGCTCTGCTCCAGATAGTGAGCCATGGCCGCCACAGAGGGAGCTTCATAGAGAACATAGGCTGGAAGATCTTCAACATTGAAGGTTTTGCGCATATGGACAATCAGGTCGCCACCGAGCAGAGAGTTCCCGCCAAGATCAAAGAAATTATCGCTAATTCCTACCTGTTCAATACCCAGCAGTTGCTCCCACAGCGCTGCGATTCTCCGCTCTAGATCGTTGCGCGGAGCAATATATGAGGTGTCCAGGGTTGGGCGTGAATGTACGACTTTCTGCCCTTGTTGTCCCTGATGCGTCTCTTGTAGCAGTGTTGCGACGGTAAAGAGCTTACTTAATTCGACAACATAGGCAAAATCCTGAGTCGAGATGACCACGCGTGGACGTTGGCACATAAGCACGCGTTCCAAGATCTCCATCCCTTCTTGAAAGCTCAAACCAAAATTCTGGCGATTCTCTTTCAGGAAGGTGCCCATTGCCCCAAAACCCGCCATACCGTCTTCCCAAGCATTCCATTGCCACTCGCTCCAGTCAACGGCAATGGTCCGACCATGCTTCTGGCTGTTGTGCTGGGCATACGCATCCAGAAAAGCATTGGCCGCGCAATAATCGACCTGACCAGGACTTCCTGTGGTCGAGGTAATCGATGAGAAGAGTACCAGGAAATCCAGCGGGAGATCTGCCAGGACACGCTCTAGCGTGAAGGTTCCTTGAATCTTGGGCCTGAGCACACGGGCAACCTGCTCCTCCGTTTTGCGCTGGATCAGGCCCGCACCTGGCACACCCGCAGCGTGGAAGACGCCATGCAGTTGTCCAAAAGTTGCCAACGTTTCTTGCAGCACTTCCCGCATCCTGGCTTCGTCCGCTACATCAGCAGACAGAACCAGCACTTGGGCACCCAGAGACTCCAGATCTTGAATCTTGCGGATTTGGCCTGCTAACCCTGCATCTGTCGTCTGCTGAGCCAGTAGTTGTGCCCATTCAGCGCGAGGTGGGAGACCTTGACGGCCAATCAGGACAAGCCGTGCAGAGACTCTACGTGCCAGATGTTCGGCTAACGCCAGACCAATACCACCCAGTCCGCCAGTAATCAGATACACGCCCTGCTCACGCAGAACCGCTTCCTGTGGTGTGACGCTTGGTACAACCACTGGCTCAAATGTGGGCACCCAACGCCGCTCTCCACGCAGCGCAGAGCTTGTTTCATGCGTACCAAGGCTCAATTCCTCCAAGACGTGGGTAGCCCAGCCTGGGCGTTGCATATCGGGCAGACAGATATCCAGCAGATGGCTGGTGAGATGGGAATATTCTTGCGGAATAACCCGGCATGGACCTATCAAAGTGGCCTTTTCAGGGCAGATCGTTTCATTGCCAAGCACATCATAGATAGCATCAGAGAGCACCGTGATGGTACAAGGTTCGGTGGACCAATCGCCCAACGCCTGAGCAAGTGTTAGCAGGCTAGAGAAACCACGCTCACATACCTGTTCTGGCTGCACTTCAGCTTGCTGAACAGCGAGTGTCCAGAGATGCAAGATATGCGCTGGCATTCTGCCCTGCTCACGGAGATCCTTCAAGAGTGCGTCATAATCGGCCCGCACAGCCGGGCGTATCGTATACTGCTGCTCGTCTAGTTTGCTCCAGGCCGAACCCACGCTCACGGAGATCACATCCTGCTCGTACTTCGCCAGTGCCTCTGCTAGCCGCAAACCAGCGCCACTTTCATCAGCAAAGATGAGCCAACTGCGTTTCTGCTCCAACCATTCAGGTAGACGTGAGCGACCAGCAGTCACCATTTGTTTCCAGCCTGGCAGATAGAACCAATTAGCCAGATCAACCTTGCGCTCCTGCTGATTGCTACGCTGACGCAGTTTTACTGCGCCCAGGGCTGTGCTCAAGCTATCCTTTGGCTCTAACCAGTAACGTTGCCGTTCAAAGACATAGGTAGGCAGTGGTACCCGTCTCCGGCGCTCATATGTATAGAAACCACGCCAGTCAATCGTTGCACCTGCTAACCAGAGCTTTCCCAGAGTGAGCAGTAAGGAGGCTTGTGTTGATTGGCGTTCGTGAGTTGCTGGGAGTGTAGCGAAGATCTGTTGCATACGCTCGCGCTCACACGCGGAATGTTGCCTAACAAACGACCCCAACGTCTGACCTGGTCCCACCTCTAACAGGAGATAATCAGTATCCTGTAACAAATGACCGACACCATCGGCAAAACGCACCGTCTGACACATATGCTTGGCCCAGTACGTCGGGTCAGTGGCCTCTTCAGGAGTAATCCAGGTGCCAGTCACATTCGATATATAAGGAACGTGAGGTGCCTGAAGTGTGATGCGTTGCGCCAGTTCGGTCAGGGCAGCGCGTGCTGGTTCGAGCATCGGCGAGTGGAAGGCATGGGTTGTCTCAACACGCCGGTGTACGATGTCGAGCTGGCTCAGACGCTGCTCCACTTGTGCAAGCGCGGCTGATGGCCCCGCCAGAACGCAGGTGTTACGAGCATTGATGATTGCCAGATGAACGTGTTCACTCAAGTAGGGCTGAATCTCTTCCTCTGGCAGAGCAACCGCTAGCATGGCCCCCTCTGGCAGTTCTTGAATTAGTTGTGCACGACGCGCCACCAGTACCAGGGCATCTTCAAGCGAGAAAATCCCCGCGAGACAGGCAGCGACATATTCGCCTAGGCTATAACCAAGCATGGCCTGCGGCTGAATACCCCACTCTATCAACAGGCAAGCCAGAGCATATTCGATCACAAAGACAGCGGGCTGTGCCATGGCTGTCTGCCGCAGTTGCGCCGAAGCTGCATTTACCTCTACATGCTGTCCGTTGCCATTGCTGTGCCCATTACCATTGTTATGTCCATTGCCATTGCTGTGCCCATTGCCATTGCCGTTGCGTCCTAGTAGAGCACGCAGGTCCAGCTTCTCAGGGGCAGCGTTGCCGTTGCCGTTCTGCGTGTCTTCGGAGAACATGACTTGGCGCAAATCGATGCCCAACGTGCTCTTGAGCAGGGTGCAACAATGGTCAACTGTAGCGCGAAAACTCTCCTCTTGCTGGTAGAGTTCTTGAGCCAACCCGACATATTGTTCACCAACGCCTGGAAAGAGGAAGGCCACGCGACGATCTCGCTTGGTCTGATAGCCTTTGATAACTCCAGCCTGAGAACCAGGAGCAGTTTGGAGCATATCCAAGGCTTCACCACGCTCAGCACAAACCATCACCTGTCGATGCTCAAACGCGCTACGTCCAACCTGCAATGTGTATGCTATATCTGCCAAAACTCCATCTTCATGCTGCTGTATATGCGTATGAAGATTGGCGGTCATCTTCTCCAGGGCCGTCTCTGTACGCGCCGAAAGCAATAACAGTTGCCAGGGACGCGAGGGGCTGCCCGGTTCGGGTAGGGGAGCCTCTTCCAGGACAACATGCGCGTTCGTGCCACCCATGCCCAGTGAATTGACGCCTGCCCGCCGTGGCTGCTCGCCACGTTTCCAGGGGCGTAATTGCGTATTCACGTAGAACGGACTCTCCTCAAAATCAATTTCAGGATTAGGCGATTCGTAGTGCAGGGAAGGCGGGATCTGTTCGCGAGCCAGTGAAAGCGCCGCCTTAATCAGACCAGTTGCGCCTGCTGCGCGGTCCAGGTGCCCAATATTGGTTTTCAGAGAGCCAAGGCCACAGTAGCCAGATTGATCAGTGTGTGTTCGGTACGCTCTGGTCAAGGAGGCCACTTCAATAGGATCTCCCAACTCAGTTGCTGTCCCATGCGCCTCGACATAGCTAATACTGGCGGCATCGACACCAGCGTTTGCCAGGGCTAGCTCGACTACTTCTGCCTGACCTGCCACGCTGGGGGCGCTGTAACTAACCTTCAACGAACCATCGTTGTTAATCGCAGATCCCTTGATAACCGCGTAGATTGTATCGCCGTCTGCCAGCGCATCTGAGAAACGTTTGAGAGCCACCATCGAGACGCCATCGCCAAAGATACTTCCTCTGGCCTGGGCGTCAAAGGTGCGACAATGCCCATCCGGTGACTCCATGCCTCCCTCTTGATATAAGTAGCCCGAAACAGTTGGAACACGGATTGAGACGCCACCAGCCAGCGCAATATCACATTCACCATGCAAGAGATGCTGACAGGCCAGATGTGTAGCCACGAGCGAGGTCGAGCAGAACGTTTGCACTGCAAAACTCGGTCCTTTGAGATTCAGCTTATAAGAGACCGTCGTGGTCAGCGAGTCCTTGTCATTCCCAATCCCTATCTGGAAACCATCCACCGACTTTAGGACATCGGAGACTGCGGCCAGTTCCAGCAGATAGGTACTGATATTCGAGCCACCGAAGACACTAATCAGGCCATCATACGTGGAGGGATCGTAGCCAGCAAGCTCCAAGGCTTCCCAAGCACACTCCAGAAAGAAGCGATGCTGCGGATCAGTCAGTTCAGCTTCACGCGGGCTATAGCCAAAGAAGTTGGCATCGAATAGGTCGATGTTCTTCATAATTGGTCGAGCTTTGACATAGTTTGGTTTCCGTAGAAGCTGAGGCTCAACCCCTGCTGCCAGAAGTTCCTCATCTGTGAAGACAGAGATCGATTCAACCCCGTTACACAGATTCTGCCAGAACTGCTCAACGTTATCAGCACCAGGGAAGCGACCTGCCATCCCAATGATCGCGATCCCGTCCTGTTTGAGACCTTGCCTAGCCCGCTGGCGACGCTCAACATGGATATTTTTCTGCTTGCCTGGTTCCTCTTGCGTTGCTGGGCGCAAATAGTTTGCCAGAGTGCTGACCGTCGGTGCTTCAAAAAGCGCTACTGCCGGGATTTGCCTATGGAACGTCTTTTTTAGACGAGCAATCACCTGCAAACCTAGCAATGAATTACCACCTAGATCGAAGAAGTTATCATACAATCCAACCTGTTCAATACCTAGTTCTTCCTGGAAGATCAGCGCAATCTGGCGCTCATAGTCATCGTTGACAGGCACATAGGTTGTTGCCAGAGCCGGGCGAGCATGTCTGGGAGCTTGTGTGGTTGCTGTTCGTTGCTTGCTCCCCTGTACCGTTTCCAGGCGTATCCAGCGCCGAATGCGCTCCTGAATATCGCCGGTTGAGACAATCATATGCTCCCGATCCTTCACCGCGAGCATACGCGCAAAGGCGTCGATGCCTTCCTGAGCAGTCATGGCATACAGCGAGACGGTTGAACCCATGACGCCATAGCGATGCACTCCGTGACGCTCTTCTTTCACCTGCCAGATATCCCAGCCAAGGCTCGTCCAATGAACTGGCGAGGACTGGTTATGCTGATAGGTCAGTGCGTCCATAAAGGCGTTGGCCGCAGTATAGCCGACAAAGGCTAGGCCACCTAGCACCGAGACGAGCGAGGAGAAAAGCAGGCAAAAATCGAGCGGGCGCTCACCCAATGCTTCCTCTAAGGCTAGTGTACCGTAGACTTTGGGACGGAAATGCGACTCACAGACAGCTATCGGATCGATTTCCTGAATGACGCCAAAAGCCTGCTCCTCAAAAACGCCCGCCGCGTGAATAACACCGTGCAGGGCACCGAAGTGCGCCTCTGCTTCTGCGACAGCGCGACGTATCTGTGTACCATCGGCTACATCGGCCTGGAGCACCAGAACATCGGCTCCCAGAGCTTCAAGAACCTGGACGCTTTTAATCTTGACGCTCGTTGCGTCCTGTTCATCATGCTGCTCCAACCAGTTCTGCCACTCAGTCCGAGCCAGCATAGGGGAACGGCCCAACATGACTAGGCGGGCCTGTACCGTTTGTGCCAAGTATGCTCCGATCACCAGACCCAGCCCTCCCAGGCCACCTGTAATCAGATAAACACCTTGCTCACGCAGTGCTAGACCGTCATTGCTTGGCTGTTCCAGGCGTAACGGTGTGAAGATTTGCGCCTGACGTTCAGAGCCACGATAGGCAACGACAGTATCTTTGCTTATCGTGAGCAATTCTGTTAGCAAAACCTCAATAGTAAGCGGCTCCGAGGGTAGCATATCAATGCTGCGGCAGGTGATATTCTGATATTCTTGTGGAATAACCTTGCAAGCCGCGAGCAGAGTCGCCTGCGCGGGACAAAGTGCTTCATGCCCGGTGACGCGTTGCATTGCACTTGAAAGAGCAATAATCTGAAAAGCTGCCTCGTTGTGCTCGTCTTCGACCAAGGCTCCAAGAGCTTGTGCCAGGAAGAGTAGGCTGTACAGTCCACGTTCCTGGTAGGCATTGAAGCGCTGTTCACCTGTGATCTCCTCCGGCAAAGGGGAGAGACTCCAGCTATGTACAATCGTTTGCGGCAACATGTTGGCGCGTTTTAGCTTGGTGAAGAGCGCAATGTAATCATCTACAACCTGGGGACGTAATGTAAACTGGCGCTCGCTTTCCTGGGCAAATTGTGTACCCATATACACACAGACAGGGACATGTCCCTGCTTTCCCAGCCGATCTGCCAGTTCCTGACCAACGCCCGCAGCATCGACAAAGAGTAGCCAGGTGCGCGGCTCATCCCGCTGAACCTGAGCTGACAGAGGAGCCTTCTCCCAGGCAGGCACATAGAACCAGTCACCAATATCAGCTCGTTTGCCCTGTGGTGCCGTAAGTGCGCGTCTTTCTCGGCCCTCGGCTATCTCGAACCAATAACGCTGGCGCTCAAACGGGTAGGTTGGTAGCGTAAGTCGCGCTCGTTGTTTGCCAGCGTTGGCCTTTTGCCAGTGGATAGGTACGCCAAGTTGCCACACATTTCCCAGGGCTGTCAACAGCGAGGTATAGCTCGACTGTTGCTCAGAGCTTACAGGAAGCGTTGCTATGACCATCTGCATGCGTTCGCGGGTACAGGTGGGATGCTGCTTCACAAATGATCCCAGCGATTGTCCTGGCCCCACCTCTAATAACACACATTCGTTCTTCTCTAAGAGACGGCCAACCCCATCGGCAAAACGCACTGTCTGGCACATATGTTCTGCCCAGTAGCCTGGGTCTGTCGCCTGCTCATCCGTAATCCAGGTGCCGGTAACATTCGATATATAGGGAATACGCGGTGTGTGGAGTGTACAAGTGCTGACCAAGCGTGTTAGGCGCTCTCGTACAGGATCAAGCATGGTCGAGTGAAAGGCGTGCATAACATCTACACGGCGCGAGACAATGCTCTGCTGACTCCATTGCTCTTCCAGGCGTGTGATATCCTCTACTGGTCCGGCTAGCACACAAGTATAGGGACTATTCAGCGCGGCTAGGCTCACACACTTGCTTAAGTATGGCTGCACTGCATCTTCAGAGAGCACAACCGCTACCATCGCGCCTGCTGGCTGTTGCTGAATCAGTTGGGCACGCAAAGCCACCAGGAGCAGAGCATCTTCCAAGGAAATTACTCCAGAGAGGCAGGCTGCGACATACTCACCTAGGCTATAGCCAAGCATGGCATACGGCTGAATGCCCCACTGCTGGATCAACAGTTGCGCTAGAGCATATTCGAGAATGAAAACCAGTGGTTGTGCCAGGGCCGTTTGCTGAAGCGGCTCTCGCTCCTCAGCCGGGGACAAGCGATGACCATTCTGGCCATGCCGATCTAGCAACGTCACGAACGAAGGTATCGCTGGTTCAGCAACTCCCTGCTTCCCGTTTATCTGCTCATGCTCCTGATCCTCTTTAGGAAGATCCTGCTCAGAAGTAGACCCTAGAGGCAGGCGCACTGCGTCAAACAAGTCAAGTTCAAGCCGCTCTTTGAGGAATTGGCAGCAATGATCGATGGTCTGGCGAAAAGCTGGCTCAGCTTGGTAGAGTGTCTGAGCTAGGCCCACATAGTGCTCACCCAGGCCAGGAAACAGAAAGGCCACAGCCCGCTGATTGTTCTGCTGATAGCTTGTTTGCAGGCGGCGAGGGTCGCGCCCCGTCAATGCTGCCAGTGCGTCTTCACTGTTGTAGCACACTACTGCACGCCGATGTGCAAGGCGGCTACGTCCCACCTGGAGTGTTGTGGCAATCTCAGCTAGACTCATAGCAAGATGATTGCGTATATAGGTTGCCAGATTATCCGTGGCTTGTTCAAGGGCCGTTTCAGTTTTTGCCGAAAGCAGCAACAATTGCCAGGACTCCTCTACCACAGGGATAGCGGCAGGCACGTATTCTTCCAGAAGTACATGTGCATTGGTGCCAGACCAGCCAAACGAGCTAACGCCTGCGATACGCGTCTCCTGCTCAGCAGGCCAGAACACAGTCTGGTTTGGCAACGTAATTGGGAGTTCTTGCCAGGGAATATAGGGATTCGGCGTTTTGACGTTCAGATGGGCCGGGATTTCTTTATGTTGCAAGGCTAGCACTGTCTTGATTAGCCCAGCGATGCCCGCCGCTCCGGCCAAGTGACCAATGTTCGTTTTCACCGAACCAACGAGCAAGGGCTGTCCCACCTCACGATCCTTACCCAGAACGGTATGTATGGCCCCAATCTCGATAGGGTCGCCTAGAGGAGTGCCAGAGCCGTGCGCCTCTACATAACTGACACGTTGGGGGTCGAGCGAGGCATTCGCTAGTGCACGCCTAATCACCGCTTCCTGGGCCAACCTGTTGGGCGCGGTAATACCATTGCTCCGCCCATCCTGGTTCACCGCTGAGCCGCGAATAACTGCCAGGATCGGATCACCAGCAGCCAGCGCGTGAGAGAGCCGTTTGAGCACAACAACGCCACAACCTTCGCCCATCACAAAGCCATCGGCAGAGGCATCAAAGGTCTTACAGCGTCCATCGGCAGCCAGCATCCCCATTTTACAGGCGTTGACCATATTCTCAGGGAGCATCACCGCGTTGACACCAGCAGCCAGCGCTAGCGTACTTTCACCACTGCGCAAACTCTGGCACGCCAAGTGTATGGCGACCAGGGACGAGGAACAGGCGGTATCTATTGCCAGGGTTGGCCCACGAAAATCAAAGAGATACGACAGACGACCAGAGGCAATACTCGCTGCACTGCCTATCCCAAAATAAGGATCATCTATATACGAGTCGTCTCCCTGTTGGATCTGGAGTTGGGCATATTCATGGTTATTCATCATGCCCACAAAGACCCCGGTCTGGCTACCAGACAACTCACTGACTGCCAGGCCAGCATTTTCCAAGGCTTCCCAACCTACCTCGACCAGGAGACGTTGCTGTGGGTCCATGCGCATGGCCTCGCGCGGCGAGATCCCAAAGAAATGTGCGTCAAAGAAATCCAGATCTTGGACAAAGCAACCATGACGTGTGTACATCTTCCCAGGTGTATTGGGCATCGGATCATAGAATGCAGCGAGATTCCAGCGATCCTCAGGGATCTCGCTGACTGCATCGCGGCCATTTTTCAAGAGTTCCCAGAAGGCTTCTGGCGTATTGGCACCAGCCGGAAAACGACAGGCCAGACCGATAATCGCGATTGGCTCAGAGAGGGTCGCCTGGGAATGTGCATCGATGCTCTGATCTACCAGTTGCTCGTTTTGCTCGCCAGCCAGATAGCGAGCTAGCAGAGCGATACTCGGATAGTCATAGGCAACTGTTGGCGAGATAGCACGTCCCAACCAGTCTTCGAGATCGCCAGAAAGGCCAACCATATCTATAGACGCTAGGCCATAATTTTTAAAGGGATCATGCAGATCCAAGCTGGCCTGCTCTATACCGCGTGCTTGAGCAAGTTTCTCAATCAGCCAGTTCTGAATAGCCTCCCGTGAGAGACCCTGGCCCGGCGGTTGCTCAGCAGAGTTAGAAGACGCGCTCGAATCATTCTTCATTCCAAAATTCCAATCTTTCGGCAAGGAACTCGGCGCGACTAGCACGGCGCTGAAGCTTCCCACTGGATGTTTTGAGGACACCGCCCGCTTTCAATAACAGAACACGATAGATCTGTAGATCATGCTCTTCGGCTATAGCGGCACGAATGGCTGTTACCACTTCCTGGGGATCGAGCGATTTACGTTGTGTATTTTCTTCAGCATCGGCTGTGGTGGCACCAACGGTAGCCCGATAACGGGGATCTATCTCGGCTAGCACAACCAGTTGTTCGTTCTCATCGGCTTCGATAGAAAAAGCGGCACAACACCCAGGGCGAATGGCACGATGACTACGCTCTACTGTCAGTTCAATGTCCTGGGGATAATGATTGAGTCCGCGAATAATCAGCAGATCCTTAGTCCGCCCAGCGACGAAAAGGGCGTCATCTTTCAAGAACCCCAGATCTCCGGTGCGTAGGAATGGCCCTTGTTTAGGATCAACTGTGTAGGCATGAAAAGTCTTCTCAGTATCCTCTGGGTTACGCCAGTAACCCTTGGTCACACTGGGACCAGCAGCCCAGATCTCACCAATCTTGCCAGGAGCACACTGAAGTCGCGTCTCTGGGTCCACAACAATCACTTGCTGGTCGGGAGACATATGCGGGTAGCCAATAATCGTCCTCGCGCCCTGCTCTTGTGGCGATACCTCAACCGCTCGCCCTTGTTGGAGTTCATGCTCACTAAATGCGGCAGAGATAAAAGGAGCTTTCGCATAAGAGGTCGCCACGATCAAGGTTGTCTCTGCCATTCCATAGCCTGGAAAGTGCGTCGTAGAACTATAGCCACAGGGTCCAAAGGTAGAGGTGAAACGCTGCAACGTATCGGAACGTACTGGTTCACCACCATTCGCTGCAACCTCCCAATGGCTCAAGTCCAGGGTCGCTCTCTGCTCTGGCGTTACTTTGCGACAACACAGTTCATAGGCAAAGCTTGGTGCCATGCTCAGTGTAGCTTTGTGCGTAGACATGGCCTGTAGCCAGAGAAAAGGGCGTTGCAGGAAGGTGACAGGGGCCATCAAAGTTGCAGGAAAGCCTTCATAACAAGGATAGAGAATGCCACAGATCAAACCTAGATCGTGATATGGCGGCAACCAGCTCACACAATGGCCCTCGGATGTCTGCCCGCACTGTCTGGAAATCATCGCCAGATTATGTATCAGATTGCTATGCGCGACCATCACGCCTTTGGGTACATCTGTAGAGCCTGAGGTGTACTGAAGAAATGCCAGATCTGTGGCCTGAATCATTGGTTCTTGCCACAAATCAGAGAGCCGACTATCAAGTGTATCTGTCGCGATCCACTCCAGTTGTTCAAGCGCTGGCCGAAGGGCTAGATTGCTCTGGATGCTGGTTAGTGTCTCTTTTGTCGTTAAAACAATATTTGCCTGAGTATCGGTTATAATAGCTTGAATACGGGGCAACATGCGTGCCGAGTGGGGAGGATACGCGGGGACCGCGATGGCCTTCGCATAGAGACAACCGAAAAAGGCTGCAACATATTCAAGACCAGGGGGATGCAGAAGCAGGACAGGTTTGCCAGCCGCGCCTTTGCGCTGCAAGATGGCTCCGATAGTACGCGCTTGAAGATCCAACTCTTCGTAGGTGATCTGACTCTCTTCCACTGATGCTCGCTGAAGAAAGGTGAACGCCAGTCGTTCCGGCTGGTGTTGCGCTCGCTGACGTAAGACATCTACTAAGTTTAAAGTATCGGCACGTTGAGCAATCTGATATGTACTCATGTATCCAGCTCCAGACTAATCACAATTCTCTTCTTAAAGACTGTTTCTGGATGCAAGCATACTCGGAAAACCGTTTGCTTGTCATGGTAACTCTGTCGTATCTTTTGTAATGGTGAGACTGGCAAAATTTTAATCTGCTGACATGATAGGAATTAATGTCTCAACATTAGGAAAGCAGGGCTGCTTGACCATCTGCGCGAATGTCTATCAAACGAACAGGTTATGAGGGTTATACATTCATAACCTGTTCGTTTGATAGACTACACATAAAAATGCGCACTATAATATTGGGATAACTTGAAAAGAGGCAGATTGCAGAATTGGATCGACCCTATCAAAGCAAATATGTTCAATCCAGTCATCGTCAAAGATCGTGGAGGCATAGCTCTGCCCTCGATCAGCACACACACACACCACACGCTCCAACACCGGATGAGCAGCAAGGTACCGGGTGCAGGCCGCTAGAACGGCTCCGCTGGACCCTCCAACCATGAAACCAGTGGTTGCGTGGAGCGTTCGGCAGAAAAGAAAGGCTTCCTCATCTCTGATAAGCATGTGGGTATCGTAGAGTCCTTGGTGTAGGAAACTGGAAGGTCTTGAAGACCCGATGCCTGTGAGCTTTCTAGGTGCGGGCGGAGTACCAAAAATGACTGAGCCATAGGCATCAACGCCGATGATCTGTGTTGTGGGGCTAACCTCGCGAAAGAAGCGGCCAATACCCGCTAGCGTGCCCCCTGTCGAAACTGGCACAAACACTGCATCGACCTGACCTTGCATCTGGCGATAGATTTCCGGTCCGGTCTGCGTATAGTGAATGTACGGGTTGGCAGGACTGTTATACTGATCCGTCCAGAGATACTCCGAAGACTGCTGGCAAAGTTCTTGCACACGTTGCAGCCTGGAGAGGAGGTAGCCTCCACATACATCAAACTGTGTGACCATCTCAATCTGCGCACCAAGCTGACGCATCTTCTCAAGATTTTCTGGCGTGGTCTTGGGGTCCACAACTGCAATAAAACGATACCCTTTGGCTCTGGCAATGAAGGCGAGAGCAACACCCAGATTGCCAGAAGTCGATTCAACGATGGTCGAGCCTGGCCTAAGCTGGCCCTGCTTTTCGAGGTTTTGCACTAGGGAATATGCTGTTCTATCCTTCATCGAGCCTGTTGGATTCTCACCCTCCAACTTCAGATGTACCAAGCATTTGTGTTGGCAAAAGGTCAGGTAAACCGCCTGCAACGGTGTCTCCCTACTCTCTTGTAACAATTTTTTTTCCTCTGTTGGAGGTAATGCCACGATTTCTTCAAGGTTCATACTGCCTCCTGTATTTCAGGTATGACAACTTCTCTACGCTCCTGCGTTCCCCACTTTTGGCAATGTTTGCGAAAGTCGGCAAGACTATGGAGCAGGCAGAAAGCCGCTTTTTACAAAGTACGACAGATAACTATGGATGAGTTGTTTATCAATAGGAGGACAACTCACCGAGGTGCCCGCTAGCGCCGCTTGCGTCTGCTGGTCGTCATAGATAGTACGTAGCACAGCTATCTGTTGCTGTGTTTCTGCTCGACTTGGCTCAGGGTAGGTGGCGAGAAATGGAGCGAGCACATTGCCTGCTTTTTCTTCCGCTGCGTGTTGCAGAGCATTGCGCCAGACTTCATAGGATTGTTGCTCCACTGGATAACCAAAGTCGTTGATCCAGACGACGAGGTGCTCAACATCGATGTTCGCCGCTTTATTCAGGAGATGGAAGATCTTGCCGGGTGCATGGCGTTGCAACGAGATGGCGACTAGAGCTTGGCTACTGTAATCAACTGGGATCATCTCCATTTGATCCTGGAAGATCTCAAGAGGTACGCCCCCTAGTTGGATGCAACCCTTGATCTGCCGACAAACCAGATCATTGGTACGCCACGCACCGGTCTGGCTGTGACCCGTCAGGCGTCCAGGCCGATAGATCGTGACAGGCATGCCACGTTCGCAGGCCAGCCGCATAATCTTTTCAGCACACCATTTGCTCTGGTCGTAGCCACTAGACATAAAATCGCGATCTCTCTCCAACACATCCGTCTCCATGAGGGATGCACCTGGGGAAATAGTCATTTGAGAGAGCACACCTAAAGTCGAGATATAATGGATGGGTTTTACTCTACCTGTGTATGCTAGCCTCAAGATCATGCGAGTTCCCAGCACATTGACAGCCTTGTGCTCTTCATAGGGCAAGATATGACTAAAAAATGCACCATTGTGATAGATACTGTCGATCTCCAGGGCTAAGCGTTCAAAGTGTGCGGCTGACAGTCCTAAAAGGGGCTGGGCTAGGTCGCCGCACACCGGGACAATGCGTGAGGAGAACTCATCGCGCCATAAATAGTCCTGCTGCAAAGCCTGTTTAATCCGTTGACGACCATCAGCCTCGTCCCGTCCACGGACGAGACAGCTAATTTGCGCGTCGGTCTTTTGCAAAAGCTCCACTAACAAAGCACTACCCAGAAGACCAGTGGCATTGGTCAGGAAAATCTGCTGAAGCTGCTGCCCCTGCTCAGCATAGACAATGGCTGGCGGAAAATCTGGATCAAGCACAGCATCTTCGTACCAAGGATACGCAAGAACATCTGGCTCATTCAGCATCTCACCAGCTTGCTGAGCCTGCACCACTGCATCCACGCGTTCACTCAGACCTGCCACCGTTGAATACGCGAAGAGATCTCGCAGGGGTAAGGCGATCTGCCAGGCCGAGCGTATACGTGTAATGAGCTGTACTGCCAGCAACGAATGTCCACCGATCAGAAAGAAATCATCGTGGATACTCAGACGCGCCAATTTGAGCGCATCTATCCAGATTGCAGCCATCTGTTCCTCAGTTGGCGTGCTGGGAGCAACACAGGAACCTTCAACGTGCAGGCTCATATGTTCTGCCAGTTCAGGCAGCCGCCGACGGTCCACTTTTCCATTCGCAGTCATAGGCAGGGCAGCGAGAAACACAAAGTTTGAGGGCAGCATATAGGCAGGCAGGCGTGCTTGAAGATAGCTACGCAGTTCAGTCAAAGCAGGGAGCTGTTCCTGGCGTGGCACCACATATGCTACCAGACTTTTCTCGCCAGAGATATCTCTGTGTGCATCCGCAACCGCTACCAGTACACCAGGATGGCGAGTCAGTGTGGCCTCGATCTCGCCTAGTTCGACACGGAAACCACGGATTTTTACCTGTGTATCTGAGCGGCCCAGAAATTCGATGGTGCCGTCCGGCCAGTAGCGTGCGAGATCACCAGTCTTATAAAGGCGCATGCCTGGCTGTTCGCTGAAAGGGGATGGAAGAAACTTTTGCGCCGTAAGTTCAGGCTCCCCGATATAACCTGTTGCTAGGCACTCCCCACTAATATAGAGATCGCCGGGTACTCCTAGCGGGCGTGGATTGAGATAGGTATCCAGAATGTAATAACTGGCATTTTGAATGGGCCGCCCATAGGGAATGCTTGCCCATTCCAGTGCCACCTCTTTTATACGAAAAAAGTTTGACCAGACGGTTGCCTCAGTGGCACCACCAAGACTCACCACTTCAGCACTCGGAAAGGCCGCACGCACCTGCGCAGGCAGTTTGATAGGAATCCAGTCGCCACTTAAAAACATCAGGCGTAAACTGCTCCGGTTTTCCAACGCAGGCTCTCGCGTGGCGAGCGGCAACATTTGGAGCATTGCAGGCGCGGAATCCCAGAAAGTCACGGGTGTTGTCAAGAGGATATCGAGCAAGCGTTCAGGATCATGTAGATCAGCGCTTGCTACAACCTGGATGGTGCCGCCAGCCGCCAGTAAGCCAAAGATATCGTAGACCGAGAGATCAAAACACAACGAAGTGACAAACAAGACACGATCACTCGCGTTTATAGCAAAGGTCCGGTTTACCCACTCGATCAGATTGACGACAGGCTGATGGCGCACCATGACACCTTTAGGTGTGCCCGTCGAGCCAGAGGTAAAGATCACATAAGCCAAGGCATTTGAGGAAATGTTTGCTGGTACGTTGGTCGAAGCGTAGTGGACCAGAGACTGAAGCGTCCAGACCTGCATAGGTGTAGGAAACATGTCGTTCTGGATCTCAGGCATCGAAGTGTTATCCAGACAAATAACATGCTTAAGCGTCGGGAGATCCGAGAGCTTAGCCAGAAGAGGCAGACATGAATTCTGGGTAATGACTATCGAGATGTCCAGCGTGCTCAAGATCCACCGAATGTGGGCCTCTGGGAAACTCGGCTCCAGGGGCACATAGCAGCCACCAGCTTTGAGCACGGCTAACACTGCTGGGATCATCTCCAGAGAGCGTTCCAGCAAAACGACTACCATTGACCCGGAACCAACTCTCAGAAAGCGGAGATGGTGCGCAAGCTGATTCGCTTGCTGATTCAGTTCCTGATACGTCAACTCCTGATCTGCAAAGACGACGGCTAGCGCATCCGGCGCACACTCTACTTGGTGTTCAAAGAGTTGATGAAGCGTGACTTGGCGGTTGTAGTCCTGATTGGTTGCATTCCAGGAATTCCGGAGGCGAGCCTGTTCGTCATCTGCCAGGAGTGACCGATCAGCGATGCGCAGATGTACATCTGTCACCATCAGGTCCAGCAATGCCAGTAAATCATCGCGCATTTGCCGGATCAGTGCTTCATCGAACAGATCAGTATTGTACTTCAAGCCTCCAACCAGTTCGCCTTCACTTTCCCACATAGTCAGGTCAAGATCAAAAATGGTGGTCTCCTGCCCAAAAGTGAAGAAGTCAGACGTGAGTCCTGGCAAGCTGATTCGTTGTTCGGGAATATTCTGGAAAGCAAACAACACCTGGAACAGTGGATTACGGTTAGGATCACGCTCAGGGTGGAGTTCTTGGATAAGTTTTTCAAAGGGCAAATCCTGATGGGCATATGCGCCTAGAGCTACCTCGCGCACACGTTGCAGCGCCTCGTGAAAGGTTGGGTTGCCGGAGAGATCTGTGCGCAATACCAATGTATTCAGAAAATTCCCCAGGACAGATTCTAGCTCGGTCCGATTACGATTGGCGGTAGGTGATCCAACAACAATATCATGCTGGCCGCTATAGCGTGCCAGAGTTGTCTGAAAAGCAGTTAACAGGATCATATACAGCGTCACACCTTCTCGGTGAGAGAGTGCTTTGAGGTTTTCCGTCAGGGCTTTTGGTACATATAAGGGCAAGCTAGCGGCCTGATATGTTGTGTGCGGAGATCGCATATGAGCAGTGGGTAGCGTTAAAACAGGTAAGGCGGATAGACGTTGTTTCCAGTAGGCCAGTAGCCGTTCCAGACGCGTGCCTTGCAATAGTTCGCGCTGCCAGCAGGCATAGTCTGCGTATTGCACAGGCAGTTCGGGCAATGGTGAAGGAACCCCCTGGGCAAACGCAACATAGAGGGTGGCTAGTTCGTTGAGAAACACCTCCATTGACCAGCCATCCAGCAGGATATGATGGCATGTCAGCATCAAAACATGCTCTTCTGCGCCCAGGTACGCTACAGTTATCCGCAACAGTGGCCCCTGTGCCAGATCAAACCTCCACTGCTGTTCCCTGGTCGCCCGCCTGATAACCTCTGCTTCTTGCATCTCTGTGGGTACAGTTCTGAGATCCTGCACATTGAATGGCAGAGTGATGTCTGGCTTGATGATCTGTACCAGATTCTCATCTTGCATCCGAAACACCGTACGTAGAAGTGCATGCCGTCTGACTATCTCGCGTAGACTCTGTTCGAGGACAGATCTATCGAGATGTCCGTTCAAGCGTACCGCGCCAAAAAGAGTGGAGAGTTGGCTCTCTGGGTCTAATTGATCGAGAAACCACTGGCGCTGCTGTGTAAAAGACAGAGGTAACGGGCGATCATGCTCGACCACGACCAGAGGCGGCACGAGATCCGCATCCGTCCCCTGCAAGGCCTGGTGAATATACTCAGCCTGAGCAGAGACGGTTGCGTTGAGAAAGAACGCTTGCAGGGGTAACTCTACGCCAAAGGTCGTGCTCACGCGTGAAACAACCTGGACAGCCAGCAGTGAATGACCACCAAGAACAAAAAAGTCATCATGCAAACCAATCTGCTCGCGCTTCAACACCCGCGTCCAGATACCGCTTACCAATTCTGTAACCGGATTGAACGTGACAGCAACGTCAGTTGCCGCCTCGAATGCCATTTGCTCTGGGACAGGCAACGCACGACGATTAATCTTGCCACTGGACAGCAAAGGGAGGCTCTCAAGGTACATATAGGTTGAGGGCAGCATAAAAGCTGGCAGGCGTTCTTGCAAAAAGTGCCGCAGTTCATCGGGCGAAACATAACTGTCGGGCATCAGTGTGAGATAAGCCACGAGGCGCTTGTCGCCAGGAAGATCTTCACGTGCGAGAACAACCGCAGCACTGAGCGCTGGATGGCCTTGCAATGTCGCCTCGATCTCTCCAAGTTCAATGCGCAAGCCGCGAATCTTTACCTGATGATCGATGCGTCCACTATATTCAATATTCCCATCAGGCAGATAACGAACCAGATCCCCAGTCTTATAAAGACGCGCACCCGGCTGCGAACTGAAAGGGTCTGGTATGAAGGACTCAGCCGTGCGCAATGGTTCGTAGAGGTATCCACGGCCTACGCCTATCCCCCCAATATATAACTCGCCATAGACCCCGATAGGTAGCGACTCCAGCCGTTTGCCCAGCACATATACTTGCGTATTGGCGAGCGGACGGCCAATGGGCGTGTGAATCATCTCCGTAGCAGGGAGATGAAAGATTGGGAAGTGTGTGACATTATCAGAACATTCTGTAGGTCCATATGCATTCAATAACGGGATATGTGGATAGAGGGTTAGCCAACGTCTACAGAGGCTGGGGTCTAATGC
>JBDTBU010000092.1:0-5350 GCA_039923935.1 Ktedonobacteraceae bacterium | reverse complement strand
CGACGCCCTGGCCCCCAAACGCGCCGAGTCAGGCGGCGAGGCCGAACGACGCGTCGTCGGGCAACTGCTGACATTGATGGATGGCAAAGAGGCCCGTGGACAGGTTATGATTATTGGCGCAACCAATCAGCCAAACGCGCTCGATACCGCCCTGCGCCGTCCTGGACGCTTTGACCGCGAGATTGTCCTGCGTGTGCCTGACCTGCATGGCCGCAAAGAGATTCTGCAAATCCACAGCCGCGACGCCGCGCTAGCCAATGACATCGACTTCAACCGTCTGGCCCATCTCACGCCAGGCTTTGTCGGAGCGGACTTGGAAGCACTCTGTCGCGAGGCAGCTATGATCGCTCTGCGCCGCGTGCTGCCATATATCGACTATGAGCACAGCTTCATTCCCTATGAAACGCTGGTCAACCTGAATATCACTATGGCCGACTTCCTGGAAGCCCTGCGTGAGGTCGAGCCATCCACTACCCGCGAGGTTTATGTCGAGATCAGCGAAACCACTTGGGACGATATTGGCGGTATGGAAGATGTTAAAGAGATACTTACAGAGAGCGTCGAATGGCCGTTGCGCTTTCCCGAAATCTACACGAACGCCAAGGTCGAGATGCCGCGTGGCGTGCTGCTCGCTGGCCCTCCTGGATCAGGCAAAACCATGCTAGCACGCGCCCTGGCTCATCAGTGTGAAGCCAGCTTTATCTCTATCAAAGGCCCGGAGTTGCTCTCCAAATGGGTTGGTGAGACAGAGAAAGGCATTCGCGAGGTCTTCCGCCGAGCCAAACAGGCCGCGCCCTGCATCATCTTCTTTGACGAACTCGACGGCCTCGCCACTCGGCGTGGCGGCATGGGTTCCGATGGTGGCGTTGGAGATCGACTGCTGACCCAAATGTTGAGCGAGATGGATGGCATCGAAGGGCGTGCAGGCGTGCTCGTGCTAGGCGCAACCAATCGGCCAGAACTGCTCGATCCAGCCCTGATGCGCCCTGGCCGCTTCGATTTGATCGTCGAGTTGCGCTACCCCAACGAAGAGGAACGTCAGGCGATCTTTGCCATTCACACCAAGGGGCGTCCCCTGGCCGATGATATCTCGCTAGAAGAGCTAGCCAGGTTGACCGATAAACGGAGTGGGGCCGATATCGAATCGATCTGCCACCGCGCCGCACTGCTGGCTCTACGCGAATGGATTGCGCCGCGCCTCAATCTTGGACGCGTAAAGATCAGCGAGGCTGGCGAAAACGGCGAGAAACCGCAGCCTCCAACGCCATCGCTCATCGCCATGAATGATGCTGGCGTCACTGCGCAATATCAGATTCGCATGGAACATCTCGCACGGGCCATCAACGAGCAACGTGAACGCTACATCTCCCTGAATGCTGGTGAAGAAACACAAAAGAAACAGGAAGAAGGTCGTCAACGCTTGCTGGAAATGGCCGCCAACTACGGTCCAGGCGCGAAAAAGCCCTTACGAGGCTTCCGAGGCTGGCTGGCCCGCATTTTCGGCGCTGCATAGGACGAATCAAACAGACAAAAAGCGTGTGAGAAACGGGTATAGTATGTTTCTCACACGCTTTTTGTCTGTTTAATGTAGAGACATTGTGAGACATTGTTACACAATTGTCATTTACAAACGCCAACAAAGGCAGAACTGTCTATACCAATCGGGCTACCTCTTACGATTTCGATTTGAACTATGGTATACTAAGTACAGAGAGAGTTTTAACACGTAGTTCAAAGGGAGGGGCAAGCAATGCGGATGTCACATGACTCCTTTTCCGTCTCCCGTGAACAGGTGACCACTGCCTATCTCAACGCTATCCGCTTGATAGACACACGGGTCACGCCCTTCTTAGGGAAAGCTACCACACGCGTCCTGGTCCAAACGGCAGCCAAGCGTCTGGCAAACATCTACCCATTCCTAGCCATTTTAGAGAAAATGCCGTATACTGAAGTGGTCCCTTCTATTATCAACGAGCAATGCCACGTTTCGGCAGAAGAGCTAAACGTCGGGCTATACGCCCTCTTAGAAGAATGTTTCAAAGGTCTCAAAGAACTGACAGGAGACCTGATAGAGCCACCGCTACATGAAGAAGTGACACGTCAGTTAGGGGAAATGCCCTAGCTGTAGAGAGATGGAGAAGAACGTGCAACCAGAATCCCGGCCTACTGCAAGCGCGTATAACTCCGTATATCGGCCCGATGGGGACCGCCTGGCCCGTTTGCACCAGGAAATGGAATTTTTAAATACAATGGGCAAACGCTTTGTGGCGGCGTTGGATCGCTTTCAGGTCCACCGTGCGCTACTGGCTACACTCCAAGAACTCTATAGCTTCTCCGCCTGCTCAATTCTGTTGCGCGGCAAGGTCTACGAACTCTCGATTATTCCCCGCTATCCCTTGAACGCGCCTTTCTTAGAAGCGATGCTCGAAAATATCACGCGGGCAGCCAACGCGATTGGCTTCCCCAATGTCGATTCTGAAGACTTGGCTATCGCGGCCTACTTGGACGCCCCCGATGATCTGACTCCGCTGAATACTGCTCCCCAAACTGCGCTCACGAAAATTGGGGACTTTTTGAACATCCCTTTAACCGTTGAGAACCGCATTATCGGCATTCTCAGCCTGTTTGATGAACGCGAGCAAGCCTTTGATACCGAACTCCTCCAACTGACGACCATGATCGCGGACTATGCGGCAGTGGCCCTGGAGAATGTGCGCCTGCGCGAATGTGAGATGGCTCTCTGGCACGATGCTGAGATGGAACGCCATCGCCTTGAACGAATCCTCAGCAGTATGGCCGAGGGGCTGGTGATTACCGATCAACAGGGCATGGTGACACTGCTGAATAATTCGGCCCAGCAGTTGCTCAATCAGGCCCAGATCGGTTTTAACCTGAAAGAGCCTCTCTCATTACGCAAACTTGCCAATAGTAGTGAGAACGCGTGGCTGGGTGAACTGGCGGATCTCGTGGAACATGCCTTGGAGGGCTATACCGTGTTTAATCAGGAACTAAACGCTGGCATTAGCGGAGACACCATCCCGCTCACCCTGAGTGTCAGCGCGGCTCCCTTACTCGATGCCGGTCAAAACCCTACTCAACCAGTAGGCGTGGTTGCCGTTCTGAACGATATTACCTCAAATAAACAGATTGAAAAACTCAAAGATGAGTTTGTCTCGGTGGTTTCACATGAACTGCGCACCCCGCTCACAGCCATTAAGGGCTACACCCAACACCTGACGCGCAGACTGGAGAGACGCCTGCGTGAGAACCGACAGACAGTTAGTTCTGAGCAGCCAGCAAAAGAGCCGCCAGAGAGCTACGATCTGCGCAGTTTGCGGATTATTCAGAGCCAGAGTGAGCAGCTAGAACGGCTCGTCAACGACCTGCTCGATCTCTCACGTGTCCAATGGGGTGAGCTAAATCTGCAATATAGCAGCTTTTATCTGGCTGATATCCTGGCCGAGCGGGCGCAACTGGCTCAAGTAAGCGCCGAAGAGCACACCATTACACTGGACATTTTGATACCCGATAGCCGCATTGTCGCTGACAAACTGCGCATCAGCCAAGTTATTGGCAATATTCTGGATAACGCTATCCGTTTCTCGCCGCAGGGTCGTCAGGTAAAAATAGTGCTCAAAGCAGAGGGCAACGATTACCTCGTGAGCATTACTGACCAGGGCATTGGGGTCAGCCCTGCCTATATCGATCACATTTTTGAGCGCTTTTATCGCGTGCGCAACACCGCTAGCCGCCAATATTCCGGTATTGGCCTCGGTCTGTTTGTGACCAAAGCGATTGTCGAGGCCCACGGCGGACGCATCTGGGTTGCCAGCAACGAAGGGCTAGGCAGCACATTCTCCTTTACCCTGCCCCACGCGCCGGATACGACCTTGCTTCAAATCTCTTAAAGTGCCTGCAACAGTTCGCTGGGATTGGAGCCGAAATGCTCACGCAGATAGGAGCGACCAAAGGTTGTAAAATGGATCGAGGCACAACTCGCACGCAAAGACTGAATATTACGCAAGATACGCGCCTCGCCCCACAGGGGATAGCGCAGATCGCGCAGAGCACGCCGCCAGTCACCCAAGCTCGTAACTAGGATACCGAGCGCCAAAGCCAGCACGATGGTCGGGGCAGTATGCGGGAGCGCGAGTGGGCTGGGCAGGGTGGTAAACAGGCCGAGGTAGAGGATACAGCCCGAAATAAACGCTGGAAAGGACGCGCTTAACACAATAAAACGCGTCGAAGGCTCATAGAGAAACAGTGTAGAGACGCCCAGTGGGCCGATGGACCAGCCGATCAACGGGTCATTGCGCATGGCTTTGATCAACCATCTGGTACATTCGACAAATCCTAACCAGAGGAGCAAGAAACCAACGAAGCCCAAAAGATTTGTGACGTGGATGTGTACGTTGCTTGCTGATGTACCTGGCATGTTTCCCTCCAGCCTGCTTTCTGAGATGTGGCATTACAATATCACCTGAACCGGTCTAGGAAGCCCCTCGGCTTCAGCCAGGGGAGGAATAGCCCGCGCCCGCAGGCGTTCATTGGTGCGCATAGCTGTATCCATCCGCTCGCTGGACAATGGTACAATACGTCTTTCCAACGCCATCAATACTCCCTTTCTTGGTTGTGATTTTAAAACGGCCTGTTGCTCTGGCTGCCAGCTTTCCGACATGCACTCCGGCATGGGCAAGGGGAGCAGGAAGACACGCCCGCACGATATCCCCGGTGCGGAATGCATAGGTGAATGTCTTGGCCTTGGGCTTGGTACGTGGGAAACCGCACTCGTCCATCGAACACATTTGACGGCACCCACGTCCATACGCCGTGATGAGCAAGACAGGGACATTCTTCATGAGAAGCACAGCAGGCGTACTGGCACCGACACAGGCCGCATCAAGCCAGTGGGCTTTCTCCAGACCTCTGGTTACTCGATTGAACGTGGTACGCCCACCTGTTCCACACTCAACGGGCAAACCCAACGTTTCCAGACGATGATACAGCGCCCACCGTGTCGCGTTGACGGCTGCGGCATCTTTGAGTGGTGCCTTGGTCTGAGCCAGAATGCGCTTCAAGAGGTCAGGCTTCTTCTTCAAAAACGCCGTGATATCCTGGGTGCCTTTCTTGCGATTGCAGGGTTCACAGGCGAGTGTCAGATTGCTGATGCGATCCGAGCCGCCTTTGGCTCGTGGCTGAATGTGCTCAACCTGCAAGGGCACCTCTGTTTTGCCGCAGTAGGCACAGGTGCGCTTCCACTTCTCTAACAAATATTCCCGCGCTTCATACCCCACCAGCGTGCCTTGTTGATACTCCACACCCTGCATTTCAGGCTGTTCCATCCGTTGCA
>JBDTBU010000091.1:0-4269 GCA_039923935.1 Ktedonobacteraceae bacterium | reverse complement strand
GGCATGTTGTGCTTTGGCGATGTCGGGAAAGTGGAAGTGCAGCCAGAAAATTTTGAGCCGTGTATCGATGCCAATGCGGTAGAGTTCCAGAACGCCGCTAAAGACTGCGGTGATACGGGCCATGGCCTCGCCTTGTGTCATACGCGGAGCCTGCTCTATTTCTGTACGCGAGCCTGGCACGGTGATGGTGAGTTGCCAGCCGGTCTCCTCAGTAAAGTGCTCTTGCGCCGCCAGTACAGCGTCCTGACGGGCCGCGCCTTTGCATTGAAGCAACATGGCTTGCTGGCCGTGATAGATCGAGGGCGCACCTGCTGGTGTGAGACCATCGGGCAGCACGTATCGGGCCATCTCGGCCAGCGCCTCTTGGTGGATACCATCCTGCACCTGCATCTGCCAGCCAGTTTGGGTCTCAATCTCGGCGAAAAGCTCGGCGTAACGCTGACGAGCCACCTCTGGAAAATGGAAACGCGCGTGAAGAATGTTGCGGCCCGGTTCTCCTCCAACTTTGACATAGCCTGCTTGACCGTGTAGCACACGTTGCGCGGCCTGAATCGCAGCATGCTGGTCCATCTGGATCAGTGCGGGTGCCGATTGAGAGACGATCTGTTGCACATTCGTCCCGCGTGCAGGCTGAATCTCCAGTTCCAGTTGCCAAGCAGTTTCGCTCATAACATGCTGTTGCGCCGCTGCGATCTCTTCCGTAGTAGCCTCGCCCAAACATTTGATCTGAATTACGTGACTTGCGTGATAGATCGAGGGAAAGCTGCGTTCGCTCAATCCCTGTGGAAGCGCCAGACGTGCCACGCGGACCAGTTCACCCTGATGCGGCTGAGACGCGAGATTGACCTGCACCCCAGCCTCTTCACTGATGGCCTCAAGCAGCGCGGCATAGCGTTCCCGCGCTATGGCTGGGAAGTGGAAGGCCAGCGTGATCGCGCCTGTATCGGGGTCGATGCTTCGTCGGTAGAGGTCGGATGCATCACCCAGGTACTTGGTAATAATCTCCTGAATCCAGTTCTGGTCGGGACGTAGCAATTCTTCCGGTTCATCCAGCGTCTCGCTCCATTCGGGCGCGAGACTATAGAGCGCCAGACCCTCGCCTTCCATCAGGGTGCGCTGCTGTTGAAAGATCAGCGGGTTTTTCGCGAGGACTTTCGCTACAGCCAGACGATCCTCCAGGGCACGCGTGGAGACGCCCGCCAACTGGCAGATCTCGCCTAGCGTATACGCGGCTTCCTCCTGGCACAGACCAGCTAGTGTGTGTGCGGAGAGACGGCGGCGCAGGCGACGGGCGACCTTCACCACGTCGTCCAGCCCTTCAGCCGCGCCAAAACGCCCGTTGAGCAGTTCATCAGTAGGTTCGCCTAACACATCCAGGATCGCAGAGAACGGGTAACGTGAGCGCACAAAATCGACGCCGCGTGGATGTTGCACGCGAATCCGTCCACCCGGCTCAATGCCCTGACAGAGCACTGGTTTGCTGCTCCCCGGACTGATTTCGACCAGCAGGATCTTCCCCACGAGATCGCTGAGAAAGTCGCCAGGAGCTTCGTCGGATTGCCCACGCACTCGGTAGGCTTCTTCTAAAGCGTGTTGCCGAATAAAATAGCGCTGCTCAACATCATTTTCCAACAACGTAAAGATCGCCGTGGTTGTCTGTTCATTTGCCGCGCCATACCACGTTGAAGCTAGCTCGCGGGCGGTGACAATACGCAGGGACGGCACCTCACTCACGACCTGCCAGAGTTCTGGCAAATCCTCCAGCGTCAGTTCGCGTCCCTGGCCGATCCCTGTGGGCAGAGTGGGCACGGCTTGCGCCGCCTGGACCGTTTTGCGTGTGCCACCCTTGCTGGTCTGCACCGTGATACTCTCGCCATTGTTGGGCAAAAGCACCTCTGTATCCCCCAACAAACGGCGTAGGGCTAGGCGGGCCTCTTCGTCACCGTGAACCAGCGCGACTTTGCGCGGTTTGAGGGCAGCAGCATAGGCCGCAAGTTCTCCTCCGTCCGCGTGTGCGCTCAGACTGTATTTTGCAACGTGACAGCGCACAGCAACTGTGGCACCATCCAGGTCAAGTGTGCTGTTTTTCTTCTCAGCAAGGTCCAGCAGCCGTCTGCCGGGTGCTTCTTCGTCCTGGTAGCCAGTAATCAGAATCGAGGCGTTCTCCAAGGGAGCCAAGCGTTTGGCATACCAGACGCTCGGCCCGCCAGTCAACATGCCCGAACTGCTGAGGATACAGGCGGGAGGACCGGCCAGGATACGCTCACGCTCGCGTTCATCACGCACGAACGAGACAGTGCGTCCCGTAAATGGCAAATAGCCTTTGCGGATCTGGCGTTGCAGAACCGGGGGCAGCGCTTCAGGTAGGAGGAGATAAGTCGAGCAGACACGCCTCACCAAGCCATCGACATAGATCGGGAAAGCGGGGATCTGGCCTTTTTCTTGCGCGGCTTGGAGTACGAGCAACAGTTCCTGGCCGCGTCCCAAACCAAAGCAGGGGATCAGCGTGTGGCCGCCGCGTGCGATACTCTCGGCCACAGCCTGGGCCAGACGCAACTCTTCTCCCTGGCGATTGGGGTGCAGACGTGAGCCATACGTCGATTCTAGCACGAGCAGGTCACAGCGTTCTACAGGCGGTGGCAGCGCCCCCAGCACCGTGCGTTGTGGCGTGATACTGATATCACCGGAGACCACCAGCGTGCCATCAGAGCCGCTCAAGCTAAAGCTGACCGCTCCGGCAATATGTCCGGCCCGGCTGGCGTGAATGGTCACACCTGGCAATTGGGGCAGTGTCAGTGTCTCGCCGACTGGCAATGGGCGGAGTTGGTTGAGCATACTCCCCACCAGTTCAGGCGGATAGAGCGGGATCTCCATTTCTTCTGTGGCGCGACGGCTCATGATCCTCAGCGCGTCAGCCAGCATCACCTCCATCAGCAAACCAGTCGCACGCGACGCAAAAATTGGCGCAGTAGGGAATGCCTGATGTACGAGCGGCAACGCGCCAATGTGGTCAGCATGCGCGTGCGTGACAAAAATGGCACGCACATCTTTGCCTTCCAATAGCGCCAAATCTGGCAAAGGATCGCTTTTACGATTAACGCGTACGCCCGCGTCCACAAGCATCCATTGCCCGGCGATCTCCACCGCTACACATGAAGCGCCAACGCCACTGGCACCGCCTACAAATATGACCTGCATGATCTATCCTCTGGTTTATTTCCTCTCGCAGAAGTGTCTCTCCATCTGGAGAGAGATTTTTTGCTTCTCCACTATATCATAAAAACAGCGTTTCATTTTGTGTTCATTTTGGATCTCCATATTCCGGCTAGCGATTCTCAGCAATTTGCCCTTGACAACATGCCGCTTGATCCCGTATACTCCCTATAGGGAAGTTGCTGAAGCGGCACTCTTCTCTTTGGCTAGAAAAATGATCTGGTTGCTTCCCAGAAGACTCTTTTACGACCCACATTTTACGAAAGGAACGGGCACTTAGCATGGCTAATCCAAACATCACCGGTTTGCGCTTTATGCGCCAGCGCGATGCTCATGGCTTCATGGGCCGTGCTCTGTTCGCACGCACTTTCGTGATACTTGACACCTGTGTCGAGACTCGCATCGTGCCGCCCATCACTGGGCTGGCCCAGGGTCGCATTGTGTCCATTTCGAGAGGATCTCCACCACCTAAACAGAGGTGACAAAGAAATGTAGAGACTCTCAACCGTGGGCACTGACGAAAACGAAATTCAGTACCACGGTTTTTTTGTTGCTCTTTTTCCTAGCGCTGGTCCTTATCAGGAAATAGCAGGCAAGAACGGGAGTTCTTGCCTGACAAAAGGTGTCAGGAAGTCGAGATTATACTCGTAACACGCTAGATAGTTGAAAGAGAACGGCGTGCTGCCCGGAGGAGGCGACAGATGTGGTAAAGAGATTGTCCTATCGTACAGGTGTGCACCTGTGCTGATGATCGGTGTACTGAGCACCTATTTGATCTATGCTCGAAGTATAAGATGTATGACTGGATTGTTGGTTGGATAAAGGAGATACGCACATGGCTATTCAAGATGCCGAAACGACAAACTTAGTATCAGATATTCTGATTGATAGAACACGAGACGCGGTGGTGATCGATGGTGTCTCGAAGGTCTTTAAGAAGCAGCGCTCACTACTGAGCCGGCTCAAAAAGAGAATAGCAAAGAAGAAAGATGGCGAAAAGCCAGAGGGCGAGAAGAAAGAGGAGAAGCGCGAGGTACGTGCGATTGATAACGTTAG
>JBDTBU010000090.1:0-19673 GCA_039923935.1 Ktedonobacteraceae bacterium | reverse complement strand
TTGACACTTGTTTTTTGAAAATGTATCGGGTATACTTTCCTCAAAGGTTAGTGTACTGAAAACACCTTTTCTTTTTTAGCTATAGACTTGGTGTAAAAATGACACTAAGTCGAGGAGAAGATGACTGTGATAGTAGATAGCCAGCACTACGATGTGGTAATTGTTGGCGGCGGCATTGCCGGTCTTTCTGTGGCCTTGCGCCTCCCTGCACATCTGCGGGTGGCACTTTTTACGAAGGGCCAACTTGGCGAGAGCAATACCCGTTATGCCCAAGGCGGCTTGACCGTAGCTTTGGGTGCCGATGATAGTCCTGAACTACATTTGCAAGATACGCTGGTCGCTGGTGCGGGCCTGTGCGACACGAGCGCGGCACGCATGTTAGCAGAGGAAGCTCCGGCTGCCGTACGCTGGCTGATTGCGATGGGCGTGCAGTTCGATCACGCTCGACCCGGCGATCTTCACGCAACTGCCGATGGCCTGTTGTTGGGGCGTGAGGCTGCACATAGTCGCTGGCGCATTCTACACGCTGGCGGGGATGCTACTGGCGCAGAAATCGAACGTGCCTTGGTGGCTGCCTCGAAGAAATATCCACATATCCGCATATATTCAGAAACATTTGTACATCGTTTGCTGGCTGAGAATGGCGTCTGTGTGGGCTTGGAGGCCATAGATCGCACCGGCCAAGCGTTTGCCGTCTATGCGTCCGCGACTATTCTGGCTAATGGCGGCGCTGGTGGCCTCTGGTTGCATACATCTAATCCCGCTGGGGCGACTGCTGATGGTTTGGCCCTGGCTTGGTGGGCTGGCGCAGCTTTGACTGATCTGGAATTTATGCAATTCCACCCCACTGTGCTGGTGGCGAATGGCAGTTCACACCTGATCTCCGAAGCTGTACGTGGTGAAGGGGCTTATCTGCGCAATCACGCTGGTGAACGTTTTATGTCACGCTATCATGATTTGCTAGAATTGGCCCCACGCGATGTTGTAGCCCGCTCTATTCTAAGCGAGATGCTAGCTGAGGGAACAGATCATCAATATCTGGACCTACGCCACCTGGATGCTGAGCGTATGCACGAGCGTTTCCCAACCATTTCCGCGCTCTGTCGTCAGCATGGCCTTGATCTAGCCCGCGATCTCTTGCCTGTCGCTCCGGCTGCTCACTACTGTATGGGCGGTGTGCTGACCGATGTTCGTGGACGCACGACGTTGCCTGGCCTGTATGCTGTGGGTGAGGTCGCCTGTACTGGTGTGCATGGTGCGAACCGTCTCGCCAGCAATTCGCTGCTGGAGGGCTTGGTCTTTGGTCTGCATCTGGCTGATGGACTCGCCGATCCTGGTAGCGTGCGCGAACTGCCTGCGGGCCGCGTCGCGTGCAATATACCGATCTACGACGATTTTCGTCATGATGCTGATCTCTTCCAAGCCCAGCCAAATGAGCAGCAGGTGGCCCAGGCTCGCCGTAGCGTGCGCCAAGTGATGTGGCAATATGTGTCCTTGCGCCGCGACCAAGCGGGACTGTTAGAAGCGCGTCGCCAGTTGCAGGCTCTGCGCCAGGGTCTCTTGCAGACCAAGCCTGTGATCTCGCCACAACCCGCAGAGCGAGCGGCTTGGCGTGAAACCGTCAATATGTTCAAATCGGCGGAATTGGTAATTGCTGCTGCATTACAGCGCCACGAGAGCCGTGGCAGCCATTGGCGCAGTGATTACCCCAGCAGCACCGAGCAACTGGCTAACACACACTATGTTTTCCTGCCCACGCCCGCCCTGGATGGCGAGTCGCAGCAACTCCAGGAGGTAACAACGTATGCTTTATAGCTTGCACACATTGATTCATCAGGCTCTACTCGAAGATGGGGCTGAAGCTGATATTACGACGTTAAGCACTGTCCCTGCCGAACAGCAGGCAAGTGGTACGATTGTCACACGCCAAACGGGTGTGATCGCTGGTCTGAGCGTTGCGGCTGAGGTATTTTATCTCTTCGACCCACAGATCAGCGTGAAACTACTGATAGCAGATGGCACCAGCGTCCAGGCAGGTCAAGAACTCATGCATCTCAGCGGGCCAGCGCGTTCGCTCTTGAGCGCCGAGCGTGTGGCTCTGAACTTCCTGGGCCGACTCGCGGGCATCGCGACACTGACCGCCCAGTGTGTACGTGCTTTAGAGGGAACCCATACGCGCATCCTGGATACGCGAAAAACTACGCCCGGTCTACGTGCACTGGAAAAAGAGGCCGTACGCCTGGGTGGCGGTCAGAACCACCGCTTTGGTTTGAACGACGGCATCCTGATTAAAGATAACCATATCAAGGCTGCTGGTGGCATTCCCCAGGCGATTCGCGCCGTGCGTCGCCAATCTCCACACTTGCTCAAAATTGAGTGTGAGTGTGAGACATTGGCCGAGGTAGAGCAGGCTGTACAGGCTGGTGCAGACGTGATTTTGCTTGATAATATGAGTATTGAGATGATGCGCAACGCCGTCGAGTTTGTGCGCGGCGTAGGCACCAGGGTGCTGCTGGAAGCCTCTGGCAATATCGGCACAGACACGACTAAACTCGCGGCAGTCGCTGCCACTGGTGTGGATTTCATTTCGCTGGGTGCGTTGACACATTCCGCCCCAAACTTTGATATCTCGCTAGAGTTTGCAGAATAGAGGAGAAAATAGTATGGCTATTCAAGCAGTCTGTGCGTCCAGCAAAGAGGAGCGCATTCTACCATTGCTTTCATCCACTTCGCGTGCACGCCAGAGTCATACTCCGCGTGTGGATTCGATTCCCCAGTTTTACGCGGAGATGGATGGGGAAGAACTGGACCGACGTATTCAAGCGGCTAGAGCGGAACTTGGGCAGCGTCTCGTCATTCTGGGCCACCACTATCAGCGCGATGAGATTATCAAATACGCCGATTACCGTGGCGACTCGTTTAAGCTTGCACAACTCGCCGCAGCTCGTTCCGAAGCCGAGTACATCGTATTCTGCGGTGTACACTTCATGGCCGAAAGCGCCGATGTGCTAAGTGGACCGCACCAGCAGGTGATCCTGCCCAATCCCGCCGCTGGTTGCTCAATGGCCGACATGGCGAACATTGCCGAGGTTGAAGAGTGCTGGGAAATGCTGCTCGACCAGCTTAGCGAGGACGCCGGGATCATCCCAGTGACGTATATGAACTCAGCAGCAAACCTCAAAGCCTTTTGTGGACGAAACGGCGGCGTGGTCTGTACCTCGTCCAACGCACCCAAGGTCATGCAGTGGGCTTTTAGCCAGGGCAAACGCGTGCTCTTCTTCCCGGATGAGCATCTTGGCCGCAACACCGCTCTGGCTTATGGCATTCCCTCCGAGCAGATGTTTGTGTGGAACCCCAAAGATCCTATGGCCTCGGATAGCGCCGATGAAGAGATTGGTCGTGCCAAGATCATTCTTTGGAAAGGCTACTGTACCACACATATGCGCTTCAGTCTCCAACAAATCGAAAAAGCGCGTATCGACTATCCCGGCATCAAAGTTATCGTCCATCCTGAATGTCGTCAGGAAGTCGTAGCCGCCGCCGATCTCTACGGCTCAACCGAGTATATTATTGAGCAGATCGAGAAAGCACCTGCGGGCAGTCAATGGGCCGTTGCCACCGAGATCAACCTTGTACGTCGTCTGGCTTTGGCGCATCCTGAGCAGTTTATCTTCTGCCTTGATCCCATCGTCTGTCCCTGCTCGACCATGTACCGCATTCACCCAGCTTACTTGGCCTGGGTGCTTGAAGGACTCGTCCAGGGCGAGGTTATCAACCAGGTCAAAGTGGATGAGCAGACTGTACACTGGGCACGAGTGGCTCTGGAGCGAATGCTTGCCCTGAAATAGTTTTATCGGGATGTATCCAATTCCTACATGTATGTGCTACCCTCGAAGGCGATATCACACACATGTAGGAATTGGATACATTCGATGATTCCTAAGCTGGACATTCCTCATGTATAGGTGAAATAGGTACATTGGTGGTATCAGCCGGTGGAAAAGGCTTCTTCAGAGAGAAGACGTACGTGCTTTTCTCGTGGTCATGCAGATATTCCAAACGTTCCTTGCCCTCTTCCACAGTTGGAATATGGCCCTGCGGTACCCATATGAGCTGTCTCACCACTTAATAACAGCCTCGCTCTATCCACCCCTAGTTGTGAATATGGTTGCCTGCAATGGCCATATTCACAACTATAAAACGAGCGTGCGGGACAGGGTTAGCAGTAGCGATCCATGCTCACTTATAACGGCACAGTGGCGAAAAGACCAGCCAGCCAGTCGCCAGAAAAATGCCGCTGGAGCCGATCAGCAGCGTCCAGCGAATGCCAATCACCTCGCTCAGCAAGCCAGCTAGCAGCGCACCAAGTGGCATCATGCCGTTCGCAAGAATGTACATGCAGGCGTTGACGCGACCTAGCAGGTGTGCTGGCACCAATTCTTGGCGCAGGCTGATCTCGTTGATCGCGTAGACTGCGAAGCTGGAGTCACCAACAAGCTGTGCCAGAGCCATTAGCGCGAAAACGAGTGGCAGCGGTCCCATCGCTAGCGGCGTGCAGAAGGAGAGCGAGCCAAAGAATAGGGCTGAGCCAACCAGTGTGCGTCCATAGCCAAAGCGACGTGCACAATAGCCTGCGCAGAACGAACCGCCAAGCGCACCAATCCCGCCTAGCGCCACGAGGACACTAAAGGCAACGGGACTGGCCCCAAAAAGCTGGAATGTGTAGATCAGGTACAGGGCCGCGTACGCGCCGCCAAAGAAATTGTGCGTACAGATATACGCAGCAGTAGCCCGCAGCAGAGGGTTGCGCCAGACTGCGCTCAGCCCTTTACGCATCTCGTGCCAGACATGCAAGTGCTCAGTTGATGTCGTATGCGGATGTTCGGGCACGCGCATCAAGCCAATACAGAGTGCTGAGAGGAGAAACGAGAGCATGTCCAGCAGAATTGCCACAGGCGTGGTCAACAGTTGGATTAACAGACCAGCCATCGGTGGTCCCGCAACCTCAGCCAGAGACTCACTTGTACCCAATCGGCTATTTCCTAGAGCTAGATCGCTAGATGCAAGTACAGTAGGGAGAAACGAAAGGCTGGCGACCTCAAAGCTGACAGTTAGCAGACCAACCAACACTGTTATCACATCCAGCCAAGCTAACCGCAACTGGCCCAGCAGTGCTAGTAATGGGATCAGCGCGAGCAGCCCGGCCCGTCCAAGGTCTGCCAGCAGCATAATGGGCCGCCTGGGTAGGCGATCCACCCAGACACCAATCAACAGGCCCAGCACTAGCCCAGGCAGCGCTCCTAACGCCGCCAGCAGACCCATCTGTAGAGGTGTGGCATGGAATAGTAGTTGGGCAGCTATCGGTAGACCCATCCCGGTGATATAGGAGCCAAAAGCTGAAACAGTCGAGCCAGTCCAGAGTAGGGCAAAATGGCGATTCAGTAGAAATCGTTTGGCTCTATAACGGATTGTAGCACGTTGCTCATATGTGACCTCAGCGCGAGTCTGCACATCTTTGTTGAGTGCATCCATAGAAATATTCACTCCATTTCAGGAAGTTGGGCATAATTCAACACAGTATGTAATTGAAGTGAAATGGAGCAGTGTGGAAGAAGAAAAACGCGCAATGTACTCAAAAGAGGCAAACACAACACGCCAAGCTCTCAAGCTGGCTGCGGAAAGGCACATAAGGATGTGCCATTTAATGGATATTAATCTCGGAAAAACGGTCCACTTCCCCAGGCGGCTAGGCCACACTGCTCAAGCGGACGATGATGGTGATGGTAGCCATCGGGCCACCTCCTGTTCTTGTGAACGCATATGTTCGATTTCTAACACAAGTATACGCTAGAAACCGCCCCACGGTCAAGCAACAAGAGTGCCAAATGACGGTTGCTAGCCTCAGCCTGTACTGTACCTCGCACAAAAAATATTAGCCGAACAGAGGGCACGCTTCACGAAACTCACTCACCAGTTGCGCAACATTGAGCGGAGGACGGTGCATAAGAGCGGGCGTGGTGAGATTGAGCGTGAGTATCTTGCGGTTGAGTTCACGCAACTTGGTCTCGTATTCAGCCAGAGTTTTCGTGACGGCACTGTCGTAGGTACGCTTCTCGCTGGCAATGGGCGTGACGCGTCGTTGGCGCAGTTCGTTTCCGCGCTGACGTAGGGCGACGCACTGAGCGTTCAGGCGCTCTTGTTGCTGGTGGATATCCCTGACCAGTTCGACTTCGGGCGGGGCATAGCCGTTGTTCTTGAGCAGGCTGTAGCCCAGAGCGTTCTCACCCGCGTAAGGGTTGGTGTCGAGGTTGAGTGGCTGGCCCATGCCGCGCAGATTATCAAACACACCACGTTCTTGAGCGTCGTGAATTTGCTCCTCGATATAGTCCGAAAAACGTTTGCCACGTTTATAGGTGGTTGTAGCCGCTTCTTCGGTTGGTTGGGTTGTTGATTGACGCCAGTCTTTGAAATCCATGCTCTGCTCTCCCTTCGTTTAAAACGTATCCTCTGTACCTATTATAGAGCGAGCAATCATCTGGCGTGCAACCTCGTAGACCTCTTCCAAGGGCACATTGTGTGCGCGGGCGACGCGGCGGCACTCTTCATATTCAGGTGCGGCACTGAGCACATGTGTACCCAGGCGTTTGACCTTTACCAGCAAGGGACCAAAGGGCGTAACGATCTGTTCCTGACTGCGTTGGGCTTTGCGTCGTTGCACTTGCTGCACACGTACGCCGAGGGTGCTGGTTTCGCCGAGCACGAACTGGGCTAAGCGTTCGGTGTCCTCGACCTGACAAATCAGCGTTAGTAGCACAGCGGGCCGATTCTTTTTCATTTGTAAAGGCTGATAGCTCACGTCCAGCGCACCAGCGACCAACAGACGTTCCAGCACGTCACCAAGTGCCTCGCCGGTCATATTGTCGATATTGCAGGAGAGCAGGCTCACCCAGTCAGTATCTGGCAATGTATGCTCAGATGCGGCAACGGCTAAGGGGCGTCCGAGGCAGACGCGCAAGCAGTTGGGCCAGGGAAATTGTTTGCGACCGAAGCCATAACCCACGCGTTCGATAGCGATAGCTGGGGTTTCAAAACGTGCCAGGGTAGCTAGGATAGCAGCGCCAGTTGGAGTAACCATCTCGCCTTGAGCTGACGAAGGCTGCCAGGGTGCGGAGACGCAACGTAGGATTTCGAGTGTCGCGGGAGCCGGAACGGGCAAGAGACCATGAGCTGTTTGGACATGGCCGCTGCTCAACGGAAGTGGAGAAGCGTAGATTTGCGCGATACCCAGCGTTTCGACGGCCCAGGCAGCCCCGACGATATCCACAATTGCATCAACCGCGCCCACTTCATGGAAATGCACCTCTTCGATGCTGCTGCCATGGACGCTGGCCTCGGCCTCGGCTAGACGCTGGAAAATGCTCAGGGCTAGCTCGCGCACGCGTGGCGGCAGCGTTGAGGTGCCCAGGATAGCCTGGATATCTGCGAGATGGCGTGTGGGCTGCTCAGCCTCGGAGACGATCTGTACATCGAAGCGTGAGCCGCGAATGCCCTTGTCTGAGAAAGGCTCACACGTCAGTTGATAATCGCTAAGCGGGAGCGCGGTCAGGGCTTGACGCAAATCGCCAAATGCCAGACCCGCATCGAGCATCGCTCCGAGAAACATATCGCCGCTAATACCTGAATGACAATCGAGATAGGCAATAATTTGTGACATAACCGAAATATCCCACCTTTCAGAGGATGTAACCTCATGTATACCTTTTAATGGTACCATGTTGTTTCGCCATGTGCAACCAGAGGCAGAGGGATTTTCCCCAGTGAATGATCTCTATGGCCCTGTGCCTCAATAAAAATGCCCATCTATAGGAGTATTGGGTACAGAAAAGAAGATCTACTTGAAAGGTTAACCCTAATCCGTTACAATACATCGCGAGTAGATACAGTAGAATGAACTGGTACTGGTACCTGATTATAGGGAGATACGAGTTTTAATCGTTGTATCGCCATATTTTAGTTGTCGTAAGGAAGGGTTTTATGAAGCTCAACGGAACACACAAATTCAAAGCAAATAGCACTCGCGTTTTCAACGCCATTCTTGACCCAGCGATTCTCAAAACGTGCATCCCTGGTTGCGATTCTGTCGAGCAGTTGGATGCCACACACCTGCAACTGAACATCACCACGCCGCTGCCCGGCCTGAAAGGCCCCATCGCAGTAGTTATCGATCTTATGAAGCATCAATCCCCAAACCTGATTGTGCTGGGCGTAAAACGTCAGGGTCGTGGCGGCTCTGTTGACGCCACCGCCAACATCAATATCGCTGATGAGGCCGATGGTGCGCTGGTGAGCTACGACGCCGACGCGGACCTGGGGGGGACTATTGCTGTAGTCAATAACCCTATCGGTAAAACCTTTGTGAATAGCACGCTCTCTTCTGTCTTTGCTAATTTGGACAAAGCCCTAGCGTAACCACACAACCAACGCGCACAACAAGTGGGATAGATAGACTATCCCACTTGCGTTTTAGAACCTGTGTTGGAGCAGTACAACGGTTTAGCGTTTCCACCAGAGAATAGCCGAGGTCATAGCCTGTTCTGGTGAGCACCACGTACCGTCATCGCACTTCACCAGCCAGTTTGCCAACAATGTGCGCAATTCGGCTCGTGTTTGTGTTGTATCCTCTACGATTAATTGCTCCACTAACTCATCCTCGGCGTTTTGCAGCGAAGGATAGCTCAGCGTAAAGGGCGCGGCTACGACTTCCACATTGGCGTATATCCCCAGTTCGTAGAGCACGTCCAGAGCATGAATATATCCTGGCGGTAGGCAGCGTTCAGTGCCATGAAAATGCTGCCAGAGCGGCGCGGTGAGGCTGTCGATAGAGGTTGCACGTAGATAGAGATAACACGCCTGCTTGCTTGCGGCGTGCAGTTTTTCTAGGAACGGCACGATTTCCGGAATGGGATAGAGCACATGACTACAGATTACGAGATCGGCGCGTAGGTCTGTAGGCGCGTCCTCCCAGGCGTTCTGTAGCAGTGCCACGTTGGTCAGACCGTGCGCTACGACCTCTTCACGCAGATAACCCAACATGGACGCGTTTGGTTCAAGGGCTGTGACTTGTGCAACCAGGGACGCGAGAGCTAGCGTGAAGCGTCCCGTGCCCGCTCCCACGTCAAGCATACTATGTTGCGACGTGACGTGGGAGCGCAGGAAGAGATACAATGGATCGTTGGTTGCGCTTGCACGGGTGGCGCGATGAAAGCCACCCGCACGGCGATCCCAGAAGTCCGCGCTGGTGCGACCCAGGCGTGTGTAAGCCGTATCCATCTGGGTCGCACGTGCCAGAATCAGTGTTTGCCAGCGTGCAACGGCGGTTTCCATGTGAGCATCCTTATTCCGCTTCAGTTGCTTGAAGCTTCTTCTTCAAACAATCAAAGAACTGGCTGGTCAGGCGTTCAACTGCGCCGCTGAGTAAACGTGCACCTACGCTGGCAATGGTGCCGCTAACCACCACGTTCGCTTTCCAGTCCATGCGGGTTTCAGTTGCGTTGAGAGATGTCAACTGCATATCTCCAGACAGGTCTACCGCGCTGCCTGGTGCCCTGCCACGTCCCTTTACCACCATGCGCTCAGGTGCTTGGATTTCCGGGCGAGTGACATCCAGCGTAAATTTGGCCTTCACAGGGCCAATACCAGCGGCCACCACAGCTTTCCAGTGCTCCTCGCCTAACACTTCCAGGCTTTGGAAGCCCGGCGCACATTCCGCCACATTTTGCACATCCATAAGAAAGGCCCAAACCTTCTCAACAGGCGCGTCCATCGTCTGTGTACCAGAAAATTCCATACAACTGCCTCACTTTCGTCATTATTGCTGTTTTCTGTCAAAATATCAGCCAGTTTTGCCTGTAATATGAGAAATCGAGGAATACCAGCAGGCGTCTGTGGCTGTGTTGCTATGTATGATATCACAGAATGTTGAGGGACATTTGTCAATGTAACTGAGAGAGCTATCTTTGTGTTTCATAGCGAGAAAAGTCAATTCTTTTGGAAAGGTAAATGAAGAAAGGAGAATAGCAAAAAGGGATTGGGATGAGATCGCTGATCTGGTGAGAGAGAGATACAGGATGACGGCTCTACCTGCTGGTCAAGCAGCAGGTAGAGCCGTCATCCTGTATCGCGGCTTGCTCACGGCTCCGAGATGGGACGTATCTTGCTGGTTATATTATAGTGCCTGTGCAAGCGTCGCGATGGCGTGAGCCAGTTGCTCGCGGGTAATCACCAGTGGCGGTTGTAAGCGCAAGACGTTGCCGAACTGGCCTCCCACACCGATGAGTACGCCAGCCTCACGACAGAATGTACGGGCACGAACTGCTTCTGCCGTCGCTGGTTCTTTGGTCGCACGATCTTTGACCAATTCAATACCGAGCATCAAGCCTTGGCCACGTACCTCGCCAATCAGTTTGTGGCTGCTTTGCAGCTTGCGCAACTCGTCAAGCGCCCACTGGCCTAATTCAGCAGCATGTTCGATCAATCCCTCGTCCTGCAAGACCGCGATATTGGCCTGAGCAGCCGCGCACGAGACTGGGTTGCCGCCAAAGGTGCTCAAGTGCTCGCCTGGCTGGAAACTATCGGCAATCGCCTGTGGGGCAATGAAAGCTCCCAGCGGAAACCCATCGGCAATGCCCTTGGCCATAGCCAGGATGTCCGGCTCAACATCTCCCTCCTGATGTTCGATGCCAAAGAGCTTGCCAGTGCGTCCAAAGCCTGTTTGCACTTCGTCGGCGATGAGCAAAATACCATGACCCTTGAGAATGTGTTTTACTCGCGCCAGATAGCCTGCGGGCAGCGGAATAATGCCGCCTTCGCCCAGAACTGGCTCGACGACAAAGGCCGCCACATCCCCGCTGGTCTGGTAGCGAATGACATCTTCTATAGCGTCCGCACAGGCCAGCCCACAGGACTCGCGTTCCAGTTTGAAGGGACAGCGATAGCAATAGGGAACTGGGGCAAAGGCCACGCCAGACATATACGGCCCGCCACGCGTTTTACGTGCCATGTTGCCGGTGATAGAGAGTGTCCCATAAGTGCGCCCGTGGAAGGCCATTTGCAAGGCAATCACCTCACGTTTGCCGGTTGCAACTTTTGCTAGACGCAACGCTCCTTCAATTGCCTCTGCGCCAGAGTTGCAGAAGAAGGTTTTCTGTAATGCGCCCGGTGTAATCTTGGCGAGTGTCTCGGCCAGGTCGGCAACGCTCGGCACATAATAGACATAACTTGCCGCGTGAATAAGCTTATCAATTTGTGCTTTGGCAGCTTCCGCGACCCGTGGATGTACATGCCCAACGTTGACCACTGCGATCCCCGCGAAACAGTCGAGATAGGTGCGCCCATCGGCAGCGTAGATCTCGGCCCCGGCTGCGCGTTCCACCACCACTGGCTCAATAGCTTTCACGCAGCTTGTATTGACATAACGTGCGTATTTTTCGATTGTGTCCATGCGATTCCTCCAAATTTCTGGTAAACCTACCAATTTTCTCTACGTTTATCGTACCGCATCCTAAAACCCCTGGCTTCGCTCAGGTTTGTGTATGCGCCAGACCATAGGCTGTAATCGTCCCATTCTCGTCAGGCACATACACAACTCCATTGACGACAATTGGACTCTCCCAGTGCAGTCCGCCAATGGAGCTGCCTGCTGAACTCTGGTCGCTGCTCCAGAGTGTTGCGCCAGTGCTGGGATCGAGCGCGTGTAGCGCCATATTGCTCTGGATAAAGAGGATGCTGTTTGCGATGAATGGTGAACTGCCACTCATTTGGTTGGTATAGATCGGTTGCAAGCTCGTTTTACCGCTCGTATTGGTGGCAACTTTAAAAGCGCTCAGTCCGCAATCGTTGGTGACGAAGATCCAGGTGATGCCACTAGCATCGTTCCAGGCTACAGGCTGTGTGAGCACGGCGCACCCTTGGGGTAGATTCACGCTTTGTAGCTCACCTCCAACATGGCTGGGACCGCCCTGACCGGAGAGATTTTGTCGGTTGAGCAGGCGCAGCTTCTCATCTTTACCCGCCTGGACAGCCAGATAAGGTGTGCTGCTCGTGGCTTGTTTAAGGAGCAGGACTGGTGAGGCGCTTCCCAGATCCGCGTCGTTCTGATCTAGTTCCTGGTAGTTTTCTGGCGTATAGGTGTCGATGAGGTGGTTCAGATCGGGGCTGAGTTCAATCACGCTATCGCCATAATTAGAGCCGCCACTGTTCGCGTTATATGGTCCATTGCCCGTCGTAAAAAAGACATTCCCAGTCGTAGGGTCCACGACTGCGCCCGCGCGTGCCCAAACGCCGGACTGAATATCCTGGCAATAGTTTGGGGCTGTGGGTGTATTCACGAGCAATTGATGGATATTTGAGCAGAGCGAATTAAAAACGGTGCGTGTGCCGGTAGCAAGTTGGATGGCGACGATGTGCCCCTCGTAGTGGCCACCATCGCCGATATAGCCGCTCGTGGTCACATAGAGATACTCTTTGGTGATATTCAGCGCCGATGACTCTTTCTCATCCTCGTTCATCAGAGTAATCTGCGCGGGCCAGCCAGCACCGTTCATCTCGTTGCCGTTGCCCACCGCATATTTATGTACTTTGCTGTCCAGACCATAGCTATAGACAAACTGCCCGCTGGGATCGAGCGCGGGCGAGCTATGGGTGATCTTCGGGCCGTGTGTCTCTTTGGACCAAACTAACGTGCCCGTCGCAGCATCAAGGGCCAATAGACTGCCATTCAGTGTGGTCAGGAAGAGGAGCGATTTGGGACCAGCGCTGGTCGGCACATTGGATTGGAAGACAGGCGAGCTATCGGCTGTGTTAGGCAGATGGGTCTGCCAACGACGCGTGAGATGGCCCACATTCCCCAGTGTAATGGTGTGTTCGGCGGTATTCACGCCCGCACGCGAGCCGCCTCCATCGAAAGCAGGCCAGGCAATGAGTGATGTTGAAGGTATTACGAGTCCCGTCGTGGGAGATAGTTGTGCAGTTTGAGTGACGGAGGAAGGAAGTGTGGTCTGTGCCGTAGGCGCGGAGGCGCAGGACGCGAATGGCAGCAGCAGGCTCAGGATCGCAACAAGCCAGATGGATGATTTTTTCAGCATGTTTTCAATTTCCTTTGTTCTTGCGAACGCGTGCGTTTTGCCCACGTTCATCATATCATGTTTCCTGTAGGATGTTATAGAATAGAGAACTGAAATCGTAGCTGAAAATCATTTTCCTTATCGTAACATCTGCAACACAGCATGTTCTCTTCCCACCTATCGATGATACGTGCCTATAATATGTGTATCTCTATATTTTGTGAAGAGAATTGTAAAAGGAAAACATTAATGGCACAAATCAAGGCGCAGGCTGTGTCCATTCTTGCTGCACGTCCAGAAGACGTGTATGCCACACTCGCTGATTATCGGCAGGGACATCCTAGTATTCTTCCTAAGAACTTCTATGATCTCCAAATTGAGCAGGGAGGTTATGGTGCAGGCACTGTCATCCGCTACAAGGCACACATCCTCGGAGTGGAACAGTCTCTTTACCAGTGTGTGAGCGAGCCAGAACCTGGCAAGGTGTTGGTTGAACAGGACATCAACTCATCTCAGAATGTGACCACTACCTTTCGAGTGCTTCCCCTAGAGCAAGGACAAAAGTCGCACGTCGAGATTTCTACAACGCTGAACGCTAGCCCTGGGCTTCAAGGCTTTTTTGAACGCATCCTCGTTCCAATTGTCAATTCAAGAGTCTATCGCAAGGAACTTAAGTTGCTTGAGGCAGTTGCTCAGAAGAGAGGAAATGCTTCTCTTTCAAACCAGCTAGAATAATAGCATTATTCTAGCTGAGGGTATAATATCATAATGTGTCGGTCTAGACTTTATCCATTTGCTTGCCAAGTGAAACAAGGCTGGAAGCGAGCCTCGCAGGCTGTCTCGAATTGTTTGCCTGTCGTCTTTTCCGCACGATATCGCAAAAATTCCTGCCCGGTCATCTCTTGCCAAGCTAGTAAGCTGGCTATCTCAACTTCAAATGGATAAAGTCTAGTCGGTATGTATGCTGGTAAATGAGCAGGAATTATCTATGCTATTTGAATGTAAGCCTGTCCCTGCCGCCGAAGCCGAATATTTGCTACCCCTATTGTTAGAGGCAGAGGAAGGCGAGGAGCGGATACGCTCCGTGCTCTTTGACCCTACTTGTATGACGTATGCGGCGCGTGTAGATGGAGATCTGATAGGAGCTGCGGTTGTGCGTTGGGAGCACGCTGAGGCTAGCGAGATTGTGTATATTGCAGTGGCTGCTAAACAGCGCAGTCAGGGCTATGGCAAACGCATGCTCACCAGTTTGCAGGCTGAATTGCGTACGCGTGGCCTGTCTGCCTTGCTGGTGGGAACAGCCAGTGCATCGCTGGAGAATCTTGCTTTTTATCAGAAATGCGGTTTTCGCATGTTTGAGATCAGGCGCGACTATTTCGATTATATCCAGCCGCCGCTGTGGGAGCATGGCATTCAGTTGCGCGATATGGTTATGCTGCGTTATGAGGTGGAATAGGCATTAAAGGTGGACCCAGGCATGCTCCCTTACAGTTTAAGAGAAACATCATTTGCTTTATTCCTCTCAGTGGTTGTATAGCATAAATTGGGTGAAAACGCGGTGGAAAAGGATTTAATAAGCTTTTTTAATGCCCTTTATGCTCACACTTGACAAATTTCTGACGCTGTTGTAAAATATTGACTAGAGAGTCAGAAAAAATATGAATGGTCATAGAAAAATGTGTGAGCCAGATCATAGGCCAGCAGTCACGGCTCTTGATGGAGGTATTTGGAATGGAGCAAACGGACGTGGGAACGCCGCGCTCGCTAAAAGAGAAGCAACGCCAGGAGCGTGAGGAGCTTATTCTGCAAGCTGCAGAGGACGTGTTGATGGCGAAGGGATATCGTGAAACGTGCGTTGACGAGATAGCCTCTCGCGTGGGCATTGCTAAGGGGACGGTGTACCTACACTTTCCAAGCAAAGAGGATCTGGTTGTCGCGCTTTTCGCACGCGATGTGCGCCAACTTTTGGTACAGGTTGATCAGATTATAGATATGGACGGGACTGCGCACACGAGGTTAGAAGCTGTGCTGAGCTGTGTGTATGGCACGCTGTTCCTCAAACGTATGCAGTTGCTCTACGCCATTTATAACAGTGTGGAGTCGCAGCGTCAGTGTCTGGCGAGTGGGGAGAACATGCGCGAACTCTGGGAACGTATGACCACCAGGGTGAGCGATCTCCTAGAAGCGGGTAAGGCTGCTGGTGAATTTGACCAAACAATACCAACATCGGTCATGCTCAGTACATTTTTCAGTTTGTTATCGACGAAAAGTTATGAACGTCTGATTGTTGAGGAGAAGATGAGCGGAGACGAATTGGCAAAGCATTTTGGACGTATTTACTTTAAAGGTATTACAAATCTCTAAGGAGAGATCGATATGAAAACAATAGAATCGCGGGCAGAAACTTTGCCGGTAGTAGAAAAAAGCTCAAATTTGCATAACGAGTATGAGCAGCCGGTTTTTAGCAGGCGCGAAACGCTTTTTACTATGTATGGTGTGCTTATGGTGATGCTGCTGGCCTCGCTGGACCAGACGATTGTCAGCACAGCTATGCCAGATATTATCGCAAGTTTAAATGGCTTTAGTGAATACACCTGGGTGACAACAGCCTATCTGCTTACGTCAACCGTGATGGTACCGATCTATGGCAAGCTGTCCGATATCTTCGGACGTAAACCTATCTTTATGATTGGAGTAACGGTCTTCCTGATTGGCTCGGCGCTCTCAGGCGTTTCGCAAACGATGCTTCAACTGATCTTGTTTCGTGGCTTCCAGGGCATTGGTGCTGGTGCATTGATGCCTATCGCAATGACCGTGGTTGGCGACCTGTTTACCGCGCGTGAGCGTGGCAAGTGGCAGGGCATTACGGGCGCGATCTTTGGCCTCTCTGCGATCCTTGGTCCGACATTGGGCGGCTGGATTTCTGATAACTTCACTTGGCGCTGGGTTTTCTATGTGAACCTGCCCATCGGTATTGTTGCTATGTTGGTGCTGATCTTCCTGATGCCCCAGTTACACGCGAAGAACCGTAATGTGACAATTGACTATATAGGATGCGTGTTGATCGCTCTGGGCACAGTACCATTGCTGTTGGGCTTCACCTGGGCTGGCACGACGTATCCTTGGGTCTCCTGGCAGACGCTCAGCTTGATTGGGAGCGGCGTGGTTGTGCTAGGTCTTTTCGTGCTCTACGAGATCCAGTTGGAACGCAGGAATGGACAGCCGATTATTGAGATGACGCTTTTCAGGAACAGCATTTTCTCGGTTTCTTCATTGGTGACAGTCGTCTTTGGTATGGGCCTGTTCGGTAGTGTTGCCTTTATTCCGCTCTTTGTACAGGGTGTGGTCGGTAGTTCGGCGACCAATAGCGGAGTGATCCTGATGCCATTGATGTTAACGGCGATGGCCTCTAGTATTGTCTCAGGCCAGCTTGTCTCGCGCTTTGGCAAATATAAATGGCTGACCATCGTCAGCATGGCTATCAGCGTTGCGGGAACGTACTTGCTCTACAACCTGACGGCACATTCGGGCAACTTCGATGTGGTGATCGCAATGCTTGTGCTCGGCTTTGGTATGGGCGTTGGTATGTCACTCTACACGCTGATCGTGCAGAATGCGCTGCCTGACAAGATGGCCCTGGCTACCTCGTCGCTGACCTTTTTCCGTCAGATCGGCGCGACTATCGGACTGGCTGCTATGGGTTCGTTGATGGTTTCAACCTTCCCAACGGCTTTTACGACGGCTCTCCCTGCTGCGGTGGCTCGTGTGCTGCCAGCCGCGGCCTTGGCGAAGCTCAGTGATCCAAACGCGATGCTCAATCCGGTTGGACCGGCAGCAGGTGGTTCTCAGGCATTCAAAGATCCGCAGATTGCGACGATGATTTTGAACACGATGAAACAAGCGCTGGCTGAGAGCATTCACAGTGTTTTTGTGTTCTGCCTGCTCATTATGGTCGTTGGCTTAATCAGCGTCTTCTTCCTGAAAGAAGTCAAACTCAACGATAAGAAGCGTAGTACTGAAGCACGTAATGAGTCCGAGGAAGTTATGGAGAGTAGTCTAGCTGGTATGCTCTAAAAGTTGGCAGCAGAGCCTTATGGCTCTCTACCCAAAGAGAACAACGTGAGAGGCAGCCTCTCACGTTGTTCTCTTTGGGTACGAAACAAGAGTTGGCGTATCAACACGAACTCGGTCACAGTTTGCCGTACCCAGCGTTCCACGTCCGTATACTTGAGGCTCATGGTCTCTGTATACGTGGATTATTTGCCATACCCTTCATTACGGGTAGGTGCCCTGTCAGAACAATAGTATTATCTCTCAGCAGTTTGTGTTAGCTCAATGATACACTCACTGACATAGGCTGCTTTGCCATCCGAGAGCACAAGATCCTCACGACTAGGGAGCACTTCTTGCAACAGCAGTACTCGTTCTGTTGGGTTAGCTAACTGCTCCGTATGAGTCACCATCTGCTCAAACATCATGATGCTGAGATAGTTGCTAAAATCGATATACAGGGGTTTGCGATCTTTCGTGTGAGCGGCAGGAATCCGTATAAAGCACTCCTGCGGGAGATGCTGTGCGACGAGCCAGCGCTGTACCTTAAGCATATACTCAAACGGCGACGTGCCTTTTTCCCGCCTCGGTAGGTGTTGCACGCCCACAATCCAGGTTGCACGTCCGATAACAAGATGTCCCAGATACAGACGCGAATATGTTTGTATGGGCATCGTTGCGTCAAACAGATCTGTATTCGGTGTCTGTAGCAGAGGGAGTAAAGCATTCACCGCGCCTGTGCTGAAAATATGGATGAGAAAGCGGTAGAGCGGCGGTTGCCAGACATCATCGAGCATCCCAAGGTGTGCTGGCAACACCTCTCGCTGTAACCGGCGCGAAACAAGTTGCAAACAATTTTTGTGCAGATCGTGGACAACGTACAGGTCATTGAGTGAAAGTTGCTCGTGCGATGGACGGGCGCTCACGGTGCCCGGATAGGTAATCTCATAGGGAGTCTGCGCTATTCGCAAACTGGCGTTGCTGCCAAAGACACCAAGAATATCCGTCCACAGCGGCTCATCTCCCTCCTTGTATAGCGGAACATGACGCGGGGAGGCAAGCGGATTGACCTGGGCTTCTAACCATTGCATCTGACCTTCACTGCGCCCAAAACCACTACGCATCGCGTTAAGCACAAGCTGTGGTGCACCATCGCGAACCAAGATTTGACAATAAAAAGCGAGCGAGTAAGGAGGGGCGAGAAACGCAGGAAATCCGGTGATGAACTCGCGTAGAGCAGTTGTATCGAGTTGACGGGGAGAAGAAGTCGCTGCTTGTAGGATGAATTGCTGAGAGAAATCCTTTTGCAGATGATGTATCTGATCGAGTTCTGCCAAACTGCCAGGCAAAGGGAAAGCGGAATTCGCAAAGAGGTGTCCCAGGTGAGAACCACTTACTCGATAGCTAGGACGCCAGCCTCCCGGTTGCGCCTGCTCGCGACAAAAGTCCTCGTAAAAGCGCAAGACACTCATGTTTGCACCTTTGCCATAATGGTCGGCAAAGAAAGCTGTGGCAGCTAGACGACCTGGCAGGTTTTGATCGTAAAGAGCACTCAACTGCTGTAAAAGCTCCAAATCTCCTAGCACATCAGAGTAGCTTGTCAGAGAACAGCGGATTTCCCCTCCCTCAAGTAGCGTATTTTCATAGAAAGCATTGTTAGCCGGGACTGAAATGCCGCGTTCCTGTAAGCCAAGGTGCTGATAGATGCTATCCAGCGTCGAGTAGACCATGTCACGCAGCTCGTAGCGCTCCGCAGCTTGTTCTGTTGCCGCGTAACTCTGTAAACAGGTGTGCACTTTTTGCAACAACAGCGAGATAGCCTCAACCCGCTGGCCCTGAAACTGTTGCAGACATGCGAGCAACTGACCAAGATACGCACATGACAGATCAGGGATACCAAGATCAAGTTCGAGCAAACCAATCTCGATGAGGTGATCGAGACCGCGCTGGATCTCAAGCTCCTCCCGTTGTAAATACACCTGCGTGATTGCTTGGACGATGGCAGCATAGGATGGGTCTTCTGCGTCGCGAATGATCTGCAGAATGTGTTGTGTGATAGGTGAGTTAGCAAGCTTCATCACCGTCTCGCCCTTCTTGGCTGTGCCAGCCTTCCATCCCAGAAAAGAGATGCTTGAAGCATCCTCACGTAGACTAGCGTTTACCCGGAGGGCAAGGGTAGGCCGAATCTCAGGCCAGCGTGCGATTTCGGAGGCGATGCGCTGTGCAATGCTCCAATTCAATTCAATAGCGCTGCGCCGTTGCCACTGCGTTGCGCACGTGAGCAGGGGACCATCGTCTGTCCAAAACCCGCGCCCACTACTCATGAACGTGCTAAAGGGGCTGGTCTTTGTAGCCATACGTGAGAGATAGGTGAGGAGTCCAAGTTCAAGTTGCCGATCTCGACGCGGCGTGCTTCCAGAGTTATCCTGTAACCATCTCACCACATCCTCGTACAGATCTCTACTCGCCAGGACAAGACCCTGCTGAAATATCTCTGTTTGC
>JBDTBU010000089.1:0-10545 GCA_039923935.1 Ktedonobacteraceae bacterium | reverse complement strand
ATCTCTGGCATTCTTGTATAACTTACACAAGCGGTAGGAATAGCCAAAAAGTCATAGGTGATACAGAAAAAGGTATAATTAGAAATATCCAATGCTATAATAGAACCTCGATGAGCGCAAAAAGCAGAGCGGCGTAAGCAAGGCAGGAACTTGGGTAGCAGTGCACATTTTTCCTGGCACGTTCAAGATGTGAGTGTTTTAAGCGGGACAAGTTGTGGGGGTTTCAGGGAGTAGAGAAAGCTCATGGCGCAGCAACGTGAAGCCACGACAGATCGCCTGGTAGGGATCATCGCGAGCATCAAAATGGAGCGAGGAAGCGGGCGGCTTCTGGTCAAACGTGGAGACGGTCTTACGTCGGAGGAGGGCACACTTGTGTTTGTACAGGGGCAAGTGGCAGAGGCACGGGTTGGTAGAAGGAGTGGTTCAGATGCCTTAAACTGGTTAAGCACCTGGGGGCAGGCTCACTATATTTTTACCCCTCTGGTTTCTGGCAAAGAGACACCAACTGGAGGCTTGACCTCTGTACCAACGACTGCTTCTGGTACAACGAACACTAGCCCTCTGCGCCCAGTGCCACACGTCAACACGGATAAGCTAGAGCAGAGGTCGTCTCTGATAGCGGTTAATGGCGTGTTGCATAGTACTGTTGCCTGTGCTGAGGCTACAGCACGCATTGACCGGGCAGGTTTATCGCGTGGACACAGACATCTCTTTCTGCTGATTAATGGACAGAGAACCGCGCTCGAACTCGTCCCACTGGTTGGGAAAAAAGTGGAAGAGGTACGCAACATGCTGCACGATCTGGAATGGCTGGGGATTATTCGGGTTGGCAACTCTCCCCGTCTACGGAACCTTAACTGGGGAGCGAATAGCGAGAATACGTAGTAGGCGGCGCAATTCAGCCACATAGCTATCTTAGCCATAATACAAAAAAACATCATGGGTAGTCATTAAGTAGAGGGGAAGCTCAGTGTTACATCAGGTCTATGTGTTAACGCGCAATCAGGCTTTGCAAGAGATCATTCTTGCCCAAAACGACGAGCGTGTGCCCATGCTCGACGGAGTAGATCTCAGTCATGCTGATCTGCGCAAGACCGATTTAAGCGGCGGAAACATTCGCGAGGCCAATCTAAGCGACGCAAATCTCAGCGGGGCTTATATCTGCGGAGCCTATTTGCGCAAGGCTAACCTCAGCGGGGCCAATCTCACGGGCGCGAATCTCAGCAAAGCCGTGCTGATCGGGGTCAATCTGATCGGGGCCAACTTGCGCGGCGCATCGCTACGTGCCAGTGACTTGCGCACAACCGATCTGTGCGGAGTCAACCTCAGTGGGGCCGACCTCAGCCACGCCGATATGGTCGAGGCAGACCTGATCGGAGCCGATTTGAGCAAAGCTGACCTGGTGGGTACTGATCTCAGCCGCGCAAACCTCAGTGGTGCCAATTTGAGCGGTGCTGACCTCAGCAAAGCCAACCTGTCCAGAGCTATCCTCAATGGTGCTGACCTCAGCCGTGCTGATCTCAGTCGTGCCAAGTTGCTGGGTGCCAACCTGAGTGGTGCCAATCTTACCCAAGCCAACCTGGGCAGCACCAACTTGGCTCTGGCTAACATGAGCAAGGCCAACCTGAGCGGCGTCTATGCCAATGAGGCGAATATGCATGGCATTAATCTGGTTGAGGCGAACCTGAGCCAGGGCAATTTTAGCGAGGCCAATCTCATGCGTGCATACCTCTTCCGCTCCTATCTGCACAAGGCCAATCTGAGTAAAGCCAACCTGAGCAAAGCCAATTTGTTGCACTCAGATCTGAGCGAAGCCAACCTGGGCAAAGCCAATTTTCAGGAGGCCAATCTTACACAGACCAACCTGAGAGGTGCCTATCTGCGCTCAGCTAACTGCTCGCGTGCGGTTTTACAAGGAGCGGACCTGGAGGGAGCCGTGCTCACCAACGTGAACTTTATCGGCGCCAACATACAGCACATCCAGGCGAGTCCCCTCGAATTTGTCGATGTAGATGTGAATGCGTTGCAAGGTGTCATTATTGACGCGGCCACAGCGCGACGTTTAGGGATATTTCTCGCGTCTTCGTAAACGTGGAAAGAGGGGGGGTTGCTATGGTACATTGGGAGATGCTCAGCGTTTTTATTGTCGTCTTTACATCGGTCACTGTCCTGGCCTTCTGGGCAGCTCGCTGGAGGGCCGGCGATCTGAACCGCTTGCAAGAATGGGGTCTGGCTGGCAGACGTTTCGGAACTATCGCGTCCTGGTTTTTGCTGGGTGGCGACATCTATACCGCGTACTCGTTTATTGCGGTGCCGGGCCTGATCTTTGCCTCTGGCGCAATTGGCTTCTTTTCGATACCCTACTTAGTGCTGGCCTTTCCGCTCGCTTTTATCGTGCTGCCGCGTTTCTGGAGCGTGGCCCGACATCGCGGCTATGTCACTCCCGCCGATTTTGTACGCGAGCGTTTCGGGAGTAGCAGCCTAGCTCTGGCCGTGGCGATTACGGGTATCATGGCAACCATGCCCTATATCGCCCTGCAAATCTTTGGTATCGAAGTTACGCTGGCCCAGATGGGCGTGCCTATCGAGATCTCGCTGATTATTGCCTTTGTCATCCTGGCCGCGTATACCTACACCAGCGGGCTACGCGCACCCGCTATGATTGCAGTGGTGAAAGATATCTGTATCTGGATTGTTGTGCTGGTGGCGGTGATCTACATCCCCATTAAGTTGGGAGGGATAGGCAAAATCTTTGAGGCTGTCCAGGCAAAAGCACTACAGAATCCCACAACGTTTCACGCACTGCTGGGACCAGAACAATATAGCACGTATGTCAGCCTGAGCATTGGCTCGGCGCTGGCCCTGTTCCTCTATCCCCATACCCTCACAGGTGTGCTAAGCACCAATAGCCGCAAGGTGATCCGGCGGAACGCGGCATTGTTGCCCGCCTACACTATCCTGATCGGCATGATCGCTTTTCTCGGCTATACAGCTATTGCCGCTGGTATCCAGCCTTCGGCGCAGTATCAGACGAATAGCACGCTGCCAGCTCTGTTTGCGAAAATGTTCCCCGGCTGGTTCGCGGGTTTCGCATTGGCAGCTATTGCTATCGGCGCACTGGCTCCGGCGGCAATTATGGCTATCGCTGCGGCCAATCTCTTTACGCGCAATATTTATCGCGAATACTTCCGGCCCACCTGCACCGAGCGGGAAGAAGCGCATATGGCTAAAACCGTCTCCTTGCTAGTCAAACTGGGTGCACTGGCCTTTATCCTTTTTTTTCCGACAACCTTAGCAATCAACTTGCAACTGCTGAGTAATATCTGGATTATTCAGACGCTGCCAGTGGTGTTTCTGGGACTCTACACCAACTGGTTTCACCGACGCGCACTGCTGATTGGACTGTTAAGCGGGCTGACGGTGGGTACATGGCTGGTGGTGCAGCAAAATTTTCTCTCGTCGATTACCACCATCTCGTTTGGTGGAATCAACTTGCCGATCTATGCCGCGATCAGTGCGCTCGTAGTTAATCTGCTGGTCAGCATTACGTTGACACCGCTCTTCCGCTATCTGCAAGTCGATGCGGGAGAAGACGCGACTATCCCAGCCGATTTCGAGGCTCACCCGGTAGCTGGCTCGCAACCAGAGATGCTAGCAGCACAGATTACCCAACCAGCCGCCGAGATTGAGCCGGTTGCGCGGATATATAACGTGCCAAGCAAGAAATAATCGGCTGAGCTGCGTACATTTCCACTGGCTTACCAGTTAGGAAGCATAATACTGCTGAGAAACAGTAGAGACGGAGGCAAACATATAGACGGTCGATTTTAGACATTGTGAGAGTGTAGAGATGCGAGCAAGCCGTATTTGGGGATGAGACAGGCAGCCTGCGTCTTTGCAAAAAAGACAAGCGATAATGCGGATTTATCCGCAGTCCAGTGAAAAAATTTCCTATACTATGGGAAGTATCTCTAAGAGGGTGAGCATACTCGGCTAGCCTGGGGAGAGACCCGCAAGGCCATAGGTACTCATCACGAGTGCTATCTGTAGATTGGCATGGTTATTGCACAGAAAACGTGATAGGGGGGATCGCCGGAGAAAAATTACCGGCTTTCAGGTTGGGATTTGCCTGAGTCCCCGGTTACCACATCTAGTGGAAAGTGAAGAAGCGGTAAAGGAGATGGAAACTAATGGTAGCCATTGCAAAAAGGGCATATAGCAGTATTACAAAAGTCAGGTCTCTGCGTAACTCTTTCGACGAAGAAGAGCAGTTTTTCCATGAGGCGGACTATTTTGAGGAAGAGGATGAGGACGACAAAGAGAGTCGCGAAAATATTAGCGACCACATGGTTGATAACGCTATCCGCCAGTATTTGGGAGAGATCGGACGTTTCCCCTTATTAACAGCACAACAGGAGCTGATCCTAGCAAAACGGGTGGTCCAGGGTGATATGGAGGCGCAACAACGTCTAGTCGAAGCCAATCTGCGCTTGGTTGTCAGCATTGCCAAACGCTACAACAACCATGGTATTCACCTACTTGATCTGGTACAGGAAGGCAACCTGGGCTTGATCCGCGCTGCACAGAAGTTTGACCCCAGCCGTGGTTTTCGCTTTAGCACCTACGCAACTTGGTGGATTCGTCAGGCGATCAGCCGCGCAGTAGCCGAACACACGCGCACGATTCATATCCCTGTGCATGTTGTCGAGCTTATTTATAAAATTAAGCGTATCACGCGTCTTCTCTATCAGGAATTGGGCCGAGACCCGCTGGCCGAAGAGATCGCACGTGTGGCTAATCTGACCAAAGAACGAATTGTCGAGCTGCAGAGCATGGCGGAGACCCCTATCTCGCTGGATGCGCCTTTGGTGGATGACGAACAATATCATCTCGCCGACATGCTCGTAGATACGCGGGCAACTGCACCAGCCGATGTGGTGACACACCAAGCCCTGCGCGATCAGATTACCAGCGCCCTGGATAGCCTGAATGGGCGCGAACGCCAAGTGATTGAACTGCGCTATGGCCTCTACGATGGGCATTGCCACACTCTTGAGGAACTTAGCGCGTTCTTTAAGCTCACCCGTGAGCGTATTCGCCAAATTGAGGTGAAGGCTCTGCGCACATTACGCCATCCCATCCAGGTGCACCTGTTACGCGATTTCGCGTAAGCAAATATCTGTCAATGGGGAAGATCCTCAAAAAGACTGATATTCTCGTCTTCAAAAGGAGTCTGGTACGGGTCTGTAGCAAAACTGATCTGGCCAGACTCTAGCGTATCCAGTACAGCGAGCAAAGCCTGCACGACAGCAGGATCAAATTGGGTGCCAGAGCAGCGACGCAGTTCAGTTCTAGCGGCAGCAAGCGGCATCGGGTCTGGCGCGAAAGCATGGCGTCATAGGAATCGACCACGCCCAGCACACGTGCAGCCAGTGGGATCTCCTTCCCCTGTAACCCCCGTGGATAGCCATAGCCATCCCAGCGCTCATGATGGGCCAGCACCACCTGCGCTAATTGCTGAAAGATGCCGCCCATGCCACTTAGTATGCGAGCACCGATCACGGTGTGCTGCTGCATAATTGCCCACTCTTCTTCATTGAGGGGATCTCCTGCTCCACGCCATTGACGATATGGTAAACTATTACGGAGATAATCAAGAGTTGTTGCGTGATGAGCTACTCTGTTTTCGCGTCTTGCTGGAACGAGCGCACCGTTTGCCAGCGGATAAGATGCTGCGCGTTGAGAGGAGGATACATATGTTTGATCCTTTGTTGGAAGAAAGTCCCTGGGTGCAAGAAAAAGTCGCTGAGGGCAAAGCGAAAGGTTTGGCTGAAGGTAAATTGGAGAGTATGAGAGGGGTTATCCTCAAAATCATCCAAAACCGTTTTCCGGCATTGAGTGCAGCGGCGGAAAAGCGGGTAGAGGGTATGAAACAGATCAAGGCGCTAGATACACTGGTCGATCAACTCATGCAGGCCAGTAACGAGAGCGAGGCGCGAGTTGCTCTCAAGCTGCCTCTCGGCGTATGAATATTCGTATGCGTTACTTTGCCTCGTTACGCGAGGTCGTTGGGCAAAACGAAGAGACCCTGAGCGTGCCAGAGGGGGCGCGTGCGGCTGATGTGCGTACGCTGCTGCTTGAGCGCTACCCACGCCTGGAGAACGCATTGGCGCGGGCGGTGTGCGCTGTCAATCACCAGTATGTGCCGCCTGAAACAGCCCTACGCGAGGGCGATGAGGTGGTCTTTATTCCCCCGGTTGGCGGGGGATGTCTGCGTTAACTTGGAAAGGTGGCGAGAGACCGATGGAGCCAGTTATTACGATCACCCCTGAGCCGCTGGACCGTGCAGCCCTGATCGCGGCAGTTGCGCATCCCGGCGTGGGCGGAATCGTGGTCTTCGAGGGTGTGGTGCGCGACAATGCACGTGGCAAACAGGTGCGCTACCTAGAATACGATGTCTATCCCGAAATGGCTAGCGCAAAAATTCGCGAGATCGTCGCTGAGGCCGAACGACGTTGGGGTGCTGAACGCGTCGCAGTGGCCCATCGCGTGGGTCGCTTGGAGATCGGCGAGGCCAGCGTAATCATTGTCGTGGCCTCACCTCATCGCGGCGAAGCGTTTGAGGCGTGCCGCTATATTATCGATACGCTCAAAGCCACGGTGCCAATCTGGAAAAAAGAAGTTGCCACCAACGGCGAAGCATGGGTTGAGGGATAGAACGGTATTATCTCAAAAATGGGCACCATCGATTTCATCGGTGGTGCCCATTTTTGAGATAATACCATTGAAAAAGGGAATTTTGCGAAAACTTGTATTTGGATAAAGCTCATGATATACTGCGAGCTAGCAGCCGACCAGGCGGGTCAGGCGCTCACTCCCCTCACACACTCCTCAAGGCAAACAACATGCCAGACTTCACTTCAGAGATCGCGGACTTCGCCAAAAATGTGCTTGGACGGCCTCTCTATCCCTATCAGTTAGAGATTGCGGCGGCCATTTTAGCTTCTGTACACAGCGGACAGGGCAGAATTTTTACGGTTATGATGGCTCGTCAAATGGGCAAGAACCAGCTTTCAGCCGTCCTTGAGGCCTACTTGCTGGCCACACATGCGGAAGGCACGATTATCAAGGCCATGCCAAGTCTCGCTGGCCAACGCCGAAATAGTCATGCGCGTCTGGTGCACCTGCTCAACGCATCCGAACTGCAAGAGCGCCTGTGGAGCAATAAAGGACTGGTGGGCTTGGCTCCCACGGCTGATCCAGCGCAGGTTCGCCGACGCATGGGACCAAGCGTGGCCTTCTATTCGGCGGCTCCCACGAGCAATGTGGTGGGCGCGACGGCTGATCTGCTGTTGGAGATCGATGAGGCTCAGGACGTGCAGATCGAGAAGTTTGATCGTGATTTTCGTCCCATGGCCGCAGTGAAGAACGCGACAACAGTGCTCTATGGCACAGCTTGGTCGGATCGCACCCTGCTAGCGCATCAACGTGCTGCCAATCTTGCCAGCGAGGAGCGCACCGGCGTGCAGTGCCACTTTGAGCACGATTGGCAAGCTCTGGCCGCGATCAATCCCGCTTACCGCACCTATGTTGAGCGCGAGATCGAGCGTCTGGGTGCGGATCATGTGAGCATTCAGACGCAGTACTGCCTGCACTCGATAGATGGCGCTGGCTACCTGCTCAACGCCTTGCAACAAACGCTCTTGCAGGGTCAGCATGCCTGGGAGAACGAACCAGACGACGATGGCTGGTATATCGCCAGTATGGATGTCGCGGGCGAGGAACGCCTCGATCCTGGCCAATCTACGACCACACTCGTTCGTTCCGCGTCAGCACGCACTCGCCGCGATAGCACGGTGATTACGTTGGGTCGCGTCCAGTATAACGAGCTACACCTGCCCAGCATCGAAATTGTGCATCAAGAGTGGTGGACTGGCCGATCACACAATGACCAGTATGCTGCTGCTCTGGCCCTGGTCGAACGTTGGAATGCGCACATGCTGGTCATCGATGCCACTGGACTGGGTGCGGGCTTGGCCTCGCTGCTCGCCAATTATCTGGGACATGCCCGTGTGCGCCAGTTTACTTTTACACGCACCAGCAAATCTCATCTGGCCTATCAAATGCTGGCACTGATCAATAGTGGTCGCCTCAAGCTCTATGCTCGCGCCCACGCGCCCGCGCAGATCTACACTGAATGCTGGCAGCAGCTCACCCGTGCCCGCTATCGTCTGCCCGCCCCCGAAATCCTTGACATGCACGTCGATCCCGCTGATGGACACGACGACTTTCTGATTAGCCTGGCCCTGCTCACCGAAGCTGTGAATGACCTCAATCAGCCCATCGTATCCTCTGCTTGGTTGCGTCCGCGCAGCTTGTATAGGAATGAGGGGCGTTTTTAGGATAATATCGCCTCCACTTGATGGAGAGAGACCAATTCCCATCTTATGTAAATCTTATGTAAGTCAGTCCAGAAATATTTGTCTATCTATAAATAGCAGAGAAAATGTGATGCATGTTATACAAGATCGAATATCTAGGTGAAAAGTTTGTGTTTATTCACCAATTTATTGCAGTTTATGTATTTTATGCAGTTTATGCAGAAAAATAGGGTGAATTGGTGAGGAGAAGGACGTGTGAAATCTTACAAAGTCTGAGGGAAGTGTCTTCAAGTACACTTATTTTAAGCACGTATTCGTACATACGTGTGCATGGATGTTACCACGGATTGGGCATACAGAGCGTCATCGCTCATTGAAGGAGATGCACATGCACGGTTTATCTCGCCAAAGCTTCCCTTGGCGTAGAGCATTACTGAGGCTGATCACTGTCACGATGATAGTGCCAGCATTACTTTTTAGTTTCGGTTCCCTTATGGCGACGACAGCACAGGCTGCACCAGCAGCCAGTGTACGCTCGATTATTCCAGGACACATGATCCCTGCGTTGAAGGGTCTTGCACCCACGAACGCTTCGTCAGTCAACCGCCAGTTACACCTTTCCATCTCTCTCAATCTGCGCAACCGCGCGGCGCTCGATAAGCTGATACAGGCTCAGAGCGATCCCCATTCTTCCCTGTATCACCAATACCTTACACCCCAACAGTTCACCAGTATGTTTAGTCCCACCCAGGCGAGCGTCAATCAGGTAGTAACGTACTTGAACAGTCAGGGGCTACAAGTCAGTTCAGTTGCCTCTAACCGGTTGCTGATTGATGCCTCCGGCTCGCTTTCGACGGTTGAGCGTGCCTTTAATGTGGGCATCTCTGACTACATGCTCAAGGGGCGTAGTGTGTACGCTCCCACACATGAGCCATCTGTTCCCGCCAGCCTAGCCGGAATGGTGCTCAATATCAGTGGCCTCGATAATGTGGCACAGTATCATCACTCGGCGCAACTGATGCCGACAGCCGTTCCCAATGGTGGCTACGGCCCATCGGATTTGCGTGCGGCTTACGACATGAACCCGTTGCTTAGTAGTGTTGATGGCACAGGCCAGACCACAGCCATATTCGAACTAGATGGGTACATCCCTAGCGATATCACCAGCTACCTGAGCCATTTTGGTCTGGGTTCGGCCAAGTTCTCTAACGTCCTGGTGGATGGTGCGACCAACACCGCAGGCGCGGGAGCTATCGAGGTCGATTTGGATATGGAAGTTGTCTCGGCCATCGCACCGGGCGCGACCCAGAAGATCTACATCGGTCCCAACTCAACCAGTGGTGTCAATGATACCTACAATCGGATTGTCACTGACAATACCGCTAAGGTCGTTAGTACAAGCTGGGGCGAGTGTGAAGCTGTTTCTGGTAACTCCGAACTGAGTGCCCTGGACAACATCTTCGCACAAGGCGCGTCCCAGGGTCAGTCCGTCTTCGCCGCCTCTGGTGACTCTGGCGCATTCGACTGCAATAATAACAATCTGGCCGTCGATTCGCCTGCGGACGATCCACACGTCGTTGGCGTCGGTGGTACAAACCTGCAAGTAGGTACTGGCAGCGTTTATAGCAGCGAGTCCGTCTGGTCCAATCCCAACGATACACAGCGCAGTCCTAAAGGCTCTGGCGGTGGCGGCGGTTTGAGTACCTTCTTTGCGAAGCCATCCTTCCAGACTGGCCCTGGTGTAGATAGCAACACCATGCGCCACGTTCCCGATGTCTCAGCAGATGCTGATCCCGCGACTGGCTATGCAGTGTTCTGTACAGCTAGCGCTGCTGGGTGTCCCAGCTCCGGCTTTGTGCAAGTTGGTGGTACTAGTGCGGCAGCTCCGTTGTGGGCTGGTGTAACAACTGACACGAACGCATTCTTAGCGAGCCAAGGCAAGAGCTTGCTGGGCAATGTCAACGCTGAATTGTATACTCTCTTCAACACCAGCCAGTCTTTCACCGCGTACCATGACATTACGGTTGGTAACAACCTGAACTTCAACGCGACTGCGGGTTATGACTTGGCAAGTGGTATTGGTACTCCTGATGTCTGGAACTTTGCTCGTGACGCAGCTGGTACAACTGGCACAACGAATGATTTCTCGATCAGTGCCAATCCG
>JBDTBU010000088.1:0-7057 GCA_039923935.1 Ktedonobacteraceae bacterium | reverse complement strand
GACCAATCACCGGCGTATCCAACGCGCTTGTTGGTGTGGCGAGTTCTTCAAGGCGTTTCTTCAGCAATGCTTGCTTCGCGGCTGAGAGTTGGGTTTGTCGGTGGATGAAACTATTTGCTGTTTGCATAACATAAACTCACATCTATGAACGCCTGAAGAACGTTACGCGACACATAACGCTGAAAGATCAGGCTTGCTGTTGCTTTCCGGGACATAGGTCGATATGGCTGCATTTAACCTGTATTACTTGTTTACTCTTCAACGCTTAGGGTAACGTAAGATGGGAATGGCTGAATACGCGCCAAGTCGGCTTCAAAAACAACCAGATTGTCCTTCTTTTCAACCTCTTTAAAACCTCCAAATTTATAGGTGACATACATCATACGATTGCGATCATTAGGAACAAATTCTGCAAGCAAGCGCACATTCGCTTGCTTTGCCAGATTCATGAGATAATTCATCATGACGCTTCCGACACTCCTGGACATCACGCGGCAGGACATCAGAAGCAACTTGACGATCCAGGCATCCTCCTGACACTCAATCAGTGTAAGACCGATTTTGCCGTAGGTGCCGTATTTATCTTCCAAACCTGAAACGAATAGTTTGTGCGCACTGGAATGCCTGAAGGCATTTAACTCCTCGTATGAGTAGGTATAGCCAGTGGTATTCAACTGGTGGGTACGTACAGTCAGCTCTTCCGCACGGCGCAAATCCTCTTCCTGGGCATGTGCGATAGTAAAGGTCATGTCCAGAGTGGCAAGAAATTCCTCATTAGAGCCGACGAAATCTTTTTCAATAGTGTTGCGCTCGATATCACTGAGATACAGTTGGCGGCGCTGATGCGAATCGTCAGTGATAAAGCGTGGCATCATCTCTGGCAGAGCACAGATTTCAGAGACTCTTGCGGCATCAATACACAAGATTTCCGGGATTGCAAAGTTCACTTCTTCGCGCTCAAAGGGCTGATCATCGATAAAAGCAAAGGTATCCATGCTGATATTCAACGACTTCGCAATAGCCTGAATAGAGGAAGACTTTGTATTCCAGTTAATCTGTGGATAGAGGAAATACTTCTTCAGATCAAGCTCCTCAAGTTTACGCATTGTCGTCTCATGGTCGTTTCTGCTAGCAATAGAGAGAAGAATGCCTCTGCTATCCAGTGTCTCAAGCGCTTCGACAACGCTTGGGCGGAGAGTCACTTGCGTATCCTCCAATAAAATTCCGTTCCAGATGGTGTTATCCAAGTCCCAGACAACGCATTTGATAGACTTCACTTTTTCTGCAACAAGAACGCCTTGAGCTTGTTCGTGAATCATATATGTAGCCCTTTCTTGCTTTATTACGTCTATTCAAGCATACAAACCTTGATAGCCATAGCTGGCAATGTTTATTTCTTGAATCTGTGTGCTGCCTTCGATGATTTCCATAACCTTAGTATCGCGCCAGTAACGTTGCACAGGATATGCACTGCTGCACCCATTGGCACCATGGATCTGCACCGCATCACTGGCCGCCTTAGCAGCAGCAGTCGAAGCAAAGTACTTCGCTATCCAGGTCTCCATAATGGTATTAGGAGCACCAATATCCTTCAAGTAGCCTGCGTTATAGCAGAGCAGGCGTGCAGCCCTGAGACTGGTAATCATCCCTGTCATCATCTGTTGAATCAACTGCTGATCCTTCAAAAAGGCACCGAACTGTTTGCGCTCACTTGTATAGGTGCGCGAGGCTTCAAAGCACGCCTGGATAATCCCAACGCACCCACAGGCAACGCTATAACGACCGATATCAAGCGCCGAGGTAGTGACTGAGGCCACACCAAAGCCTTTCTTCCCTACGACATGTGTCGCGGGAACCTGACAGTCCTCAAGGATAATCTCTGCAACCATTGACGCGCGTGTGCCTACCATACCTCTGATAGGTTTGCTATAAAAGCCAGGAAAGTTCCGTTCAACCAGAAACGCAGAAACACTCCCCTCGCATTGAGCAAAGAGCAGGTAAACATCGGCGATCTCGCCATAGGTAATCCACTTTTTGCGTCCATTGAGGACATAGGTATCCCCACAGTGTTTCGCCTGCGTCTCAATTCCCCGCGCATCGCTACCAGCATTCGGCTCACTGAGAGCAAAAGCTCCGATGACTTCGCCTGTAGCCAGCCTGGGGAGCCAGAGAGCCTTCTGATGTCGATCACCCCAGCGTTGGATCGCATATGTAACCATGCTATGTACCGTCAGCAGGCTGCGTAGCGAGGAGCAACCTCGGCCAAATTCCTCATTCAGGATGCCGAAGGTAATCATGTCCATGCCACGCCCACCCCATTCTGGTGAGATAAGGGCACCTAGATATCCCTGTTGCCCAATTTTCTTGATCAGATCAGGAGGAGTAAACTCCCCCTGATCGAAACTATCTGCATACGGAACAATCGCTGCTTCCACAAAGGCTCGGAATGCCTTCTGGTCTGTGCGTTGTTCTGAGGTTAGTTCTATTTTCATACGCGCAAGCCTCCAATGGTGCTTGTGTGTTAAGCAAGAGATTGAGCTACAGTTTTGCGTTCAATCAGACTGGCCATCGCATTGAGTGTACGGAAATTCTCAATGTCCAAGTCGGTATCTTCAACCGTAAATCCGAACTCACTCTCAACGAAGAGTACCAGTTGCATTGCAAAAAGCGAGTTGATAAAGCCAAGCGCAAAGATGTCTTCATCGTCTGCCAGGTTCAGGTCTTGAAAGAAGCGTGCCAGAAATTCCCGGATCTTCGCTTTGAAATCGGTAGCCATTGTTTGTTCTCCTTTAAAAATTGACTGTTCGTACATACTGAACGATATTGTGACAACGCTACATTTGAGCGCCTAACGATAAGTATAAAATCCCTTGCCGTTCTTGCGACCATGAAGGCCAGCATCGACCATCTTTTTCAACAAGGGGCAAGGTCGGTACTTGCTATCACTGAAGCTCTCGTAGAGCACCTCAATGGAGTAGAGAATGGTATCCAACCCAATAAGATCAGCGGTCTCCAGAGGCCCCATCTTATGGCCAAAGCAGGAACGGAAGATTTCATCAACATCTGCTGGAGTCGCGACCTGGTCTTGAATGAGATACACCGCCTCATTGACGGTAAGCATCAGCACACGATTCGAGACAAAACCAGGCATGTCATTCACAACAATTCCTTTCTTGCCCATCGAAGCCAACAGGTTTTGGGCTGTTGTGAGCGTCTCCTCGGAGGTATGATAGCCACGGATAACCTCCACCGTGGGCTTCATCGGCACTGGATTCATAAAATGCATACCCAGCACCCGATCAGCACGCCCGGTTGCCGATCCAATTCGTGTAATCGAGAGGGCGGATGTATTGGCTGCAAAGACAGCGTGTGGGGGACAAATGCTGTCGAGCCTGCGATGCACTTCCTTCTTGACATCCCAGTTCTCAATGACATTTTCGATCACAAAATCAGCGTCAGCAAACGGTTCGTAGTCCGTGGTAAAGGTGATGCGCTCGATAATATCCCCGATGCTCTCCTGGTCAGCAGCTTTATGTAACATACGCTGCAAGCGAATATTTTTTCGAATCTCCTCTTGCGCGTGTTTCAGAATATCATGCTCCAAATCCAGGAGTAAAACACGATGACCGGCCTGAGCCAAGCTCTGACCCACACCGATACCCATGACGCCAGCGCCAACGACGCCTACTGTTTGTTTACTCACATTGCACCTCCATAATTCTTTTCAATTTGCTCGAATTAGGCCAATCGTTCGGCTTCATCTTCATCGAGTTGCGCGATCTCTTCCAACAAGATCAACTTGATAGCATCCGCAAGTTCTGCCACTGTTGGAGCCTCAAAGAGGGTTAGGAGTGGCAAATTGACCTGGAAGCCGTGACGGAGACGGGAGATCAGTTGCGTGCCAATCAGAGAATGACCACCCAGCTCGAAGAAGTTATCGTGAATGCCAATCTGTCCGATACCGAGCACCTGCTGCCAGACATCAACGATTCGCTGATCGTACTCATCTCTGGCAGGCGCATATTCAGTGGAAAGCGTTGGTCTGGCCGCACCAGTACCCACCGTGCCTGATCCCTGATCTACTACACTAGCGAGTGCCTCCAGACGAATCCATTGCTGGATGCGCAGTCCGAGATCACCCGTCGAGTTGATAATATGCGTCAGATGGCGTGCATGCAGGACGCGAGCAATGGCATCCAGACCTTCCTCATGCTGCATGACATACTCGGCCACCGTTGTGACACGATCACTATGCGCGTTCTCCTTGTACCAAGTATCCCAATTGACACAGAGCCAGGGTACCTCCGCTTCCTGGTTGTGTTTATAGGTATACGCGTCCATAAAGGTATTCGCTGCCGCATATCCCAGATACCCAAGGCCACCCAGCACTGTTGAGATCGAGGAGAAAAGCAGGCAGAAATCGAGTTCGAGACTTTCCAGAGCGTGTTCCAGGGCATAGAGACCGTACACCTTGGATTGGAATTGCAATTCGCATTCGGTACGACCAATATCCTGTACCAGGCGGAAGCCATCATCTGAGGTAATACCTGCCGCGTGGATCACTCCATGGAGCGTACCGAAGCGCTCAAGGGTTTGAGCAATGACCGCCTGCATCTCGTCTGTGTTGGCCGCATCAGCCTTGACGATCAGCACTTCCGCACCCAACGCTTCAATAGCCTGAACGTGTCGAATACGCTGACTGAGGCTCTCAGTCTCTTCATGGCTTTCTAGCCAGTTCTGCCATTCCTGCCTAGCTGGCAAGCCCTGGCGTCCGGTGATTACCAGTTTCGCCTGGAAGGTTCGCGCCAGATGCTCAGCTACCAGTAGGCCAACTCCACCAAGGCCACCAGTAATCAGGTAGACGCCTTGTTGACGGAAAGGCGCTTCCTCTGTACCCGGCGCATCCAGACGCAAAGGTGTATATGTCTGCACCCAGCGTTGACCCTGGCGATACGCCACAATAGGATCAAGCACTTTCGCGACGCACTCTGTAAACAATTGCTCACCAATGCGCGTCAGCCTTCTCTGGTTCAGGCCAGTTGGGTGCGTGGCGAAATCTACGCACCGGCAGGTAATATTCAATTGTTCTTGAGGAATAACTTTACATGCAGCCTGAATGGTTGCTTTGGCTGGATTAATCACCTCCTCGTCAGTGATAGCCTGCATGTGGTCTGAGACAACGATAAACTGGATAGGTTCCTCATAAACCTGCGCTCCCAAGGTTTGGGCCAGGAAGAGTAGGCTGTAGAATCCACGATCTTGTTGAGCCTGAAAAGAGCGAGCATCATCTCCACATGCGCTGTTATGACTGAGGCTCCAAGCATGTACTACTTTACGCGGCATCAACTCGGCTGCTGCCAGCGACTTCCAGAGAGCCACATAATCGTCACGCTCTCCAGGGCGGATCTCGTAACTCTGCTCATCCCGTTGCAGAAACTCCGCACCGCAGCGTACCAATACACAGGTATGTCCTGCTTGCTCCAGGTGCGGCACCAGTTGTTCGCTGATCCCATACCCGTCCATAAAGATTAGCCAGGGAGATGGTTCCGTCACATCACGTTCGACGATCTGAGCGGAGGAGAGTGGTAACAATTCCCACGCAGGTAGGTAGAACCAATCAGCGATATCTTTGACCTTGCCAGCTCGCGCACGTGTCAAGCGTTTCGTCTGACTGGTCTCCTTCGGGATATCAATCCAGTGGCGCTGGTGCTCAAAAGGATAGGTGGGCAGAAGCACACGATAACGACGCTCTGTTGCATAGAGCCGGTTCCAATCTACGCCCACACCAGCCAGCCACAGCTTACCGAGCGCGGTGAACACACTGGCCTGATCCGCCAGACGTTCATAGACTGTTGGCAGTGTCGAGAGAATATGCAGCAATCGATCATTGTTACAGGCCGGATGCTGCTTGGCAAACGCGCTCAACGATTGTCCTGGTCCTACTTCGAGCAGCACATATTCCGTATCCTGTAAAAGCTGGCCGACCCCATCGGAGAAGCGCACCGCCTGGCACATATGCTGTGCCCAGTAGGCTGGATCAGTCGCCTCTTCACTGGTGATCCATGTTCCGCTCACATTTGAAAGGTAGGGTATGGTCGGAGGGTGTAACTCGATTTCGCTCACTAACCTAGTCAGCGGCTCTATCAATGTTTCCAACATATTTGAATGAAAGGCGTGAGTTGTCTCAACACGTCGTACAATGATCCCCAATTCCTCCAATTGTTCCTGAAGCATCTCGATAGCCTCGACAGGTCCAGAAAGAACGCATGTTGCGGGACCGTTGAGCGCCGCTAGGCAGATCTGCTCATCCAGATAGGGCTGCACACTCTTCTCAGAAAGAGCCACAGCGATCATCGCACCAGGGGCAAGCTCCTGAATCATCTGAGCGCGTCGTGCGACAAGCTTGAGAGCATCCTCCAGCGACATGACCCCCGCGAGACAGGCGGCAACATATTCACCCAGACTATAGCCGATGAGCGCCTGAGGACGAATACCCCAGTGTATTAGCAGTTGGGCCAGAGCATATTCGATCACAAAGACGGCTGGCTGAGCTAAAGCAGTCTGTTTGAGACGCTCTAATGGCGCGGCAGTGGCCGCTGCTGTACGTTGTCGGCCCAGTAAAGCTTTCAAGTTCAGGGAACTCTGTCCAGATCTGAACGAACGAGTAGTGCTGGCCGCAGCCGCAAGCTGCGGATCTGCTTCGTAGAGCACCTCCCAGAGTTCGCGTCCAAGGTATGGTTTGAGTACATTACAACACCGATCAAGCGTTGCACGGAAAATTGGCTCCTGGTCATAGAGATCCCTGGTCAGGCCAACATACTGCTCACCGACGCCTGGGAAGAGGAATGCGACCTCGCGATCCCGGTGCTCCTGCTGCACAAACGGCAAGCGCTTCCCCTCATTCCCCTGCAACAGTTTCACCGCCGCATCCCGGTCTTGACAGACCACCATGCGCCGATACTTCATGGCTCTCCGACCCACCTGCAAGGTATAGGCCACATCGGCGAAGGGCAGATCCTCGTGCTCGCGCAGATAGTCTCCCAACTGCTCTGTTGCT
>JBDTBU010000087.1:0-35432 GCA_039923935.1 Ktedonobacteraceae bacterium | reverse complement strand
TACATAAAGAAACCTAGCGGCGGCGGCTTTTGCTGACCGCTTTGGTTGAGATGCTGAACTTCATGCCTTGACGCTGCATAAACTCCTGGAACTGGCCGTAGAACTCCTGGCGGTCCTGCATGGTAATCACCGCAACCGCGTCGGCTGTCTCGATAGCATAGGGGTAGCCGTTGCCAGCGATAATCTCAGCACGCACAACGTCCAGCACTGGTTCGAGCAGGCCATCGTCCAGCATCCAACGCGGAAATTCCAGACGCGCCGGGGGACGTTTGGATGTGGTTTGCAGATAGCAAAAGGCCACACTTTCGCGATAGGGTCCGTAATCCTCCAAGATGTCGCCGCGTGCGCAAATCATGGCTGGCGTGCGGTCCCCCCAATGCAACAAACCCTGCCAGAGCAGCGCGTCGTGGATACGCTTGGTATCACGCAGAACTGGCTGCGATTGGGCTGCATCCAAACGGCGCAACATTGTGATAGTGTCGCGGGCATAGCTGGTGTCGATATAGCCGATCAGGGGCACGCGCTGCTCCTCTGAGGTTTGCAGCAACGATTTCGCCGCCTGAATATAGGCGCTACGGTAGGGTTCCTGCATGGTGAGGGCAAAAGAAACGACCAGTGAGCCATCGAAAAAAACGACGGGGCTGTGCGCTGGCTGGCCTGTGTGGCGACTGTGTGCGTGCTGTTCCATTTGCCGACGCAGTATCTCGACCTCTAGTTGATAGCGGCGCAAGTTGACCTGCATCTCTGAATAAGGATAACTGTCGGGAGTTTTGTCCTCAACAGCCGGAGTTTCTGCGATCTCGTCGGGTGAGAGGATTTCAATAAAGACATCCTTGGTGTAAGGCTGGCCTTGCGCGTGCGGGTTGGCGAAGAGACCAACCTGGATCAGTGCGACAGGGATCGAGGCATCACGCCAGGGCTGAAGCTGGCTGCCATCCACTGCAACCGTCGTCACGCCCTCGATGCACTCAGCCCACTGGCGGGCTTGCTCGTGGTTGGCAAACTCGCGGCCAAAGGGAAAAAGCGGACCATGATACTCGCTCTGAGCAGCAGAGATCAACCAGCGCTCAAATTCAATGCTGGGACGCGCCCCGGCTGGCGGCATACCCTTCCCGTCGGGCGGCAGCATAAATTCCAGTTGCTCACCCGATGGATAGTGCCGATAGAGCGTCTCCAAGGCGTAGCGATACGCGTCGAGCTGCTCGCTAAATGATCCATCATAGGCGCTGAACTGCCCGCGCTTGGCGTGCAGAGCGGCCTGCAATTTTCCTTTATGAAGCATAGGTACTCACCTGTTCTGACACATATTCGGCGGCTAACGAAGCATCCTCCTCGTGCACCTGACGCGTCACGCCGTCCTGCTTGCGCAAACGGATCAGGCTATCCAAACCCTGCTCAAACGTGTCATCGTGGCTGATGACGAGCAACTGATCGAAGCCGCGTACACGCCGGATCTGCTCGGCCAAGTTGGTACGGCGCTGCTCATCCATGTTCTGCGTGGGTTCGTCGAAAAAGGCGATATTGATGGTCGAGAGCTTTTTCAACAGAGCCAGGCGTACAGCTAGTGCCGCGCTCATCTGTTCACCGCCGCTCAACTGAGCAAACGAGCGTTTGACGCCCTGACGTACTAAGGTGATCTCATAATCGTCGGTCCAGCTAAGCTGTGCACTGCGATCACCCATAATCTCGCCAAAGATGCGATTGGCTTCGGCTGAGATATCGCTGAGCATGGCGCGTAAGACGTGCGGGGCCGCGTCTTTGATGATTTTGCGGAACTGTTCCATCATCGTGGTCAAATCGTCCAAGGTCTGTTTCTCTTTTTGCACGGCCTGTAACGTGACCAGTAGGGCTTCGGCAGTAGTGATCTTCTGGTCCACTTCGTTGATTTGCTTCTGCAAATTCTGCATCTCACTGGCTAGCCGAGTAATCTCGTTTTCTAACTGGCGAATCTCGCCTTCTATAGTCGAGAATTCCTGCTCATCAAAGGCGGCAGCAGCCTGCTGATACGCTTCTTCCGCCTGAGCAAGATGCCCGGTGGCTTGCTCCATTTTTTGCTGAGCCGCTGTCCAAATCTGCTCGCGTTCAGGCAACATCTGAGCTGTCTCGATATTTTTCAGGTAGATCTGATGACCAGCAGTGGCCTGCTCGCGTGCAACTTCTTGCTCGCTAATTGAGCGGTCAAGATGGGCGTGGGTTTCCAGTTCGCTGGCTAGCTCATCCATCTGACGGGTCGTCTCGTGCAAGGTTTCCTGCGCTTGCTGCAACTGCTGCTGGTAGGTGGTTTCGGGCTGGATAATCTCTTGTGCCGCTTTGCTCGCTGAGCGGGGATCGTTGAGGGCGACTAGTGATTGTTGCAGGACCAGCAATTGCTCCTTGCTCTGTTTGAAAGGCTCGGACTCGCGGCGGCGCTCGTCAAATTCTGCGCTCTGCTGCTCGATCTGGGTCTGGAATTGTTTCACCTGACTGGTGAGGCTAGCCAACTGGCGCACTTGCTTATCGGCGCGTCGGCTCTCTTCTAGCTCAGATTTGGCTTGGATAATCTCCTGGTCGATCTGCTTGAGCGCCTCCCACTCTTCCTGCAAGCTCTGCACCTCGCGTTCCAGACGCCGGATATCGATGTTCAAGCGCTCAATATGCTCGGCATAACCGTTGCGGCGCTCGCTATACTGCCCAATCTTCTCTAGTGCCTCGGCATATTTCTTGACGGCGATACTGCGCTGCTCGATATGCGTAAGCTGGTCCGCAATCTCGCACAGTTGGGCCTGCTCGGTGGTCAGCAAGCCATCAAAATAGGTTTCCAGGCTAAGCAAACCCTGCTGCTTAATATTCAAACACGTCTGATGCAAGAGGGGACACTGGCCGCCAGCCGAACGCGTGCGCGAGTCGCTATAACTCTCGATACTGCCCTGCAACTGGCTCTGACGAAGCACGAACTCTTGCCGCTCGTTCTGCAAACGCGGATATTCCTCAGCTTCCTGACGATGCTCCTCGATTTTCGTCAGAGCATCCTCAGCTTTACGCAGTTTGGCTACTGTCTGTTCCAAATCGCTCTTTTTTTCCTGCCAAAGTTGCTGTTTCTCTTCCATTTGCAAACGTTTTGCACCACGCTGTGTACTCTGGGCCTCCAACTGAGCCACGCGTGTCACCCGCTCGTTGAGTTGCTCAGCCAGGGGTTGCAACGGCTCAATCTCGGCGATACGTTGCCGGGCCTCGTTCTGCTCCTTTTGGCATTTTTCACGCATTTGATGCAGGCGTGCACCCTCTTTCCTGAGATACTCATATTGCTGGACCTGCTGAGTGACGGTGGCGATCTGCGTCTCCAACTCACCCTGCTGCTCAACAACGGGAAGTAGTTCCAGGATGCGTTGGTGTGCAAGCGCGACTTTATCGAGGTGTTGCTGAGTATATTGGATGTTGGCTTGGGTGGTTGCGAGGGTATTATTCAACTGTGCTTGGCGCTGGCGTAGGGCGTTGCGTTGGCGTTCAGTGCGGCGCAACTGTGTCAACGTCGCTTCGATCTGACCATAACGTTGATAATCTGCCTGGTTCTCTACGACAGCCTGGTGAGCGGTGCGGGCCTCGTTCAAGCCTCTAACAGCTTGCTCAAATTGTTGTTGAGTGCTCGCATGTAGGAGTTTACTGCGGCCTAACGCAGTTTCGCATTGTTGGCGCTGGGCATATCGTTGTTTCAGTTGCTCAAAATACGTCTGCTGTTCGCTCAGGCGGCGCGTGCTGGTCACATTACACGTTTTTAGCTCCTGATCCTGTTCGCGGGCTGCTTTGAGCAAGGTGCGCCAATCGGCAAGGTCGCGTGTCTCAAAAGTCAGGCGTTGGATCTCGCGGTCCTGCTCAGCGCCTTGCTCTTTGTACTGTTTCTGAGCCTCCAATAGATACGTGGCGGCGGTGGTATAGTCCTCAATTTGGAGTAGGGCATCGAAGGTCTGTTTGCGTAGGCGCGGCGTTTGCAGAAAGATCGCGGTAAAAGCACCTTGGGGCACACCAAGCGCGTCGTGGAAGAGATCCCCCAGCAAACGTTCGCGCTCAATGCCGAAAAGCTCGTGTAGCTTATCCTGCACATCGGCTCGTTGTTCCAGGCGCAGATCGGCCTCGCAGTCATAGAGCGACCACGAAGCTCCGCTCCCACAGCGACGCTCAACTATATAGGGGCGGCTATCGTTGCCGATCAGATGTATCACGACTTTCCCATATTTCTCGCCTTCGCGCACAAACTGATCCTGCTTATAAGGCATCGAATCGAACAGGGCAAAGCCAATCGCCTCCACCAACGTCGTTTTGCCTGCGCCATTGGAGCCGCTAATAGCCGTAGTGCCGCGCTGAAAATGGACGATGATATTCTGATAGCTTTTGATATTTTCTAATTCTATCCGCGTGATGAGCATACTAATACAGCCTTCCCGAATACGCAAAAAACAAGCTCGCTCGTCTGCCCCATTCTTCCCAGGATGGTGGAAAGCGGAAACAATCCAAGCGATTATAGCATGTTTGTACGTATTTTGCGAAAAGTCTGCCCCGTTTTTCACAAAGTACTCTCAAACAGACCTATTTCAGCAGCCCAACATTGTTGTCTATAGCATCGCTACGACGCTCAGCCTCAACCTGTTGCGCTTCTTGCTTTTGCATCCAGCGAATAAAGATGCCGCTCATAACCATAATATAGAAAAGGTTGACTGGTATCCACATAAGCAGGCCACCGAGTTGCTGGTCGGTTGCGGCAGAGATTCCCCACACGCGTGGAGCTGCCAAGTAGGGTGCGTAGAGCGGCGACATAAAGGTCAGGCCAGCACCCAGCAGTACAGCAGGCATACCGTTGAAAAAGATATAGAGCACCTGCCCACCCAGCGAGAGCCGGGGCAGCTTGCGTGATGGGCTGAGAATCGGCCACCAACTCACAATGCCAAAGACGATAAAGGTGAGATGCTCGAAAATATGGATCGTGTCGTTTGCGAGCGTGGCGTTATAAAGCGCGGGTGCGTGCCAGATAAAAAAATCGGCATTATACAGGAAAAAAGCTATTGGTGCCCATGTCAAACCCTTAAGTAGCAGAAAAAACGTGCGTTTATTCAACAAACGCTCAAGCGTCCATTCAGGTATGCCAATCAACAATAGCGGCGGTGCAAACGTTGTCAGGCAGAGGTGCTGGACCATGTGGGCGCTGAAGAGATAGTCATCGCCCAACGCGTCCAGCGGTGAGACGAGGGCCAGAAACATAATCAGCACGCCACAGACAAACGCGACTGTTTGGCCGCGTTTAATCGGCACGTCGGGATAGAAGCGTGTGTGATAGGGGCCAAGAGCATAAAAATACAGTCCAACCACCAGGACCGCCCCGCTAATCAACGAGGGAGCCAGGTTCCACGCGGTCAGCCAAAAATGGAGATCTATATGTGCTGTCATCGCAGATATGTGCCTTTCAAAAAAGATCATGTGTTGTTTTTAACTATAGCAGGCTCGCGAGATGTGGACAAGTTGTCCCCTACATGGCTCATAGTTTCATAGGAAGCCACAAAAACAGGTAGATGCATTTGGTTGTATCAGTATAATTAGGTGTAGAGAAATACGTTACGTTTGGTTGATACAAGTTGTCAGGGAGGATACATCTCATGGGCAAATGGGATAGTTTTGCGAAACGACTGATTGGCTCGCATCCGTGGCAATACGCGAGCTGGTTGATGGCTGGTGCGTTCTTCGTTGAAACGCTGAATATCGAGTTGAAGGCCCAGGAATTCCTGGCGGACGCGTTGCTGAAAGTGCTGATTGCTGGGCAGTTGGCCCTGCTCCATATTGAGTTCCAAAGCTACGAAGACTCCACGATGGGACGGCGGATGTTAGAGTATAATGTAATGGCGGAACATCAGTACGGGTTGCCTGTCAGTTCGTTTGTCATTTACTTGCGCAAGCGAAGAGTGCCGAAACCACCGTATATACGTACATTTGTTAATGGACATATCACGCATCATTTTTACTATCGAGTAGTCAAGTTATGGGAGATTCCTGCACAAGTGATCCTCGATTTGGACTGGGAAGGTCTGCTACCGTTACTCCCACTCACAAAGGGCGGGAAAAGTCCTGAGATCATCGAAGTGATGATTACCAAGCTGGCTGCGAACGAGGATAAAAATCTGCTAGCCCTGGCCGAGATGTACGGTGGGCTGGCGTTCACCAGTAAAGCTGAGAAAGCATGGTTCAAGAGGAGGTTTGAGATGCTGGAAGATATCATGAAAGAGTCGTGGGTCTATCAGGAAAAGATGCAACTTGCGGAAGAGCGAGGGCTAGCAAAAGGGTTGGAGAAAGGGTTGGAGAAAGGGTTGGAGGAAGGGTTAGCAACAGGATTGGAGAAAGCCCTGCAATCTCATCGCCAAGCAATCGTTGATATCGTGAGCAAGCGATTTCCCCTGCTGAGCCAGTTGTCATCTCAGCAAGTCGCTCACATGACCGATCTGGATGCTTTGCGCATTTTGGTTGTAAATATCAGCATAGCAGACAATGTAGAAGCTGCGCGTAGAGAGTTGATAGATGCTGTAAAAAGCTAAAGCATACATATACGCTACGCAGAATAGCTCAATGGCTCTTCACAGAAAATGCCTTGAAGAGCCATGTCTTCGCTGGTTTGTTCAGGCAATTGTAAGGTTGACTCCATTGCGTGCAAGGAGCGTAACAGGCTGTGAGCCGAAAATAGTATCTGTCGGATTATTTTGTTCGCGTCAAAGGATTCACAAAGTTATGAAGATAGTCAACCATACCGAGTTGGAGACGCTCCAGGCAGAGACAGAACTGGCTAAAGCGCCGGGTACGCTGCGGCAAACCATCTCTAGCTATATCAATCTGATGAAACCACATGTGACTGTTTTGCTGCTCGGCACGACTGTTGCAACAATGGCGATTGCCAAACAAGGTCTACCGAATCTGCTTTTGATCTTGGCGACACTGCTCGGCGGGGCTATGGCTGCGGGTAGTGCGAACTGCATCAACTGCTACATTGATCGCGACATCGATCAGCTTATGACACGCACACAGCGCCGTTCGCTGCCCTCTGGCAAAGTGCAGCCAACGCAAGCCCTGATCTTTGGCGTGCTCCTGGGTGTTGGTTCGTTTGTGATCTTCACCAGCTTTGTCAATCTGCTCAGCGCCGCCCTGGCGCTCGCGGCTATCCTATTCTACGTCTTTATCTACACACTCTGGCTTAAACGCTCTTCGACGCAAAATATTGTGATCGGTGGGGCTGCTGGAGCCGTGCCGGTACTGATTGGTTGGTCGGCGGCCACCAATTCGGTTACGCTGACCGCAATCTGGCTGTTCGCGATAGTCTTTTACTGGACTCCGCCACACTTCTGGGCGCTTTCCCTGTTGATCGAGAAAGATTACGCCAGAGCAAACGTGCCGATGTTGCCAGTGGTCATGGGCGAGCGTGAGACGAAAAAACAGATTTTGCTCTATTCGCTGATATTGTTGGCTGTGTCGCTTGTTCCCTTTGCAATACGCGCTATGGGGCCTTTCTACTTGGTAGGCGCGACGCTGCTGGGCGGTATCCTGGTCTACATGTCGATCCGCCTGTTCATGGACAACACACGGAAATGGGCGAAGACTATTTTCTGGTACTCCAATTGTTATCTGGCCTTGATCTTCGCGGTTATGGTCCTGGATAGCGTTTTATTCGCTACGCATCATTAAAAGGCACACATTATGAGAATGAGTTGGCGTTTGGCTTCTCGCTTCTCCGTTATTACCCTAGCGCTGCTAGTGGTAGTCATTGTCGCGTTCTGGGGCGCACGCAATAGTAACGGGGGAGCCTCTGCAACTTCTACTCTGCAAGGGACCGACATAGGCAGTCAACCCGCGCCTGACTTTCACTTAACCGATCAGTTTGGCAAACCCATCTCGCTCTCACAGTTTCGTGGCAAAACAGTGGTTCTGACGTTTCTCTACACCCATTGTCCCGACGCGTGCCCTTTGACAGCGGAAAAACTGCACGCCACCCAGGTCCAACTGGGCAAGGACGCCTCAAACGTGGTAATGTTGGCTGTGAGTACCGACCCGACAGGTGATACCCCGGCCTCGGCTCTGGCCTTCTCCCAGACGCACAAATTGAGTAACAACTGGCATTACCTGCTTGGCACACATGAGGCGCTGTCACCAGTCTGGAACGCCTATAGCATCTATGCCCAGCCAGCCACCGCGACAGTGACCCACACTTCTGCAGTCTATATCATCGACGATAAGGGGCGCGAACGCATCTTTTTTAGCAATGATTTTACCTCGGCGCAATTGACCAACGATTTAAAGGTTCTGCTAAACGAGGGCTAAGCTGCGCTTGTCAAAAAAAAAATTTCCTGGTATGCTTAAGAGTGACAAGGGGGCTACGCTGAGAATAGAGTCCCTATAAATCAAACTGTTCTCGAAGGAAAGCGAACGCTGATGAATACTCCTCTGAAAAGTGCAAATCTGACCGAGGAAGAATTGGTTGCCTCTGATCAGATCATGAATGAAGAAGAACAGGCCGAAGAGGAAGCCCATATTCACTTGCCAGGCCCAAGTCTGTGGCCCATTCTGTTAGGGGCCGCGATTACGCTTGTGTTTATCGGCATCCTATTGCTGGGTGACAAGAACACAGCAGGTGCTTCGCCCTGGCTTATTTTTATTGGTTTACCTTTCGTCCTTATTGGTATTATGGGCTGGGCTTTGGAAAATCCTCACGGTACCGCGCCTGGAACACATGCTAAAGGCGGCCTCTATGCCAAGTCATTCACTGAAGCGGCTATGACTGGCAAACCAACAGCTTATGCGCACCAACTCTTGGATCAAGCCGAAGCTGTGGTGGAAGAAACCGTGACAATTGGCAGCACTGCCTGGAGCGCTCACCCCGTGAAAGTATTTGTAGAGCGTGAAGGCGTGGTGCTTTCGTTGTATGGCAAAGTTGAGATGGAAGTGCAGAAGAAGGAAGTTGAAGCCAATCTGCGCCAAGTTCCCGGTGTGCTAGATGTGATGAACTTCCTGGTCGCCGAGGATGAGCTACTCAACGCGGTCAATGTGGCTGTTGATGGCCTCAAAACTTCCGGCAAGCTGGAAGGTGCAACAGATATCTCGGTGCTGGTAGAAAACGGCATTGTGAGTCTGTACGGCGTTGTCCCCAATCCTTCCATGAAGTATGCTCTGGAACGCGAGATTTCTGGCGTCCCAGGTGCTCGCGTGGTAATCAACCATATCGGGCTAAATAAGGATATTCCAGGCAATCTGGGTAAAACAACCAACAGGATTGCACGTATCTAAGGTATCACTCACATAACAGAGTGCCAGGAAAATATGAATATTTTTCCTGGTACTCTGTTATGTCACCCTTGGTATGACAAACGTATTAGCGTTTGCGCAAAAACGCTGGAATGTCGATGACATCGCCGGGAGGCGAGTTACGGTTCCCACGCGGCATATCCAGCGCTTTGGGGTCCATACGCCGAATGGGGCGCTGCGTGCGCTGTTCTGCTGCTGCGGCTGGACGTTGCTGCATGGGCTGCGCCTCTGGCTCTGGCACAGGCAAGCGCGTGGGCTGCGTTACCTCTGGCTCTTCCAGATACTCCTCCTCGTCCTCATAGGGGTCGTTATAGGCCACAGACTCCATGCGCTGCTGCTGCGGATTCGGCACCGCAGGCATACGCGAGTTGCCCATTGGCAGCGGGTCCGTTGGCTGGCGAGCAATGTTCAAGGGTGCTGGCGTGGCTGGCAAAGGATTATAGTTCTGGGCAGCAGCAGCTACCTGACGCGGCGGATAAGCTGGCAGGTTGCTATTCGAGGGCTGCGAGACTGGCGGATAGAACGTGTTCCGGTTATAGTCCATACGCCCCCCCGACTGCTGATGCGGACGCCCGCGCTGATCCTGCTCGTCAAAACCAGTGGCGATAACGGTGATCTTGACCTTGCCATCAAACGCCTGATCCTGAACCGCGCCAAAGATAATATTGGCATCTGGGTGCGCGGCCTTGCTGATAATATCGGCGGCCTCGTTGACCTCGTACAAGGTCAGGTCCATGCCGCCAGTGATATTGAAAAGCACCCCGTGCGCACCGTTGATGTCGATGTCCAACAACGGGCTAGAGATAGCCATGTGCGCGGCATCGATGGCTCGCGATTCGCCAGTGGCCTCGCCAATCGCCATCAGCGCCGAGCCTGCCGCCGACATGATCGTCTTCACGTCAGCAAAGTCCAGGTTGATCAGCCCCGGCACAGTGATCAGATCGCTAATGCCTTGAATACCCTGACGCAACACATCATCAGCCAAACGGAACGCCTCTTTCAACGGCATCTTTTTATCGGCCACTTGCAAAAGACGGTCATTGGGTACGGTAATCAACGTATCCACATGCTGTTTGAGGTTCGCGATCCCTTCCTCAGCCGCTAGACGGCGCTTGGTGCCCTCAAACGCAAAGGGCTTGGTGACAACTCCAACGGTTAGCGCCCCAAGTTCGCGAGCGATCTGAGCGATCACAGGGCTAGCACCTGTCCCAGTACCGCCTCCCATGCCCGCAGTGATAAAGACCATATCCGAGCCTTTTAGACGCTCGTATAGCTCTTCCGCATTCTCTTCTGCTGCCTTTGCTCCCACATTGGGGTTGCCACCCGCACCCAGGCCGCGTGTCAGCTTATCCCCAATCCGAATAAAGCTCGATGCCTGTGTCAGCAGCAGAGCCTGGGCATCGGTGTTGACCGCAATAAATTCGATACCCATCATATTGGCCTGAATCATGCGGTTCACCGCGTTACTTCCTCCGCCACCCACGCCGATGACGCGGATCTGGGCGAAGCCTTCGACTTGATGGTTTCCCAATGGTAGCATATCTTTGGCCTGCCTTTCCCAACGTATGAAAACATTTGAAGTACCTGTGGTGCGTTTTTTGCATACCGCACTGGTTCACAAGAGGCAAGTATAATTCTGTTCATTACTCTTTCAGTAACGGGACTTAGTATACCACAGATTTCCAAACTGTTTCAAGATATCTAAATGGCCCTTTCTCTTGTCTAACGTTAGAAGAGCGCGATCTTTCTAGCGCCAGACAAGAGATGGCAATGATCGTCGGCGTTACGCGCCGCATCCCTACAAAAACATTGCTACGCCATACACTAGGGTATAAAGGCGCGTAGCCAGCGACCCAGACGCGAGATAGTGCTACGCGAGGCAGTTTGCTCTTCCTCGTCCTCTTCGTCAAGCAACAATGAGGTATGGCGCAGACCCCAGAGCAGAAGGCCCACTGCGGTTGCGTAGGCTGGCCGACTAATGGTGTCGGCCAGACCATGCAGACCCAACGGAGTGCCCATACGCGCAGGCAGATCAAGGATTTGAGCCGCCACATCCAGGACGCCCGGCAGTTCAGCAGTACCGCCCGTCACCACTACTCCCGCCGGAAGTAGCCCGTCATAACCAGACTTCTTGATCTCCTCATGCACCATCTCGAACAGTTCTTCAACACGCGCTTGAATAATCTCAGCCAGCAATTTGCGTGGCACCAAGTCATTGCAATCAGGCATAAAGTGCGATAAGTCGATCATATCATCCTCGCTAATGCGGGAAGGATCGCAATGACCATAGGTTACTTTTAGCTCTTCCGCCACACCAAAGGGCAAACGCAGACCAATCGCGATATCACTGGTAATCAGATTACCCCCAATTGGTAGTACCACCGTCTGCCAGATAGCCCCATCCGTAAAGACGGCGACATCGGTGGTGCCACCGCCAATATCCACGAGAGCTACCCCCAGATCAGTCTCACCCTCGGCCAGTACCGCCTCACTAGAGGCCAGTGGCTCCAGCACGAGATCCTCAATCTCTACTTGCGTCTTATGCACGCATTTGATGAGGTTGTGAATAGAGGAGACGGCACCTGTGATAATATGCGCCTCTACCTCCAGGCGGAAACCTGACATGCCAAGTGGGTTCTTAATGCCCTCCTGCCCATCGACAACGTAACCACGCGGAATCACATGAATCACCTCGCGGTTCGCAGGGATAGCAATTGCCCGTGCTACCTCAATCGCCCGACTGATATCATTCTGCACAATATCACGGTGGCTGGGTGAGATAGCCACAAAACCCTTGCTATTATCGCAATCGATGTGGCTACCCGCAATGCCGACGTAGGCGGTAGTAATAGCTTTTCCAGATAGGCGTTCAGCACGATCTAGCGCCGCTGCAATGGAAGTGACAGTCTCTTCAATGTTCACGACCACCCCACGGCGCAAACCCTGTGAAGGACAGGTGCCTACGCCAACAATATTCAGCTTCCCATCGCGATCTAACTCGCCCACGAGAACACAGATTTTTGTTGTTCCAACGTCGATACCAACGATCACCCGCTCTTGCACGATTGCACGCTCCTCTGGGCGGTTATCCGGGCGCTGCCAGAGCACCCCCACACTACAAAAATGACGCTACAAATCTCTTATCCCTACGCCTGTACCGTATATGTTGGACGCAAGCCAAAACGCAGATCAATCGTGGCAAGCTGCACATGCTCTTGTTGCGCTATACTCAAAACCTGCCGCAGTTCCAGCAACCGATTTGCCAAGGGGTTGCTATTGACTGCATCCCCCATATACGCCTGCCAACCTTGCGCACTGACCACAATATAGCAGCCTAAGCCTGCTTGGTTGGCTGGTTCAGTGTGTCCATTCGCGGTAATCCGATCCACATATTGCAAGCTAAAAGGTGCGACTCCCTGCACATTTGGCAATTGCTGCAAAAGCTGCTGCGCGAAAACGATTTGCGCGGCGTCTATACGCGTGCCAGGATGCATGTTTACTCCCTGCCGTTTATCGACAACCGTTGCCAAGTGACTGCTCCCGCTCAACTCGCTCAAGAGAGCAATCGCAACCCCATTCTGAGCCAGACCATAGATTGTGCGCCCACTCTGCCAGAGCAAGACTGGTACACGCTCCTGGATCGTCACTGTCACGGTATTGGGCAACTGAATATCCAGACTAGCAGAGCCAACCAGCGGCAGAGCACCCAGGCGTCCAAGCACCGTTGCTTGGCTAAGCAGGAAAATATCCTGCCCCTGGATACCCATATGCTGGATCGCGGAGATCAGTCCCGCGTTCTGTGTCCCATTGATATGCACCCGTTGCACATGAAAGGTAGGATTGCTCAGAGCAAAGTTGATCCCGATCCCAACCACAGCCAATATGAGCAGAAACCCGAACAGCCGACGCCAGAAACGCGAGATTCCGCGTCCGCGTCGCGCTGGCACTGTTGAGCTAGCACGTTGACGCGGCAGAGGCTTGTTGGTGCGCCTCTGACCTACAGGAGCAGGAACCCCTGTCTGGGCAAAGGTACGCGGTACCAGGCGACCCCGCGTGGGCTGCTCGACCTGCGGGTTGCTAAAACGCGCATGTCGCTCGGCCCATGAGGGAGGTTGCACAGCCCGATGGGGCGTTGTCACCCGGCGCCCTGTCGCGTTTGGCATCACGTATGCTTGCGGCTCCTGGGCGTCTTCACACTGGCTCGACGCTCTACGACGAACAACCGGATACGACACAGCCGAAGTTGTGTGGTATCTATAACGTCGGGTATTCTGCTGTTCTGGCTGCTGTTTCATCATGTGCTGTTTTCTCCCACGCGCCGCGCAATTCAAGCTCTAACTCTAACTCTATGCCGAATTGCTCTCTTACGCGTCGGCGTGCTTCAACAATCAGCGCCACCACATCTGCGGCGCTCGCTCCGCCTGAATTGACGATAAAGTTTGCGTGGCGCTCAGAGATACGCGCCTTGCCGTGGGCGGTACCCTTCAAGCCGACCTGTTCGATCAAACGGGCTGCGTAATCGCCCACCGGATTTTTAAAGACCGAACCCGCACTCTGTTGCGGCGGCTGTGTGCGCTTGCGGTGCTGCTTGAACTCTTCAATCCGCGCCCGCAAATGCTGTGGTTCGTCACGATGCAAACGCACACCCAATTGCGTGATAATCTCCGCTGGCTCAATCAGGTCACGCGGGGCTACAACTGGATAGCCCTCGTCATCAAAGATGATGCGTCGCTCTGAACGAAACCGACTGTGCCGATAGGTCATATCCAACTCGGCGTGCTCATAGTGCCGCACGACAGGCGCGTTCTCCACGTTGGGACGCGCATCAACTACATCGACCCACGCCAGCACCTCGCCCAGATTGCCGAAATGCGCACCAGCGTTCGAGATTACGCCCCCGCCGAGTGTGCCAGGGATACCCGGTCCAAACTCCAGGCCGCCCCAGCCGAGCGTTGCCAGTTCGTTGAGCAGCTTCGGCCAACTCACACCAGCCCCGGCTCTCAACAAGGCCGTCCCATCGCCGTGATCCTCAATGGTATAGACGTTGAGCGCGAGGCGAGCTACAATTCCTCGCGCCCCGGCATCGGCATAAAGCACATTTGTGCCATTGCCCAACAGGAGCAGCGGCCAGCCATTGGACATACACTGACTCACCAGGTCGAGCACATCTTCTGACGTTTCAAGAGTCACCCACACTTCGGCGGGACCGCCAACCCCAAAGGTTCCATGGCGTGCGAGTGGCTCATCTCGGCGCACTCGTCCCTGGTAGCGCGTTTGTAGCTCTTGATAGACTTTTTCTGCGTCAAATGTCATCAGTGTTTCCTCGATCTAGATTCCGGTGTTATTCTGTAATAAATCTTCAGTCACTCGATAGATATCGCCCGCACCCATGATGAGCGCCAGATCGCCCGCACGCAAGGTTCTGCGCAACAATTTGGCGGTTTCGCGTACACTACCACCGTGCATAATCCACGTATTGGACTGCGCAAAACGTGGCTGGCGTTGCAGGGCCGCGACCAAATCACGCGCATGGATCAGACCGGTATCGTGCTCGCGACCAGGATAGATATCGACGATAATCACCTCGTCTGCTTCGTCAAAGGCCGTTAAAAACTGCTCAAAAAAGGTTTGCGTCCGACTATACATGTGCGGCTGATAGACCGCGACCAAGCGCCGTGCGGGATAACGCCGCCGCGCCGCAGTCAGTGTACGCGCAATGGCTGTGGGATGATGCGCGTAGTCATCGACCAGCAACACATCCCGCGCCTCGCCTGCAATCATCAGTGGCTCTGTATTGCGCATCTCAAAACGTCGGCATGTCCCACCAAAGTCCTCGATGGCCGCGATAGCTATGGCTGGATCAACCCCAACTAGCGTAGCCGCACTCAGAGCCGCCAGGGCGTTTTCGACATTGTGCGCACCGGGCAACTTCAGACTGATTGAACGTCCCTCCAGGCCGCTCTGAACAGCTTTGGCACGTACCCGAAAGCTCGTCTCGCCATCCAAGTGCAGATCGTAGGCCACAAAGTCAGCCTCGCTAGACTGCTCACCCTCCTCAACCGCGTAGGTGAGGATGCGCCCAGGCCAATCGCTGATACGCTGGCGCAGTTCCAGGCAGCCAGGGCTGTTCACATTCAAGATCAGCGTCGTCGGAAAGAGCCAGTCGCCCGTGATATCCATGCCGCGTACAAAATGCTCGAAGGACGCCAGATACTCGCTATAGTCGGCGAAAAACTCCGGGTGCTCAAACTCAATCGAAGTTATCACGGCTAAGCGCGGATGATAGTGCCAGAAATTGTTATTAAATTCATCAGCCTCGTTGACAAAGTAGGTACTCTGGCCGATGCGATAGTTCGCACCAAACCTCGGCACTACCGCGCCAATTTCGCAGGTGGGGTCCAGGCCAGCGTCCACCAACGCCAGCGCCAGCATTGCTGTGGTCGTGCCCTTGCCGTGCACGCCGCTGACTGAGAGTAGGCAGTAGCCATCGAGCCACTGACCTAGCATCTCCTGCCAAGTCATGACCAGCAGACCCTTTTCACGCGCCGCCAGCAGTTCAGGGTTGTTGGGGTTATACGCCACCGCCGCTGGCACATAGATCAGCGCGTCCGCTTCGGCCAGATGCGCGGGGCTATGCCCAATCTTCACTGAAACGCCCAACGCTTCTAGCATCTTCGTCGTCGCCGAACTGGCCTGATCGCACCCGCTTATTGTGACCCCTGCCTGCAATGCCATTTGCGCTACTGCTGAGATACCCTGCCCACCAATGCCCATAAAATGCAAACGCATCTTTTTCAGTTGTCTATATCCTGTTTGTTTCATCTTTGTATTTTTACCCTGGCTATTTTTATGAGTTCGTCCACAATCTCCTGCGTTGCCTGTGGACGGGCTAGTTCTCTGGCCGCCTCCATCATCGACGCGAGGAGTTCGGGGGCTGTCATTATATATTTTACTTGTTCTGCAAGGAATTGCGATTCCAGATCTGCGTTCTTGATAACTAGGCCCGCCCGCCGACGCTCAAACATGGCCGCATTGGCCTCTTGCGGCGACTTGCCAATGGCCGGTGGCAGCGGAACCAGCAGGCTGGGTTTGCCCAGTGTGGCTAGCTCGCTCAGCGTCGAGGCTCCCGCTCGGCAAAGCACAAGGTCTGCCGCCTGTAACGCCGCTGGCATCTCTTCGTTTAGATAAGGTACCAGACGATAGCGCTCAGCTAGTGCTGGGTCAGTGCCAGCTAAGATGCTCTTCGACTGTTCAAGCGTCTCGTTATACAGATCTTTGCCGCTAATCTGCAAGACTTGGCAGGTTTTCAGCAAGGCTGGCAAAGCTTGGCACACCACTTGGTTGAGACGCCGCGCCCCCTGACTGCCGCCTGTCACCAGCAACATCGGCTGATCGGCGGCCAGACCAAACTGGACACGAGCGACCATCGGTGCCATCTGGCGAATAGCGAGAATCTCCTGGCGCATCGGATTGCCCAGCAGCAGCGTTTTGTGCGCTGGAAAGTAGGCCAGCGAATCCTCGAAAGCCACCGAGATCTTCGTAGCCAACGGCGCGACCTGCTTATTCGACAGGTTCGGCGGCACATCCTGCTGATGCATGAGCAGCGGCACACGATTGAGATATGCCGCCAGGCCAGTAGGGACCGCGACATAGCCACCACTGGTGAAGGCCACGTCGGCGTGAAACTTGCGCACAATCTCTATTGCCTGCACGGCCCCTAACGGGATGCGCATCACGCCTTTGACGGTCTGCCAGGAGATATAGCGCCGCAGTTTGCCCGCCTTGATCGTTGCCAAAGACAGGCCAGCCGCCGGGACAAGCTGTGTCTCCAGGCCATCATCGCTGCCGAGAAACAGGATCTCGGCTCCATACTGTGAACGCAGGTGCGCCGCTACTGCCAGGGCTGGATAGATATGCCCGCCAGTACCGCCGCCCGATACAATTACTCGCATACAATTCTTCTCTATAGTTTCTTCTGAAAATCCGTGGTATACCGTTTAAATGCTGGCATCTCTGGTGCTTGAATGTAGCGCGAGATGTTGAGCAAAATGCCCACCGCTGCCAGCGAAACAATCACTGACGAGCCGCCAAAGCTGATAAACGGCAAGGGCACGCCGGTATAGGGAATCGTCGCCGTATTAGCGCCGATATTAATAAACGCCTGCAAGACGAGCCATGAGGTCAAACCTGTTGCCAGCAGCGCCCCATAGAGATCCTGCGCACGCCTGGCTAGCCGGAAGCCCCGAAAAGCCAGCCAAAGAAAAAGCACGACAATGACTGCACAACCAACAAAACCCAATTCCTCACCGATCACCGGAAAGATCGAATCGGTAAACGGAAAGGGCAGATAGCCGGTTTTCTCGCGACTCGCCCCCAGGCCCAGGCCAAACCAATTGCCCGAACCAAGCGCCAGCAACCCTTGGTAAAGTTGCAGGTTGATGCTCGTAATATCCTGAAACGGATTCATGAATCCAGCCAGTCGATAATAACGATAGCCCTTGAAAGCCTCTTTCAAGAAGATCAAGCCGCCACAGGCCAGGGCCAGCAAAAATTGCGCGATATTGGCACCTGCCGTGAAAAACATGACCGTAGCAATGCCAGCAATAATAATCGCCGTGCCCATATCGTTCTCCAACAGCACCAGACCCAGCACGATGCCTACCAGGATCACGAAAGGTGCCAAGCCATAGAGAAAAGTGCCAACCTGGTTGCCCTTGCGTGCCAGCCAGTCGGCGATATACAGCGCCAGCACCAGCTTGGTCAACTCGCTCGGCTGAAACGAGAGAAACGAGCCGATAGCCAGCCAGCGCGACGCTCCGTAGGCCGTGACGCCAAACTTGAGCACGACCACCAGCAACGGCAAGATCACGATCATCCCAGCCAACGAGAGACGCCGCCAGTAGCGATAATCGATCCGCATAGTCACCAGCATCGCCACAATACCCAATGCAACCCAAACTAACTCACGCTGGAAGTAGTAGCTCGCGTCCCCTTGGTCGCGGGCCGCCAGAAACGAGCTAGCACTATAGACCATGACCACGCCCATACAGAGCAAAGCCAGCACCACGATCAACAGCCAGGAGTCAATCTTGCCCGCCACTCGTGGCAAGCTCATCTCCAACTGCGCCAGGGTTTGCTGCTCATCCGCGCTCATCGCCTCAGTTGCCGTTGGCCGCACTCCTGGTTTGCGCAACGTATTGTTGCCACGCCAACCCAGCGTGTGCCCCAGACTCACGCTAGCAGCTTGTAGCCCGCGCTTCTTCAGACGCGGCAGGGTTTTACGTGTCCCAGCCGGACGCTCCGCCGCAGACTCAGCAGCGTAGCGGCGGCTCTCGCTCGCAGCCCCGGCCTTGCTCCGCGAAGGGGTGCGTCCTGTCTCAGCAAGCTCTCTGCCCGCCTTGCGACGCTGCTCGGCGGATTCTAATGCGGGTGAACGCACTGACAGGGGGCGTGCTTTGCCCCCCTGGCGCTGAGATGCTTGCCTGCGGCTCTCTCGTAGCATAACCCCTGGCCTCTTTTCTCTACGACTTGTATTTGAACGCATTTTCGATTATACTTAACGGTAGCAAAGATGTTTACGCATCCCTGGTCCTTTTCTCCACGGATGGAAGTTGGCTCGTAGCCTCGCGCATGATATCGAGTGCGTTCTCAATATCGTGGTCATCGCTGGCGAGAGCGCGAAGATCATGCAAATGGATTTTCTGTAAATCCACTGGCTGCATCCCGCTTGCATTGAGCAGAGAACTCCAAGGGTCACTGGCGAGAGACTGCACCGGAGCGGCAGGATCAGCCCTTGGTGTCTGCGCCTCGCCTGCCGCTTGCCGACCAAGCAAGGCCTGCCAGGTTGCGCTCAGTTCCGGCTCTGGTTGCGCGGCATTCTTTTTGTCTTTGTTTGATGATTGCATAAAGATCACCTCATAAAAAGTGTAAAAAACTATACATGTAAATCGGGTGGCACAGCATAGTACCACATCAACTGCTGAGCAATCTTCCCCCACAGAGGGGCCGCCGCAGTACTTCCATAGATCTGTTTCTGTGGCCGATCTATCTTGACCAGGATCACAAACTGGGGATTCGACGCGGGGATAAAACCCGCCACCGAAGCCTCGGTCTGATCCGCCGAGATACCCTGAGTCGTGGCTGTACCTGTCTTGGCTGCGATACTATAGCCAGGCACCTGGGCCAGTTGGGCTGAACCGTACTGCCCCGCCTGAGTAAGCATCGAGGTCAACAACTGAGCTGCCTGTTGGCTGATGACGCGCCGTTTGATTTGTGGCTGTGTCAGTGTAATCTGCCCGTTGTTGTTCACCTCAGAGACCAAGTAGGGCTGCATCATCACGCCCCCATTGGCGATAGCCTGATAGGCTTGCGCCACCTGCAACGGCGTCGCCACGATGCTCTGACCAAACGCTTGGCGAGTCAGATCGCTCATTGTCCAGTCCTTGCTGCACGGCGACCAGCCATGCCCGCAGGGCACACGATAGTTCCCAGGCTGCTCTGGCCCATCAATGTTAAGAGGTTGACCAAAACCAAAACGTGCCAGATAGGGATAATAACGATCCACGCCAAGAATATCGTGCGCCACATGCGCTGCTCCTACGTTGGCCGAGTGGATCAACACCTGCGTCATACTCTCGGTGCCGTAGGACAAATTCTCCCAGTTGCACACCTCTGGCGCGTCACTATAGGCGGCGCATCCTTGATCTTGCAGGGTCGTATCCGGCGTAATCAAACCCTGATCCAGAGCAGCCGCCATTGTGACCGCCTTCATCGTTGAACCCGGCTCATACGCGCAATACAACGCTGGATTTAAGTACACGTTCTCACTATGCAGGCAACCCTGCTGTTGATAATATTGACCGTACTGATTCGGATCGAAGGTCGGATAGCCTGCCATCGCAACGACTGCCCCTGTGCGTGCATTGAGCACTACTACTGCTCCGCTCTCAGCCTGCAAATTCTGCACCGTCTGCGCAAGATTCGTCTCGATCATATACTCAATATTGTTATCAATCGTCAGGGTCAGATTCGCGCCCGCCACTGGTGCCTGCTGGGCATTCACTCCCACAGTTAGCGGATTGCCCTGTAGATCAGTTTCCGCCAGAGAACTGCCTGGTTGACCAGCGAGCAGCCGATTGTATAACCCTTCGATACCATAAACGCCAGTATTCGCGCTATCATTCTGCGTGACATAACCGAGCATTTGCGCGGCCAACGACCCGGCTGGATACGCTCGCCAGGTGCGTGGATAGAGAAAAACATCTGCCAGACGCGACGTATGTAACTGTTGACTCTGAACTGGGTCGATGCGCACAGCCACACGGATAGCCCCGACATCTGTCGCAAAATCAGCCTGTAAGCTCGCAATTGTCACTTGAGGCAAAACTTGGTGTAACGTTTGGATCAGGCTGCCCAAGTCATTCTGCGGGTTGGCTGAGTGATCGATTGAGAACTGGTGCGGCTCAACATATACATCGTCGCGTACAATATTTGTGGCGAGAATACGCCCCTGGCTATCGTAGATAATACCGCGCTGAGCATACAATGGACGATTCTGCGTATGCTCGTCATTCGCACGTTGGGCTAGGTTGTACCCGCTCTGTGATTGCAACACCTGCCAGTAGTACAATCGTCCCAGCAAAAAGATCATTCCAGAACAAACCAGCAAAAAAATGACCATTTGCCGATGGCGGGAGCGCTGTAATGCTGGATTCATCTGCTGATCTCCTTTTTACTACGGCTGATTGGACTGCCCTCCGTTAGCTGGCATTGTGATGTGCGGAACCACGACCACACGCGCATTCTGTGACTCAGCCGGAGCCAGACCCATCGCGGCAGCACGCGCAGCAATAGACGCGGGCGACTGCTCCTGAGCCACTGTGTTCACCAAATCGTTGTTCTGACGTTGCAGGATGGTCTGTTGCACATGCATATCCTGGATTTGCTGGTTGGTTGTGACAGCCTGACCAAGTTGCGACACGTATAGGATAGCCATAAAACTCATCAGCAACACACTGCAAATGCTCAAAGTCACTGGCCCCATGCGAAACAAAAAAGGCGGGAGCTGACGACGCCTGACAGCCTGGATTAACTTGGCTGATTGACGTGCGCCTCCGTTCTGGCGCTGACGATTCTGACGGTTTTTCTGCTGATCCATATTTTTGCGTTCCTTCGTCTCTTGGGGCTAAAACTGCTCAGGTCCGTTCTCTCAGGAGTAGCCTTTATAAGGGCACCGTTGCACGCTGTGCCTACTATGAACAGCGCACTAGCACCAGATGACGCACTACATAATCGTTTCAGCAGCCCGCATTTTAGCACTGCGTGCGCGAGGATTGGTGGCGATCTCCTCACTTGTTGGAGTCGCCGGTTTTGGGGTAAGCAGACGTAAACGCGCCTGATGTTTGCACATACAGACGGGTAAACCTGGTGGGCAAATACAATTACTCGCTTCTCGTCTCATAAATCCTTTCACCATCCTATCCTCCAGCGAATGAAAAGAGATAATCACCATTCGTCCACCACTTCCCCCAGCCGTGTGGCCCGCCAGCAAAACTTCCAGTATACGCGGAAGTACCGCTTCCAGATGTTGTAACTCGTCATTGACAGCAATACGCAAAGCCTGAAAAACACGCGTGGCCGGATGAATCATCCCCGACTTATATGGCACGCCCGCTGCTGCCAGTTGCGCCAGTTGTGTGGTACGCGTAATCGCACCCTTCTCGCGTGCACGAATAATCCGCCAAGCGATTTGCCTGGAACGATTCTCCTCGCCGTAGCGCCAGAAAAGATCTGCTAACTCTTGCTCACTGGCTGTGTTCACAAGGTCTGCCGCTGAGACGCCCTCGGTCTGATTCATACGCATATCCAGCGGACCATCTGTGCTAAATGCGAAACCTCGCGTGGGATCGTCCATCTGATCCGAGGAAAAACCCAGGTCTAGGACAATGCCCTGCACAGGGGAAAAGTGCTCCTGCTCAACAACTTGGGCTAGCTCTGAATAATTCCCCTGTACCAAGAGCAGGCGGCCCTCATGGACCTCATCTGAGAGACGCTCACCCACCCGCGCCAGGGCCAAAGGATCGGTATCGATCCCTAAAACTTTGCCTTGCGGGGCCGAACGCGCAAGAATTGCGGCAGTGTGCCCACCTCCACCCAATGTGCCATCCACATAGCGTCCACCAGGCTCAGGTTGAAGAAACTTCAGCACCTCTGCTAACATTACCGGGACATGCTGTATTTGCATATATTCCTAAATGTACATTGATATTCTCGTTTGTATGTAGTATACTGCTTGCTATGCGGAGAAATCGGAGAAACATACAATGCCTCCTTCTTTCGATCCAGCTTGAGGATACTGAAAGAAATTTAAAAAGGCACTCCGCCCTCCGCATCCAATCGCCGTTGATATTCTTGCCAGTTCACCCGATCCCAAATCTCGACGTGATCGCGTACACCTGCCACTGTCACCTCACTGCTCAAGCCAGCATACTCACGCAACTTCGCAGGAATCACCAAACGCCCCTGACCATCCAAATCCACTTCATTGGCACTCGGATACACCCGACGTTCAAAATCGCGCAAATCCTCATCCGTTTTGCCATCCACTAGAGCCGCAGATTTCTCCTCCCAACGTGCCATAGTATAGATCGACAAACACCGGCCCATACCCTTGCTCAGAACTGCGCCGCGCTCTAAGTGCCCGCGAAATTTCGCAGGTACCGCCAGCCGTCCCTTTGCATCGAGGGTATGTTCGTATTCTCCTAGAAACATAGTGCCAGTGCTTCTCTCTCGCATACAAGCTTTGCGATGGCCTCTGAAGAGTCGGCAGGGTGTGCTCTTGCATCCCCCATCTGGTCTGTTCGCTTCCCTTTACCCGCACAACTTGCTATTCCACTTGCAAATTCCCCAAAACTCCCCACTTCTCCCCACTCCATTATAACATTAATTTGGTCTCAACGAAAAGGGTATTTTTGACGAGTTTCTTTATCCACAAGTGGATAACTTGTGGATAACTTATTTCAAATCCATTCAACACACGTAATTGAGCTTGTTTGTATCTCAATGTATCGTATCGTGTCTTCTTTTTACTCTTTTAATCACCGCTTGGTTGATGTGACAAAATACCTATTCCCACGTTCTAATTAGTGCGGAATGCCGCTGATCGTCTCCATCGTAAGAAATTGCTGTGTTTTGTGGGAAGGGAACAACCCTCGCGTTGTCCAGAAGAGTTGAACGCCGATGAGCCAGTGTGTGCAGTGCCGCAAGCCTTGCGCGGAAAACGCTATATGTTGCGAAACATGCCAGATATGCCGAGAAAAGAGATTGCACGGCAATTTGCATGCCACAACGCCAGCCGCCTTTACACCATTCACGCCAGAAGAACAAACATGGAAAGGGCAGGGATCAATTACCCTGCCTTTTATGGGGGACGATCCCTCTTTTGCCGAGCATACCCGCGCTTGGAACGCGGCGTCCCCGCTCGCGCCTCTGGGTAGCAGCGAACACACGGCCTTGCAATTAGGCGAGGCAGCACGCCGCATCGAGGACGACAAGTCGAGCAGCAAACGTTTGCGGCGTTCGGGACATCTGGCACCTCTGCGCGATATCTCGGCGGATATCCAGCGGACCAGCACACCCCATCAGCATCAGCACACAAACAAGCGCCGTTCTGGGTTCGATACGCAGCCGGATCGGGAAGTCTATCTGGAAAACGTGGCCGATCCCAATGCGACTGAGTTCTACCCCTGTCACAATCAGGACGCAACGAAAGAGAAAGAGCGCGATCTCTGGGCCAATGCCACCGATCCCTTTCTCGCACGCTCCCGACCAAACGCTGCTGCTGCCGCTCAGATTGAGGCGGCAGATATCCAGCGTGTCCAGCTAGAAGAGCGTGTCACGCTGCCCTACCCTTCGATCCGGTCTAATCGGCGGCGTTTCTCAATCTGGCGTTTGATCCTTGGTAGCGTGATTATTCTGGCCCTGAGTGCGCTTCTGATCGATGGTCTACTGCTCACTCTCACTTTTCAGCCAACGCCTAAAGTCCAGGATGGGCCGCCCACACTGACCCTCTCCACGGATGTAGCCAGTTCAGGCCAGACTATCTCTGTTCAACTCATCCACTTCAAACGTCTGACGAGCGTGGTTCTGACACACGATATTCAGCAAACCCTGTTGACCACAGCCAGCCCTGCTGCTCTGATGGTCAATGCCGACGGCCAGGCCTCAGCTTCGTTTACCGTAAGCAATTCCTGGGGCGCGGGCGTTCACCTGATCGTCGCTGAAGATGTGGCAACACGTGATACCGCCAGCGCACAACTCCAGATCAACAATGCAGGCCCATTGCACTCACCACATCTGCTGCTCGACTCTACTTCGGTGAACCTTGGTAGCGCGGTGCAGGACGCAGATACACTGCAAGCGTTGACGCTGCGCAACACTGGCAGCGGCTCGATTACGTGGTCCGCGAGCAGCAATCAGTCCTGGCTGCTGGTCGCGCCGCTCCAGGGAACCTTTGGTGCTGGACAAACGATCTCGCTGGCTGCGCAACGCAACCACTTGCAACCTGGCACCTATACGGGCACTATCACCATCGCTTCCAGCGTCGGTGATCCCACGCAACTGTACGTTACCATGACGGTTACACTCTTGCCGTCAGATGCCGGGCCGATGATTTCCCTGACACCACCGTTGTTCTCGTTCACCACTGTGGACGATTCCGCCGCATCTGTCACGCAAGTACTGACGCTGAGCAACCCAGGCCAGCAACAGCTCTCCTGGTCGCTCGACAGCGGCAAAGCACTCACAACCACGGCGCAAAGCACGTTCCTAGTAGTTCCTAGGAGCAACGAGATTGCACGCCAGGGATTTTCCGGCTTCGACCTATCAGGCGATAGCATGCCCTGGCTCAGCGCCGATGTAAGTTCTGGTTCGCTTGCTCCTGGACAGAGCACCCAACTCCATCTCAGTGTACGCAGCCAGAATCTGCTCCCTGGTACATATATGGGACTGTTGACGTTTAGCGCAGCGCACAATGCGAGTGCCTATGACTCTCCCCAACTCGTCGGCGTGGCTCTGACCGTCCAACCGCATTGTGGACTGTTCGCCAGCACTGGTAATCTGAGCTTTACGGCTGTGACTGGACAGAGTAACCCCAGCACACACGCTCTGACCTTGCACACCACTGCCAATTGTGCCAGCGATCCGCTCAATTGGCAGGCGTTGCCCTCAAACAATTGGATCACAGTCAGCCAGACAAGTGGGCAGGTCAAAGACACCGCGAGCAGCATCACCGCTATTGGCGTGGACACTACCAATCTGACACCTGGCACCTATACGGGTCTGGTCCTCTTTCAAGCGGGTAAAAACACTTCGACGGTGACAATTCAGCTCGACTTTCAGCCGCGCCCAACGCCCTTGGAACCTCTGATGGACGCTTCACCCTTGAGCTTGAATTTCAGCACCATCCAGGCACAAACCAATCCAGGCGGGCAGGTGTTCACCATCACCAATAACGGCGGCAGCTTGCTGAAATGGCACAGTACTATCACAACGCCTGACGCCAATTGGATCAGCATCTCGCCAAGCAGTGGCAGCGTCTCGCCCGGTTCAACAGGCCAGATCACGGTCAATGTAGCCACCACCAGCCTGGCACCTGGCACCTATACCGGCCAGATTGCGCTTAACGGGAGCACAACGAGCAATACGCTCACCGAAGGTAGCCCGCAAACGCTCACTGTGAGCTTGCTGGTGCAGTCTCCCTGTTCACTGACACAGCCCTCGGCCAGATCGTTGGTCTTCAACGGCGTCGCGAATAGCGCCAACCCGGCCACACAAACAATCGCACTCGCGGCGGATGGCAGTTGCTCCTGGCCTCTGCATTGGCATACCAACGTCTCGCCAATAGCCCCCTGGCTGACGCTGACTCCATCCACTGGCTCGCTCGATCCGTCAGTGCAAGGGGGCACAATCACAGTGAGTGCCAACACAAGCGGCCTGGAAGCAGGTACATACAGCACTTCAATCAAAATCAGCGCGACAAATGCCGCTGGCACACCAGTTCAGGGTAGCCCGCAAACCTTCGCAGTCACCCTAACCATCCAACAAGCTTGCACATTGCAGCCGCTCCCAGCCATGCTCGTCTTCAACGCCGCTCATGGCGCGTCGCCCGCGAGCCAGACGCTCACCTTGAATGAAACTGGCTCCTGTGGCGGCGGCGTGGCCTGGACCGCCAGTGCCGATCCCGGCAGTAACGTCTGGCTCAATCTCTCCGCGCATTCCGGCCTCGACACCGGCAATGGCAGCACTATCGTCGTAACCGTGACCCCAGGCAACCTGACTCCCAATACCTATACCGGCCAAATTACTATCTCTGCCAGCACTAATGGCGTCATGCTCCAGGGTAGCCCACAAGTGCTGAACGTGACGTTTGTGATGACTGGGTAGAGCGGGATCTGGCAAGCCTCGCAAAAAGTCTAACGCATACTCGATTGAGTGTTTGTATTGCACTGACTCGACGTTTTTGTTATAGTAGACAGTGGGATACTACTCTGTGTGGTCAGCAGCTCCCATCCCAATCAGGCTGCACTCATTTATTTTGCTTCTTAAGCACAGAAAACGAGCTTCAGGAGGATAACAAGCGATGCCAACTATCAACTTTGTGCGTGAAAATATACAGGTAGAGGTACCGGAAGGCGATCATGTACGGTACCCGGCGCTAGAGAACGACGTCAAGATTTATTGTGGACTCTGGAACCTTGCCAACTGCCACGGCAATGGCCTGTGCGCCACCGATAAAGTGGTCGTCACGCCCGCCAACAATACCAACCCACCCACATTCCTGGAAAAATTCCGCCTGGGCGGCGCACACAAAAAGAACCCCAACCTGCGTCTGGCCTGTCAGGTCGAGGTCTACGGGGATGTTGAAGTGCAAACCCTTTGCAAATAGTATTTTGTAGATAGTTTTTCAGAAAGAGCCACTCTCTCTGAAAAACTATCTACAACCCTTTTATGCTGCTGGCTCTACCACAAAAAAGAGTGTCCTCGCCAGTTGCTCATTCCAGTAAATCTCCACTCTTCCCGTTGTGGCTTGACCATAACTGAGCGATGAAAATTCTACATAGGACTTCGTTATGTCAGTCACTTTAATGGAAAACGGGTGATAGAGATTATTCCCGTTATACCACTTTACCGTGATGGTTCCTGGTTGAGGTGCAGAAAAATTATAGATAAGGTAGATCGTGTCACCAACAGTGAACTGATTCACCTCGTTGGTTATGATATGGTTTTTTACATCAGTATTCTTACTATCCGAGATAATCGCCGAGTTAATAATATTAGCAGCCGGACCAAGAGTCTGATCGGTAGACGGAACCTTCAGCAGACCTTGCTTTGAAACAATTGCAGGTGGCGAATAGTTGCCCATCATCTTCTGGAAAAATGTTAGCTTGCCTGTCACTTGCGCATAATAGCCCGCCCCGCTACAGAGCAGGCCAACCACGATGAGCACACTGAGCAGGCCACTGATGGCGCGATAAGGGGAGATCAGTGGACGCGGCTTTGTATACATCGGAGCGAGATAGACAGGTGCATCCTGGCCATTATCTGGCAGAGCTGGCAAAAGCTGGTTGGTGTTCTGATTGAAGGTGGGAAAACCGTTCGGCATGACCATTAGCCCCTGCGAAGCGGGCGCTGGTTGCCCCTCATACGGCACAGGCAACAACGCTTGTCCCGCATTACCTGTAGCAGCGTGATCCTGCGACCAGAACGCGCTGCCACCCTGCTGGGCTGCGGGAAAGGCGAGCTGCTGAGTCGCGTTAGACGAATCTTGCCAGGGAGATTGTGGGAAAGCGGACTGGCCCGACGCAGCATTCCAATCGGTATTGGATACCATAGGCCCACCCCAAGAGCCAGATGACGCAAACGGCTGCTCATTATTGGATGTCACAGGTCCGCCCCAGGCATTTGTATTCGAGGGCGCATTGTTGACCAGGAGGGAAGGGGCCTGACAAAATGGGCATGGCACGTTATTGGTTGGCCGAAAATTCTTACAGGACGGACAAAGCATCGTTTTCCTCTTAATACTGCGCTTCTATATCTACGCTTGTCGTTGTATTCCGCCATTAACGTTAGCATCAGCATCGCGCCGGGTCAAGGATTTGGCCCCATTATGAGGCAAAATGGCTATGCATGTGGCTATGTAAACATGTTTCAGTGTGTATCTCGCGTGACCTTCCCATATCTAGAACCTACAAACCTTGAAAGTTCCTGGGAAAGCATGCTACCATTGGGTAGAGATGAGTCTGGGGGATCACAGTATGCAGGAATCGCAGGAACGTTGGTATCATAGGCAAGCCATCGAGCATCTGGCCCAACACATTCCCTTTGAGCGCGACATGGCGAGCAAATCAGAACAAATCGAGATGCTACGCGGCTTGGTATTACGTCATGGCCGCGAGATGCACCCGGACCTCTTCGGCTTCGAGGCCCGCAACGAACTGATCCGCCTGGGCCTGTGGAGCCGCATAGGACCAGTGTAGTTCAACAATCTCTTTCTTCGATCTTTGTGTTATCATGCTAGGTATGATAAGCAATTTTCCGTTGTTAGGTCTACTCTTTTTCCATTTTGTAAGGGGGCAATGATGCTCAAAAATACATTGCTGTATATGGCTCAGAACGAAACAGTGCGTAAATTTGTGTTGAGCAACAAGGCGACTCGCGGTGTCTCACGGCGCTTTGTTGCTGGCGAACAACTGGATGAGGCGATTGCAGCGACGCGTGTCCTCAATCAGCAGGGTATGCATGTCTCGCTGGACCATCTGGGCGAGAATGTCTCAGATGAACGCGAGGCATTGGATGCTACACAAGGCTATATGCAGATTCTCGATTCTATTCAAGAGTCGGGTGCCGATGCCAACATCTCGATCAAACTGACCGCGCTTGGCCTGGATATCTCTAAAGAACTCTGCGAGAAAAACATCACGCAAATCTTGGAGCACGCTCAACACATGCCGCTTTTCGTGCGTATCGATATGGAAAGCTCAGCCTATACCGAGCGTACTGTCAGCACAACGCTACGTTTGCACGAACGCTTCGAGCATGTGGGCACAGTCATTCAATCCTGCATGTTTAGTAGCAAGCAGGACGTGGAGCAGCTCATCGCTCAGGGCGTGCGCGTGCGCTTGGTCAAGGGAGCCTATAAAGAGCCGGTGGCAGTGGCGTTCCAGCAGAAAAGCGATGTCGATCACAACTATGTGCGCCTAATGACGATGCTCTTGATGAAGGGCAATTATCCAGCCGTGGCGACACACGACGCGTCTATTATCAGTCTAGCCTGCAAATACGCCCGCGATCATGGTATTAGCCAGGACGCCTTCGAGTTTCAGATGCTCTATGGCATTCGCCGCGACCTGCAAGAGAAACTAGTTAAACAGGGCTATAACGTGCGCGTCTACGTGCCGTATGGCTCACAATGGTATCCCTATCTGGTACGTCGTATGGCCGAACGACCTGCAAACCTCGTGTTTGTGATGAGCAACGCCGTGCGGCACTAAGCAAGCGCCCAGGGGTGGTAGCTCTGACCGCCCCTTTTTCTCGAAAGGACAAAGAAGAGAGATGACCGATTTTGTTGTCGCGACAGGTGTAGCCGATGTGCGGCGCGATCCTGATGGAAGCTCAGAACTTATCACTCAAGCCCTACTGAATATGCCTGTCTATGCCGGAGAGGCCCAGGGGGAATGGGTGCCAGCTAAGTTGGTGGACTATCTAGGCTGGATGCGTCTCAGCGACCTGGCCACGCCGATTCATAAAGGATTTTGTAAAGTCGGTGAGACATGCGCTACACCTTTGCCGCTGGTTGCGGTTATCACTGCGACGCATACGCCCCTCTACACAGCAGCCCACGGTGAGGAGAGCAGCGGCCAGACCTATCTCTCAACTCGTCTGCCTCTGCTGGACACGACGCACCCCACGCGTGTGCAGGTGGCCGTGCCTGGTGAGCGCACCGCCTGGATCGAGCGTGCAGCTTTGGCAATACGCCAGCAACACGCGCCGTATCCTCAACAAACGCCGGAAACTATCACCAATGTTGCGCGTCAGTTTCTCAATGTGCCCTACCACTGGGGCGGCATAAGCTGGGCAGGCATCGATTGTAGTGGCTTCGTGCAGCTTTGCTACCGCGTCGGTGGCTACTTTATTCCACGCGATGCCGACCAGCAAGACGGTTTTCTCGCCCACGCCATCGAACGTCCCAATATGCGCACTGGCGACCTGATCTTCTTCGGTAGCGCGGAGATCACGCACGTTGGTATGGCTCTCAACGACCACGAATATATCCACGCCGAGGGCAGCAAATATAACCATGTGGTAATCAACAGCTTTAAACCCGCCGACGACCACTATTATCCACGTCTGGACGAAGTGGTCTGGAGCATCAAACGCGTCATTGAGTAAATCCTTATGCTGGACAGGCAAATAGCTCAATGAAGTTGTTTGCCCGCTCAGAGAGGCGTGATATGTACACAGATATCGAAGTTATCTTGCACAGCCTGAGTGGTAGTGTCGCCTGCATCGTTGCGCGAATGGAGCCGGACAAGCCGCGCCAACTGGTCACGCTTAACCCTGACACAATATTTCCAGCGGCCAGCCTAGCTAAATTACCGATCCTGGTCGAGTTAGCACGCCAACTGGCCGAGCCGGGCTGCGCATACACCTGGGATACACGTTTGGCAGTACCAGCAGCGGCGCGTGTGCCAAGCGATGGTGTGCTGGCTAATCTCTCGCCCGACCTGCGCCCAACCATTCATGATCTGGCTCACCTGATGATTACCATCAGCGATAACACCGCCTCGAATGTGCTGCTCGACCTGTTGGGCCTGGACGCGATCAACGCAAGTATGCGCGAACTGGGGCTACAAGGGACGCGCCTGGAACGCCGTTTTATGGACTTCGAGGCGCGGCGTGCTGGGCGCGATAACTGGACCACAGCAGCGGATATGGCTCTACTGCTCGCCCACATCCACCATAAACGCGTGCCTGAACGCGAGCGGCTGCTGCAAATCCTACTCAGCCAGAACGATTACCATATTTTGCCAGCTTACTGGAATGAAGAACTGCTCTTCGCACACAAAACTGGTGGTTTGACGGGTATCATGCACGATGCTGGCCTGCTCTACCGCACACTCGATGATCCCACGCCACTACTCATCGTGGCCCTCACCGCTGAGCAGCCCGATATTCCCTTGACCAACCTCAACCTCTCACGGCTTGGGCAAGCCATACGCCAGGAGTGGTTGCAGGAACCAGCTTAACAGGAGGAATGTATGCCCATCTTACCGTTTAAAAATGTCTGGCCTATTATCGAAGAGGATGTCTTTATCGCACCGGGTGCGATGATTATCGGCAACGTGACCATTCGCAGCGGGGCGAGCATCTGGTACAACACGGTCATTCGCGGCGATGTCGGGCCAATTATTATCGGGCACAAAACCAACATCCAGGACAACTGTACCCTGCACCTGGACGCCGATGCACCTCTGACCATCGGTGACGAGTGTACCATCGGCCACGGCGCGATAGTTCACGGTGCGACGCTGGGTAATCGTGTGCTGGTGGGTATGCAGGCCGTTGTGCTCTCACACGCTATTATCGACGCGGAGAGCATGTTGGGTGCCTGCACACTCGTCTCTGAGCACAAGCACATCCCCAGCTACATGCTGGCCCTGGGTGTGCCCGCCAAAGTCATCCGCGAACTAACCCAAGCTGAACGCGACCATCTGATTGCCAGCTTCGAGGGCTACTACGAACGTAGCCATGAGCATCGGCGCTCGGTGGTTGCTATGCGCGAGGGATAGATTGTTTGCTGAAACATATTGTCACATTTATACGTATAGGTCTCCTTCATCTCTTGTTTCTTTTTTTTCACGAACCTACGGTGAGAGGTGCATAAGTCCAAAGGATGGAATTGTTGAAAGTGTAAGAGGCAATACGTGTGAGAGAGGTATTTTGCCGTCCATCAATAAACATGATTCACCCCACTTCTGGGATGAATCATGTTTATTGTCGTTTTGTATTAGGGTAATGCTGGCAACAATCTCGCCCCAACTACCGGCAACTGCCGGTAAATCTCCGCTCCGGTCAGCCTTGAACGCCAGCTTTTGGCCGCACGCAAATCCTTGAGAAAATGCGCTTGCAGATCGATGCCCAACGCTTGCCAGTACAAGCTGATGGCGCGGCGGGCGAAGGCGATGTCGTTGCGCGGCTCGATGCGGTCCAGATCCTCGAAGAAGAAGCCGCAACTGGTGAAGCTGTACTGTTGGTAGTATTGTGCTTCCAACAATTGCAGGGTGCGCTGAGCCAGCGCTTCGTCGGCGGGCGGCTGCTGATCTTTGCCGAAGCACTCCCAAAAACTCTCCTCGCTTTCCCAGCCGTTATGTATGGGCAGGTAGGCATCACGAGCAGCCCAGGGATCAGTCAGTGTCTCGGATGCGTATTGCTCAAAAAGCTCATCGCCGCGTGCCGCTAGATTATCGAGCGCGTGTCGCAGGGCACCCTTCCAGGAGCTATCGCCCTCAGTGCAATCGCAGCCGTCATCCCAACGGGCAATGCCATGGCTACAACTCCAGGCACTGGGCAAGCGCAGATCGACCTCGCGTGTGGCTGGGTATAATTGCATGTAGTTTTCAAGTGAGCAAATCTCGAAGCCAGAGGATGGTGCTCCGACGTTAATCAGGTGTGCGAGAAATTTATCGCGCCAGGGACGATGGTGTCCATACAATTCGCCATCGGTGGCGATCAGGATCAATTGTGGCTGGCCGGCTTCGCGTTTGTCGTGCGCCAGTTGATCCGGTAGGTAGTGGGATGCGAAAAGGTCCGCGTTACTCGTGGTGTTCCAATCGAAGGAGACGCCACCGGACAGAGGCGCGTTATAAAAGAAAACCGTCATGCTGCGTCCGTTGAAGAGCTTCACACGGTACGGCTCGGACGGATCGATAGAGGTGGTTGCTTGCCAGGGAGCCAGGACCGTATAGGTGATGCCATACTGGGCCAACACATCCAGCGTCTCCAGGTCCACCGCCGTCTCAGCCAGCCACATGCCAGTTGCCGCACGTCCATAGCGCTGACGGAAATCGCTCAGACCCCAGGCGATCTGCGTATGTTTATCGCGGGTCGTTGCCAATGGTAAGATGGTATGGTTATACGCCTGGGCCATCGCATTGCCCACGCCATAGCGTGCGATGTGTCGGTGGTCCGCCGCGATAATGCGCCGCAAGACTTCTGGATGAGCCTGCTCCAACCACGCGGCCAGGGTTGGCCCCAGATCGAAATTCAACGCGTTAAAATTGCCTGCCTCAACATTTGGGGCATAGCATTCTGAGGTGATCTTCTCATTGAAATTGACGAACGGTGTGGCCGCAGCTTCTCGTGGAATTTGGTTGGTAAAAGGGTTCTCGCGTGGAGGTTGATAGAAATGCCCGTGCAGGCAGAGATACACTTTGCCAGGAGCGATATGATTTTTAGTAGCGGTAGCATCCTCTAATTGGATAGATCGGATTGGTTCAAGCATGGAGTTCCTCTCAACTGGCTGGTGAGCAAGCATAAACACATCCTGCCTCCCAGATAATCCACATCCCTTTCTCTCTCTAGCATATACAACGTTTAACCCGACAAATAGATACCACTCCTAATACGATGGGTAGGGACAGAAAGTTTTTGCTGACCTCACCCCATGATCCATACGGATAACAATAGCAGAAGAATACAGATGGCGCTCTATTCTCCTGCTATGCGACGACATTTACGCGCCTAAGCTCATTTTTACATGGCTCTGTGAACTGGTCAGAAAAGCCTCGTAGGCTTCACGCAGTCGGGGGTAACGTAGGAGAAACACCCCGGCATACTCCTGAGTCAATGGGCGCGGCGGGCGCAGCAGATGCATATTCACGTCTTTGAGGTAGCGATTCCCTTTCTTCCCGTTGCAGGAACGGCAAGAGGCTACCAGATTCTCCCAAGTGCTCTGCCCACCACGCGAACGTGGAATAATATGGTCGAGGGTCAGTTCGCGTACATGTTTGCCGCAATACTGGCAGGTATCCTCATCGCGAAGCAGGATATTCGTGCGTGTGGGCTGCAAGACTAGGCGCGGAATCCTGACATTTGCCAGGAGCTGCACGATCACGGGACGTTCTAGATCCAGACGCCGGGCAAGAATACTCTCCTCGATCAACCGACGTACGTTCTCATCGACAAATGTCACTTTCTGCTTCGATAGAAGGACGATGAGACGACGTTCAGGAATGACCGAAAGAGGTTGGAGTGAAGAATTCAGTACAAGAACTGGCATGAATGACTTCCCTTCCTCTCTGTCAAAGCCGACTCTCAAAAACGAACAGCGAGGAAGAAGCCTGAGGTATAGGTATGTCGGACGGGGAGAACCCCGACGCCTCAGCTTCTACCGCCGTTTGTAGCGACGACTGGCCGGATAGATGCGGAAGTGTTTTACATACCCAGGTATGTGTGGCACTGCGAGCCGCCACCCGCCTATCCGGTGTTTCCCTTGAAAACACGAATAAGCGGCAGCCAGATTGCACCATCCAGTGGATATGGATGAATTGATCTGTTCTGCTCGCATGGGTAACTCCTTAGAATTTCCTCTCTGTATAAGCTTATAGAGAGAAACTCTGTGCCATCCTGGTCGGGGTGAGAGGACTTGAACCTCCGACCTCAGCGTCCCGAACGCTGCGCGCTAGCCGACTGCGCTACACCCCGAAAAAAACGTTCCGCGCAAGGAATTCGCTGGCCTTATCCAGTGAATCAATCTCAGTGCCCAACGCTCTCCATGACTGTAGAAACGCTGTCTAGACATCTCCCCTGCTTCTAGCCTAGTATACCATATCTCGTCAAGCCCTGACAAGGGCAGAATCTGGTCACATTCACGTTTGCCAAAGCAGAATTGATTTTGGAGCGACGGTTGCTGTCCATCGCTCTCACAAACCGTAGGACCATTTGCCGCCTGCATGAACAGTGATCACATTCCCTGCATCTGGTGTGTAAAGCAGCCAATTATCCATCCCGCGATCCTCCGTCTCTTCAGAATAGATGCTGAAAATACGGAGGACAATCTCCTGTTCAAAGGT
>JBDTBU010000086.1:0-13699 GCA_039923935.1 Ktedonobacteraceae bacterium | reverse complement strand
GTGCATTTTAATCAATTCTTTTTGGCCAACTTCATTAACCTAGAGAATGAGCTTGCGTTGGCGGTTGTGCATACGGTAGGCCTTGCCATGCTGACGAACATTCTTGCTGGGATTTTTACCAATCCCTTCACCGGCCTCCTCACCTTCATCTTGGAAGTTGTCCTGGGGATTATGACCATCCTCCTGCTGCTCCAGATGATCGTCCGGCTGGCCCTGGTCGCCGTTTGCGTGGCGACCGCGCCGCTGGGCCTGGGCTGCCTGATGCTGCCACAGAGCTTGCGCTGGGGACGATTGTGGCTCACGTTATTTGCCTCGTCGGTCATGGTGCAGTTTATCCAGATTGCTGCGCTTGGGCTGGGAGGAGTCTTTATTACCGCCATTGCCTCCACGTCTTTCGTGCGGCTCGATGTGCAACTGGCCACGGCATTTTTGGCTATCGGCACGCTGTTACTGGTCCTCAAAATACCAGGGATACTGCAAAACTGGGCGCTTCATCCGATGATGGATGGATTCAATGGAGGTGGCTCTGGGCAAAGTGGCCAGGATGCTACGAGTGGAGGCGGGGGTGGCGATATGAGTGGAGGCGGAGATGCGATGGGTGGCATGGGTGGAGGAAGTATGGGCGGCGGCATGGGTGGTGCCCAGATGATGGAAGGCACAGTTGTCACCGAAGAGAGTGGAGCGCTCTTGCTCCTCTTCTGAAGCCACGAAAAGCGAGATGAAAAATGACGAAGAACCTCTGGACATGGATTATCGGTTTGGCTGTGCTCCCTCTGGTCGCCTTTGGGCTGCTGTTGGCTGTGGTGTTTCAAGCAGCTGGGGCGATGAGTCTCGGACAATCGAGTGGCTGTAGCGCTCCCGTTGGGGTTGTGTCCGATCTCTCTGCGACTGCGCAGCCGACGCCAATCGCTGGCACACCAACGCTCCCCGCGTCAGACGCCACGGCCACTGCTATCAGCCTTGGAGAAAATATCTGCTATTCCGGCAGTCCGTATGGATCAGCAGTTGTACAGTGGGCCAAGCAGATGGCAGATGCCCTCTATATAGACCCCTCGTGCGGAAACAAGCGTGGCGGAACGTGTAATGATACTTGGTACACCAGCGCGTTTCCCCAACCGGTTCTTCACTATGGTCAGACCTGGTGCAATGCGCACAATGACTGTTCGGATTGGGCCAACAGCACCTATCAGTGTGTGAGTTTTGTCCGTGGGGCATACAGCCAGGTGTACCCCATGAACTATAGCAACGACGCGTTCGGTTTATGGGCGACCTATCAGCATCTCCCCGGTTGGCAGGAGATCCCGGCAGCAGCGACGCCGGATGTGGCACAGCGTTTTTTGCCAGAGCCAGGGGATGTGATGGTCTTTAAAGACCTTGGCGTGGGGCATGTGGCGATTGTCCTCCAGGTCCAGCCACCGCAGAATGGCACTAATGGCTGGGTCGCATTTGCGAATGCCAATAGTTCCAGTGCCTACGACCGTATGCCGCTCATGCCCAGTTTGCTGGTAGACACCAGAGAATGGGGATCCAGCGGGGTGGCGTTTACTGTCTGGGGCTATATACGGCCTCAGCCCGCTGCCGTGCAGAAGGTGGTGCGCATCAATCAGCTCGATCCGGGGCAATATGCCTCACAGAGTGAGTATCAGACCTGGGCCAACTCCGCGTGCTCTGCTGCGGCCATGACCGAAGTGTTAGATGCTTCTGGTCTACACATGCGCATTCACGATGTGCTTACGGTAGAAGCAGGCCTCAAAGAAATCACCCCGGCGGGAGGATTACAGGAAGACGTGGGCATTGCCAATACTATGCGGCAGTTCGGGTTGAAAACCACTTGGGGGGAGAATTGGTCGCTCGCGCAGGTGGTCGGCACGGCCAATAGTGGCCAGCCGGTGATCGTCTCATGGCCCCCAAGTCGCTATGCTGGCGGCCATCTTGTAGTTGTCACTGGCGGGGATCTCGCCACCGGCATCATCACGATTGCTGATAGTTCGCGTTGGAATCGCTCAACCGTTTCCGTAACCCAGTTTTTACAGTGGTGGGCCGGTTTTGCAGCAGTGTCTGCTCGTGTCTAAATTTGTCTGTTTCGTTTGTCTTCTCCTGCATGTGTCAGGACATCTGCTCTCCGTACGCATCACGCGTCGGCTGGAGGAAGGAGCAATCACGTGTCTCATTTTGATCTGTTTATTGCTGCACTCGATGCACGCGAGCGTTTCGGAGGGCTGACGCCTCTGCGTCTCCTTTTCATCTTGGGCGACATTGCTGGCTTTTTTACCAATCTCTACACGGATTTGATCGTCTTTGCGCTCGCTATGTCCACGTTCTTCTTCGCTTGGGCTGCGGTGCTCTATGGAGCCAGCGGCATGTCAGGCAACGACCGCACAAAACAGCAGGCCATGGGCGCTCTCTACGCAGCCCTGATCGGCCTAGCGCTGGCCCTCCTCGCCGGGACGGTTGCTGGCATTATCAATAGTGCGGCGGCAGGCCAGTAGACTGAGAGGAGCGGATCAGATGCCCAAAACCCATATTGTGCCAACCCATTTACGCACACCCGAAACAGTCCTCACGCTCGGTGGGCTAAGCCTTTCGGCCCGGCAGTTCTTGCTGTTGCTGCTGGGTTCTGCCTTGGGGTATGATCTCTGGCTGCATCTGGTGATCCTAGCTCATGTGCCAGCAGGTCAGGTGGTCCGTCTCCTGCTCGCCCTGATACCGTTTGCCGTCTCCTGTGTGCTGGCCTTTGTGCGCCTGGCCGGACGCGAACTGATCGCCTGGTTGCTCGTAGTGGTGCGCTTTGGAAATCGACCTCGGCGCTTGGTCTGGCGCTCGGTACGAATCCTCGAACCCAGTCTGGTGCTTGACGGAACAGCGGAAACGGAGGAAGAAGATGCGTAACGTCACCAAAAAGACGCTCGCCAGTGTGCAGCAACACTATGTGCATGCCCGCGAAGTTCTCGATGATGTGCTGTGTGTCCAATCTGCTAGCTCGCCGACCCGGCGGGTCTACCGGGCAGTGCTGGAGGTTCCCACCCTGCACTTTTTGTTGAAAGCGGAAGAAGAACAGGATGCCCTTATCGAGCGCTATCGCAGTTTGCTGAAGGCGCTAACCTTTCCCATCCAGATCATTGTGCGCAACGAGCGCCTGGATCTTCGTCCGTATATTGCCCACGTCCGGGAGCAGGTTCCACAGGGGACAGATGGCGGGGCCTGGCCTGTTTTGGCCGAGGGGGTGGCGATGATGCTGCAAAAGCTTGGGAGCCAGCGCACGCTCATAGAACGCCACTGCTATCTGATCATTCCTGCCCCTGACCTGCCCATGCTCGGTCAACGCTTTTTGCGCACACGCAAGCGCAAGGCCCATCAGGCGGAATTGTTGGCACATGCGCTTCAGGACCTCGCGATTCGCGTGGCTCTGATTCAACAGCAGCTTTCTGCACTTGGCTTACGCGCAGTGCGCTTGGCTGGCGTGGATCTGGCGAGTCTCTACTACCGTTGTCTGACCCCAGAGAGCGCCCTCCAACATCCGTTGCAGCGAGAGCACCTAGCCGCTGTTGGGCGGATACCTCGCTTCGCACAACGGCGGTGGAGATCATCTCCGACCACGTTACCAGTATCCGCCCTTCCCCCACTCGTGACGGAACCGCCTGTGCTGCTGGACATCACGACACAGGCAGACCTTTCTGGAGACACAAGTAGAAAACGAGTGGACAAGCGCGGAAAACCAGTGAAGGCACACAGGCATCTGGCACGCCCATCCGTGACGAGGAAACGCAGGGAATCGTTGCCTTCGTCGGGGCTTCCGCCGTTTGACTTGCTGCGCTTCGCCGATCTGTTGGCTCCGGGGAGCATTGAAGAATGTCCCGATGGATTGTGCATTGGTGGCGAGTGGGTGCGGGGCATCGCCATCACAGCCTTTCCGAGGGAAGTTTCTCTGGGTGCCTGGTTGGCCCCTCTGTTGATGCACGATGAAATCCTGGAAACTGTGTTTCACATTCACCCACAGGAGCAAGCGCAGGTCATGCGTGCCCTCAAGCGTCGGCGCAGCGGGTATGCTTCGACACGCGGTTTCAACCGTCGCCAGGGGCGCTCGGACGATCCAGAGATGGATGTGGCTCAGCACGACGTGACCCATTTGATGAGCAAGCTTGCCAGCGGTGATGAGCGTGTGTTTGAACTCAGCCTCTTCGTACTGGTCCGTGGCCCTGATCGCGTCACGCTTGATGAACGGGCTGAGCGTGTTATGGCGTTACTGCAAACCGTTTTTTTGGACGCAGTGGCGCACCCGACCACCTTCGAGCACGCACAGGCCTTCCGGTCGTTTTTGCCTGTGGGCCAGGATGAACTGCGGCGCACCATCCCTCTGGATTCCACCAGTGTGGCCAGTACGTTTCCGTTTCTGAGTAATGCGCTCATGATGCCCGGCGGCACGTTCCTCGGCCTCTCTGGCAATGGAGAGCCAGTTCTGCTTGATCCCTGGCACCCCTCGCTGGAGAATCCGCACGCCTTTGTGGGCGGCGTGAGCGGGGCAGGCAAATCGTACATTGGCAAACTTTGGCTGGAACGTTCGTTGCTCACAAACGGCATGCAGGGAGAACGCCACTCTGTCATTGATCCGGATGGCGAGTTCAAACACCTGGCGAATGCGCTGGGGGGCAGTATTGTCTCTATCGCCACTGGGTCAGAACACCACCTCAATCCCTTCGATCTCGTCCCACCGGGGCGTGACCTGGAAGCGTATCTCGCGGAGGTGGCACGGGTTGATCGCTTGGCGGAGAAAATGCTAGATTTGCATAGCCTGCTCGATGTGATGCTGGCCGACCATGGCATGACACTCGGCACACGTGAGAAGGCGTTGCTCGACCGCGCCTTGTACGAGACGTATCGTCGTATGAGCATCACCCCCGATCCCCGCACGCACTATCATCAACCGCCGCTTTTACGCGATCTGGCTGAGGTGCTCAAATCCGGAGTCTGTGGTCCCGACGAATTCGACCTGAGCTTACGCCTCTCGCGTTATGTTGAGGGTAGCCTGGCTGGGCTGTTTGCCAGTCAGACCAATGTACAGCTTGACTCACACCTGTTGATCTGGGATGTCAGTGAAATGCGTGGAGATCTGCGCTCAGTTGGCATCTTTCTGATTGCCGATTGCGTGTGGACGCAGGCGGTCTACCAGAGCAAGGTCCGGCGCTGCTTGACCATCGACGAAGCAGCCTCGTTAATTGAACACCCCGAAGGCGGACGCTTCCTTGCCAACCTCTCCCGGCGGGCAAGAAAGCGCTACTTGCGTCTCGTTGTGATGACCCAGAACCCCGAAACGTTTGTAGAGGATCAGTGGGGCAGCGTGATTGCGGCGAATGCGGCCATCAAAATCCTGAAAAAACAGGATCGCACCAGTGTCAAGGCCGTTTCGCAACGATTTGGACTGACGCATGGAGAAGAGCAACGTTTGATGACGTTCGGCGTCCAGGAGGCGCTGATCCTTGCCGGAGATCGCCGGGTGCTTCTCTCGGTACATGCCAATGAACGCGAGCACGAGCTGATTACCACGAACCCGGTCGAGTTGGCCGCACGAGTCGCAGAGATGCCTGAGCAAACGGCTTCACAGGGTGCAGGACATGTCGCTGTGACGACGAATCTGGTGCAAGATACCGTGCTTCACACGGACGCGGATGCACTGTTCGTTTCTCCTGAAGAAACGGAGGCAGCTTCACAATGACGACTCCACATTTGGTACTGCATGTGGTTCCCGCGCGGGCGAGCGGCGCACGCGATCTTCCTGCACTGGAGACCACGATGCAATCGTTGGCACTCGATACCAATTCTCCCGTCGCGCTGGAGTTGGCGGCGACGGCGACGACTAGGCAGTTTTTGCTACGAGCAGGCACGCAACTCGCGCTCCGGCACCTCGAACGGCAGATTCAGGCACGCTATCCACAAGCCATGATTCGTCCTGCCACCACTGATCCGCTCATGCTTGCGCCCGGTGAGGTATGCAGCGTGCGAGAATTGCGACCAGGGGCGGCGTCCTATCTTCCCATGCGCTCCTGGAAAACACGCGATTTGCTCGCAGAGGGGACTGATCCGCTGCTCGGCATTCTGGCCGCTTTTGGTGCATTGCCCAAAGAGACGCGTGCCATCGTGCAGATCGCGCTCTTGCCTGCTTCTCCGACCTGGTCGGTCGGTCTGCGGCGGCGTGCGGTGGAACACCCCCTGGAAAAAGAACGGACGAACGCTCGCTTAGCGTCCTCATCTTCATCCCAGGCTCCAAGCATGGGACGGATCGTTGTGCTGTTTATGCTGGTCGTGCTGCTGGCGGTGGGCTTCCGCTTCCGCACGTCATTGACGAGACAGGTTCCCTCCTGGCTCTTCCAGGCTGGGACCGCGCTCATCCACGGCAAGGGAGTTCACCTGACCGCAATGCAAACGTTTGAGGTCACTGGTTTCGGGCTGCTCTTTCTCGTGGTCTTACTCTCCCTGCTGTACGGAGGCGCTCTGGTCATGGGTCGCTTTGGGCAAACGGCCATCTATGATCAGCGCCTAGTCGATGAAAAAACCGCCCGCCCAGCGTACCGGGTCCGGCTCCGGCTCTTTGTGATCGCCCCAGGCTTTCTTGTGGTGCCAAACCCATCCGGGTTGCGAGGGCGTCTTCGTCGCTGGTGGCTGCGTAGGCGGAGACGCTGGAGGCGTCTGGATGCAGCGCTCGCACGCCGAAGGATGACGCAGAAGATCATCGGTGCATCGACCCAGATCCCTCGTGTACGTATGGTGTTCCATCTGATACGGAGATGGCGGCACGCACGTACGCGCCTGAACCAGGCACGGCACCGGCTGAGCGTTTTGCGTGAGGATGGGCTGCGGGTGCTCACGGCTGCGTATCGGCAATATCATCTGGCTGCTGGCGGCTACTTTGTCCCAGTATCGCTCTCTGCCCGGCGTGTCCATCGACTGTTGTTGCCTCCAGAACATGGATTGGTGCGCCGTACCGGGTGGGATGTGGATCTCGCACGCTCAGGACATCTGCTCAGTGTCGCTGATCTAGCTGCGCTCTGGCATCTGCCCCAGGCGCACGACTTGGCCGAATTGCCCTATGTGGAACGGGAAAATGCACGCACCCTGCTCGCTCCTGCGTTCCTCTCAACTGGAAACGGCTATCCCCTTGGCATGTCAACCCATGCGGGCCAGACGCTCTCGGTGTTTCTGCCATTTTCCTGTCTCTTGCAAAATCTGCTCATCGCGGCCTCGACAGGCAAAGGCAAAAGCAATCTGCTGGAACACCTGACGCGGGCCTTTGCTCTCGCGCGGATCACTGGGCACCCCGAAGGCAGTGGTGGGGTGCTGTTCGTTGATCCCCACGGGGATCAGGTGGAACACATCACCGGCCTCCTACCCGTGAGTCTTCGCGACGACATCGTGCTGGTGCGGCTTGCTGACCGGGAGTATCCGATTGGGTTCAATCCGCTGGATATGTCACAGGGGCAGGACCGCGACAAAATTATTGATAATCTGATCCAGATTGTGGAAGCGCTCTGGCCGACCAGTTACGGTCCCCGTACCGAGAGTTTTCTGGAATATAGTTGCAAAACCCTGGCAGAGGCGAATTTCACGCTGATCCAAAACGATCCGTTACAAGGGCCAGATCAGCAATTTACCTTGCTGGATGTGGTCCCTCTATTGCGCCAGGACAGCTTTCGCCATGCGGTGTTTGAACTCGTGCAGGATCAGCACCTGCTCAACTGGTGGAAGAACTACTACGAACAGCTTGATGGTCGGCAGCAGGCCGAATTTACCTCGTCGCTGGTCACCAAGATGTCCAAGTTCGCGAGTAGCCGGATCAGCCGCCGTATCCTGGGTCAGCCGCGCTCCTCGCTCAACTTCACGGACCTGATTCGCCAAAACAAGCTCGTGTTGATCTCCTGCGCAGCAGGGGATGTGGGTGCGGACCTGGCCACCTTGTTCGGGTCGCTCCTGGTCGGCTTTTTTCAAACGGCGCTTGCGGAACAGGCTCGCCTCAATCCAGGAGAGCGCCATCGTTTCTTGGTCTGCATTGACGAATTCCAAACCCTCAAAGTGGATTATCAGACTATGCTAGCGGAACTGCGTAAGTATGGGGGGAGTTTCGCCCTGGCCACGCAGTCACTAGCCTATCTGGATCGCTTTGAACGCACGCTGCGTGCGACGGTGCTGGCCAACATTGATCATGTGTTTGCCTTTGCCATGGCCGATGAGGATGCGAAGCTTTTGCATCTGCCTGGGGTCGAACCGGATGATATCACCCAGCTGCCTGACTATTCGTGTTATGCGCGACTTTCCTTTGAAGGCCGACGCCTCTCGGTGTTTTCTCTGCGCCTGCATGCGCCAGAACCCGTCATCGAGGAACTGCAACGAAGCATTGCGGACCAGTGCCGCACGCGCTATGGCCGTCCGGTCGGGCTGGTCGAGCAGGCACTCCTGGAGAGTGAGACACGTCAACGGACGATGCGGCCTGTGCGCTCACGTAAGGGGGCGAAAGGCTCTGAGGTGATGTGGTCGGGGACAGGCGAGGAGCGGGTAAGGGATGTCCTTGCTTCTGCGAACATGCATCATGGAGGGAGAGGCGGGAGCGGGAGTGGCGGCAAAGGAACGCGCGAGGACAGCGAAGCACCCACCACCCTTCCACACCATACGATGTATAGATCGCTGGTGAACCCCAGCATGCAACAGAGCGAGGAGGGAGAGACGGATGCAACAGAATAAGAAAAGGAGTGGTGTCGCAGACGCCGGGCTGGACCAGGGACAGCAGCGTATCTTGCGTTGGTTGGAGCGCTATCCGTTTCAGCGTGCTCAAGATCTCGTTGTGGCCCTCTCCCCTTGGGAAGGCAGGGGCGCAGCCTATCGCCGCATCGCTGAACTGGAGACACGGCACCTGATCGAGTCTGTACGCTTTGGCGCTTCAACCAGAGAACACCTGTATCACTTGAGTCCAGTAGGGAGATCGGTGTGTGCCGGATGGAATGTGGAGCGAGGGCGTCAGGGAAGGACGCTGGTATTGCGAGAAGAGCGGGAAAAGCTGGTGCGTTTGCTTCCCCGCCTACCGGTGTGGCTCATAGTACAAGATCTGGTCAATGGCCTCGTACTGGGTGCTGCACGGGCACTGGCCAGGGCCGGGACCGGGCAAGAGGCAGAACACGTGCACTGGAACTGGGCGCGTGATTACACGCATGCTTTTGTCGCACGAGGGCGCGAGGCTCGGCTGCTGCGTGTGCACGCTGATGGGGCGCTGACACTGTGTCTGCGCTTTGCTTCCCCTCAAACCGGGGCCACGGAAGAGTGGCTAACGTTTTTGCTTCTGCATTGCCCACTGGATGACGGGCGTCTGCTGAGAAGCCGGTTGGATCGCATCGTGCGCTGGCGCGAGTCCGAGGAACGCTGGCCTGTCTATAGCCAGATGCCGCCGGTACTCATCCTGGCCACGACTCCTCGCCAGGCTGAATGGTGGCAACGCGCTTGGGCCCAGGTGACCACCAACATGCGCGTGGATGGCCCTCTGGGGGCTATGGCCTGTCTTCCCAAGGATCAGCGGATCGGGAATAGTTGGCGGTTGGCGTGGCGCACACTAGGGACAAACGAGTCCTGTCATATCCGAGAACTGGCGCAGCCAGGGAGTGCTCCAGCGCTGCCGGAGCTGGCAGAGGTCTTTGTCCCGTGGGAGCGTATCTTACGCCAAGAGGCGGAGCAGGTGTGGCAGGTGCCTCCGTATCCTGGAAGATGCTCGTATGAACTCGCCGCGAAAGCGCAAGAAGCTGCTGAGAGGAACTCGACACGCACAAGTCAAGCACATGGCTCTGTTCCCTCGGCTGCTGACCCCAATCACGTAGATTATCGGCTGATGAGTCTGTTTCTAGTCCCGCGCCAGTGGGAGATTCTCTCACTCGTGTTTGCCCATCCGTTGCTTTCACGTGACGAATTGAGCATAGTGCTTGGCATGCGTCCTAAGCCTGCACAAATCCTGCTTGCCGATCTTGCGCAGAAGGACATTCTTACCAGAAAAGAGACGACTGTTGGCGGACGTTGGCAACTCTCAGAAGCAGGTTTGCGTTTACAGGCGCATCGCGCCTCCTGTCATGTATATCGCTTCGTACGCCTGCCGGTCACGCCAGGTGCTCCGTTGGTGCAACGGGGAGTCGCTGGTCTGGTGCATCAAATGCGCCACACCGTCGGGATCTATCGCTTTTTTACGACCCTGATGAGTGACCTAACGGCCTCGCCTGTCGCGTGGTTGCGGTGGTGGGAGACTGGGGCGATGTGTGAGCATGTCTTCGTGTATCGGGAGCAAACGTACCACTTCAAGCCCGATGCCCTAGCTAGTGTGCAACTCGGTGCACGAGAGGTGCGCATGTGGCTAGAGTGGGACCGTGGCACCATGGGCGTGCGCGATCTTGAACGCAAATGCGCGACCTACGCGGCCTATCTTTCCTCACGTGAGTGGGCCAGAACCGGAGCATATCCTCCGGCATTGGTGTATGTGGCCCCAGAAATTGCTCAGGAGCGCCGGTTCGTCAAAACCGCCGGCGCACTACTCGCGCATATTCCGGGGCTGCGCCTGTATACCACGACCGCCAGCCTTTTGGACATACATGGGGTTCTGACACCTATCTGGCAGCCGGTGACCTTGCAGACTACCCACTCCAGGTTCCTCCCAGCGGGGAGCCTGGAGAGAGACACCCTTCCTGAACACGTTTCGCGCGTGGCTCTGTTTGCAGAGGAGTGAGGAAGGGTTGGGGCAAGATGTTCGAGTGCGTGCAACGGTTTTTTGTAATACGTGTAACACAGGTAATATCAATATGAACAAAATCCCGGAACAGCAGAGACACATGTACACCCAAACCTCGTGCGACCAAGTGCTCTGGTTAGCAAGCGGACATGCTCCGTACTTTTCAACCCCTGAGCGCCTCGCTGCGCATCTGCATGGGCCGCCCCGATCTTGGCCCTACCAGAGAACCTCCCACATCGTGAGATGGACCTGCCCTGTGCTTGAGTCAGAGGGTGCACGCGCCGGGTGAGGATTCCTTGAGAGATCTTTTGGGACAGACTGCGCGACTCGGCGAAGGCAAGGAAGCGAGTGGTCACAGGTCATCCGAAAAGTCGGTCACATGTGTACAGAAAAGTCAGCTAGGTGCTCCCCCCCTTTTGTCGATTTTTTCTCTACACTTGACTTGTGTGCTGAAACATGGTGCATGCTGGCAGAACTGGTAGGTGTTGAGAGGTTGACCGGTTCTGAAAAACAGAAAGACGCGATTGTATGACACAACCTGATGGAGAGACGCAAAACGTGCGCATTCCTGGTGGATTGCTTCCAGTGCCTCCTGTTGCAGGGCATAGCATCCAGCGGGATGAGGCGCAGCACGCGTTTTTGATCGATCAGAAGCTTATCACCTGCACACGAACTGAGTACCGGGTACTGGCGCTGCTGCTCGAACGGGCGGATCGGTGTGTCTCATACGCACAACTCAGCGCACAATGTCAGGATGAGCTTCTGACCGATGCAGCACAAATCAAACAGGCCCGCATTCGCATCATGCATGTGATGAGCGATTTGCGATCAAAAATCTGGGCGCTCGGTCTGGATATTGTTGCGGTGATGAACACGGGCTATATCTTGTTCAGTTTGCCGATGCAGGAGCTTCCCGCATCACCTGTGGATCGAGGACACACGACCAAAGTGCGCGAGGATAAGGCAAGACAGAAACGAGTAATACAGACTGATGTACTAGAACACGTTTCAGTGAAAGAGGAAGGGGATACATGATGTATCGACGGAATATTCTTCAGTTTATACTGGGTGCAATTGGCGTTGTGAGTACGAAAAGCGGACTCACACCTTCCAAGATCTCCCCTCGCAAGAGCATTGTAGGAGCATGGCATCTACAATCGGTAGGCGCTCCCATTCTTCACCACGGGTTCCTTTTCCACTCTGACAGAACGGTTTGTAGCTTTCAAGCGGATGGAGGCTATCCCTCTGGCTCCATGCAGCGAGGTGCCAGCTAGCACTGAAAGAGAAGAAAGGAGGATAAAAAGATGTCTCATTTTGATATTGTGTGGCTACTGATAGCCGGGCTTTTCCGTTAAACTGTGGATTGTATGTACGAAAAATGTGTGCTGACGATACGTACGTTTTGCGTAGATGATAACTTTTTGCCAGAATCAATAGGTCTTATACAACGTTGACGCTGTTGGTACATCCTGTGTCCATGTTTCTTCTGTTCAGTGAACAGGAGAAAGAACACTCAGATCTTCAGATCGAGAAGGGTGTACCAATAGTGTCAACACTGGTGAAAGCGCTTCAATGTTGAAGGACATCACAGATCAAAAAAGGAAAAACACATCATGAAATACAGTACATACAGCCTTCTTGTTGTTACTCTGCTCAGCCTCCTGATTCTAGGTAGCGGAGCATTTACCGCACGCCAAGCCCATGCAGCCACAATCCATGTTCAGATGGCAGCGAGCCCAACCTGCTCACAAGATGGATGCAATGGGTATGATCCCTATGATACAGGGTGCGCAGGGAATGGCGCTTTGTATCGCGTCGTTGATTCTGTGCCACTCTACGACTGGTCCAGAGCCAGAGTGGGATACCTCCAATTGTGGTACTCGGATACCTGTAGAACGAATTGGGCGAGATTCACTTGTACAACGTATACGTCACACTGCCCAATCTTCTTCAATTTGTATCTGCGTGAGGAGAGCACCCCAGGATGCCAGTGTGGACAGGATGTTCAATGGGGAAATTCTGGTGAGAACACGGAGATGCATACAAAACAGCAGTATCTCCCCACCGTGAGAGCATTGGCCGACATCCAGGCAGAGTGTTCCAACGTAGGGTGCATCGCGTCTGAGACTCACTGGGAATAGCCCAACAGAGAAGAAAAGAAGGTTTTGATGCCATATCCATTTTCAAAGGAATGTATAAGTTCATCCACGATGTACAAAGAATCGGCAAGACGGTGGTATGTAACACATCATCGTGGGAAGAAGCCCATGCATGTTGTGCTTGTGTCGCTATCTTTACGCAGGGTACCTGCCAACATAGTACCACCTGCTTGTAACGTTTTACACAGTAGTGAATGACCTTAGGGTATGTCCTCATTTTAGGAGAAAAAATAATGAAATATGCTAAAACGTGCCTGTGTGTTGTTGCTCTACTGATAATGGGGAGTACGATGATTCTCCCTGTGAAGGTCTCTGCCGCCACTGTGCCAGCCCACCGTGTCCAAATGAGGCACTATCAACTGGTTGCCCATATGCCTTTGACGAGCTCCTGTTTTGACACGCTGACGACCTCCTCTCAGGATCGGGATATCTACTTGGCAGATGCGAGTAATCGTCAGGTCGATGTGTTGGATCTCTTTTCCATGACGATGGAACGTCCGATTGGAACACATCAATTTGCAGGAGAAGGTGGATGTCGCCAATTTGAATTCTCTCATATGGGACCTAGTGGCCTCTTGTTTGATACTGAGCAGCGTTTGTGGGTATCAGATGGTGACAGTACGATCAAGTTGTTTAGTAGGCAAGGTCATGTGCTTGCGAAGATAGCAACTGGCGGCCAGGATCGCGTTGATAGTCTCGCCTTTGCACGGAGTAAAGACGTTGTTCTCGCTGTCAATGCTGACGATCCACGAGCATTCGTTTCCCTCATTGATACGCATACTCTCCGCATCCTGGC
>JBDTBU010000085.1:0-5167 GCA_039923935.1 Ktedonobacteraceae bacterium | reverse complement strand
TCTACATCGGCAATAGTCTCACCAATGTTCGCGTTGGCGATGCCAGTGAGCGCGACAATATCCCCAGCCAGAGCCTCAGACACCTCATAGCGCTGCAAGCCTCGATAGCCAAAGATCAAGTTGACTTTCTGGCGCGACATCTGGCCTTCGCGTGTGATCTGCGTGACAAAGTTGCCGGGAGCCATACGTCCGCGCATAATGCGCCCAATGGCATATTTGCCTTTGTAGTCGTCATAGTCGAGTGCAGCGACCAGCATTTGCAGCGGTGCGTTTGTATCGACGAGTGGCGGCGGCACTACCTTGATGATGGTCTCAAAGAGCGGCCCTAGATCGACCTGCTCGTCGTCCGGTTTGTACATGGCTACGCCGTGACGTCCGACTGCGTAGAGGATCGGAAAATCAAGCTGCGCGTCGGTGGTGGCTAGTTCCAGGAAGAGATCCTGCGTCCATTCCACAACCTGATCAATACGCGCATCTTTGCGGTCAATTTTGTTGATAACTACGATGGGCTGCAAATTCAGTTGCAGCGCTTTTTGCAGCACAAAACGCGTTTGCGGCATTGGGCCTTCTGCAGCATCGATGAGGAGGATACAGCCATCGGCCATATTGAGCACACGCTCGACCTCACCACCGAAGTCCGCGTGTCCGGGGGTATCCATAATGTTGATTTTGGTGCCATGGTAGGAGATGGCGGTGTTTTTGGCCAGGATGGTAATACCCCGTTCGCGTTCCTGGTCGTTGGAGTCCATGATTAACTCGCCCATCTGCTGATTCTCACGAAAGATGTGGCTCTGTTTGAGCAAGCCATCAACCAGTGTGGTTTTTCCATGGTCAACATGGGCGATGATAGCGATGTTACGCAACTCTGTACGTTGTGTCAGTTGTTCGGGCTGGGCCATAGAATTTAGAACCTGCATATGTTATCTCGATAACTCCCGCGAAGCATAAGAAAACCGGGCCTGTCTTTAGTTGCCCGGTGGATGTTGGAAACTTTGACTATTGTTCGTAGCCACTAGTATACCATATTCTGCAACTGCTTGCCTGATAGTACTTATTTGGGCTATGACTCAACAATGTACGCGGCTTTACGCGCCTACAATCGCTCAGCAATTATACCGAAGAAGGAGTGCTCACCAGTCCAATGATTGAAATACCACGCAATTGTGCATAAAAATCCACCTTGTTTTTCAAGACTTCCTTTCGACACTCTCCAGAGTGACTCAACTGGCTCTTCCGAAAAGGATTACCGTCTCTTAACTCCATTACTCAACCTGAAATATATTGACATACATGTATATAATAATGATATTTGAAGTAAGTTCATAAAGACCTATTTAGGAGAAACGTCTTGCACGGCCTGATTTTTGTAACATGGGAAAAGTATTTGTTGGAACGCTTCGGCACCAAATTCCTCGATGCGTATCGAGCGGCAATTGGAGAAACCATTGCCATGGCTCCACTCGTGAGTCGATTGTACGACGATGCTACATTATTAGCAGGGGTCGGAGCTGCCAACAAACTCTCTGGTTTCGATGTCGATACTTTGCTGCGTGAGTATGGACGCTACTTCATCGTCAACGGGCTAACCAGCCATCTGTGTGCCCACGTCCTCGATCAAGTGTATAGTGGACGCGACCTCTTGCTCGCCATGCGGAATGTCCATGCCCGCTTACGAATCACACGGGAAGGACTGACACCACCACTGTTCGACTATGATTTTACTCCGCATCCGCATGAAGTGGTGCTTCTGTATGACAGTGACCGCCATCTTTGCTGTGTCCTCTGGGGTGCTATTAAAGGGGCAGCGGAACGTTACGGCGAGCAAGTATTCATCGTTGAACAAGCCTGTATGAAGCAGGGAGCGCCCGTTTGCCGCTTGGTTGCCCGTTTCTCTCCACCTCAAGCAAACACACGCCCGTGGCCCAAAACACCAGATCAGTTGACACGTCAACAGAGGCAAAGAGAGTTAGCGAGTCTGCTCTTGTATATCCTTCCAGAAGGCAGACCCGCTGAAGGCATCACCCTGACAAACCTCCAGCAGATACTCCGACAACGCCAGGAGATCGTGGCGCATCAACTCCGCCCAGCAGTGCTGCTTGAAGCACTCCAGCACCTTCAATTTGCAGGCTATTTGGCTACCACTGCTGACCTTCCAGGAGACAATTTAACACAGCGTCGATATAGGCGTGTCCGACCAAACTGGGAGTAAATGTCAGTCCCACCAACTGACATGTCTCATGAAACCTAGAGAAAGGTTTGGCTCAATTTCATGCTCGTACTCCTTGCTTTACTTATAGGTATTGTCATCATAGTCATCATCCATACACTTCTGTATACGCTGTTTTCCCGCAAACTGCAGCCGATTTTCTCCGAACTACCAAGGCCGTTGATGCTCACCCATCAGGGAGGTGAGTTGCTACTCTCCAAAATGGAGCTTGAAATACTCTCCTACAAAATCCGATCCTTAGCCAAGAATACAGCACAGGGCTTTCTGGCTCGCTTGTGGTAAGCTATAATAGAGTATCTACTGTCACAACCTGATGCAAAAGAAAGGTAGCGCAAGCATGCCACAACGATACAATGAACAAAATCGTGAGGAAGCCCGTTCCAAGCGTGGGCCGATCATGGGTCAGAGCCACGGTCTCTCAGATATCGAAGGCCAGATGATCCAACAGATGATCCGCGAAGAGCAGAATTCCGCCCGCGAACTCTTTATTCCAGAAGAAGACCTGGCGCAAGAAGCCACTACCAAAATGTCGCCCGCAGTCGAGAGCGTGGTCGAGGCGAGCCGGGTACTGAACATCCTTCACATGTTCAACCGGGATTATCTGTACGGCCAGGGGCGCTTCGACGAGTATAAAGACGGCCTGCTCTTGAAATGGGGCGATGGCTATTCGCGCCGCCACATTTGGATCAGCGTCGAGAATGACAACTTGCTCTTCGAGACTAGCCATCTCAAGCAGTGTGACAAGCCCTACTGCAATGGGACGCATCATGTGCTCACGCCCGACCTGTACACCAACCTCAATATCATCAATCAAGAGTTGGGCGATCTCTTCCGCCATCCAGTGTACGAGCCGTCCGACGATTAAACCAGCGCGGAGATATCCCTTTGGGATGACCGTGCTTTTGCCTGGAAAAACCGAACAGAAGGATATGAATAGCGTGACAGCACATATACTGGCTTTAGAGAAAGACCTGTTTTTCGCCGTCAAGATGCGCGACACTTTGCGCCACCACGAGATGGAAGTGCACACAGCACGCACCCTGGCGGCCTTTGAGCAAGGTCTGACACATAGTGGTGAGGAGAAGCCTGCCCTGGTAATTGTCAACACCGCCATCCAGGGCGTAGACTGGGCTGAGGCGATTCGTCTGGCTCGTGCGGGTGGCTATTCCGTGCTGGCCTTTGGCTCGCACATGGACCTCGATGCCCGCACCCAAGCTCTGGCAGCAGGTGCTCAGCGAGTCGTCGCTAATTCCAAATTCACCAGCGACATGCCGGGCCTAGTCAAACGTATGCTTAGTGCACCGACTGCTGTGTCCGCATCCGAGGATACTATTGAGGAATAGATGTACATCACCCTCGGATGCGCAATCCAAGTAGCAGTGTTAGGGGAGTAGTCACGAAGTTTGCTCAGGATGCGCATATCTCTTGCGCCAGATACGGGTTCCACATAGCGCCAGTTGCGCTCATTACAATATCCGCGCCAGCAGCCCTATATGCCTGATAATCATCAGAAATAGTGACGCCCCCGACACCAATAATCGTAAATGCCAGAGCTAACTCTTGCTTCAAGCTGAAAAGTTTCTGGACCATATCCAGGCCTGCCCATTTGATCGGATGGCCGCACACGCCACTGCGTAGCCTGCCAACTCCTGGCAATGCCTGCTGTCCGTGCTCATCCACAATTTTTGCAGGAACCGTATTAATCGCGCTGATACCCTGCACCATATCCCCGACTTCGCTCACGAAACGCTTGAACTGTTCTATATCCGCGAAATAGCCAATTTTTATGACAAGCTGAGTGTCACCGATCTCATTTTTAATTGCGGAGATAATAGTTTTTGAGCGTTGGATATCGTAACAGAGCAAATGAGCGGTACCTTCGTTCGGGCAACTGAGATTGGCTTCGAGAACTTTGACACCCGTTTCCTTAACCAGTCTAGCAGCGAGCACAAAATCTTGGATATACGCCTCAACATCGCCGTGGGGATTGGTTGTACCCTGGAAACTACCGATGACAAACTGGCCTTTTTTAGCAGCGCGGCTAGCCTGCGCCATATCTTCTTGCCAGAAATCCGGCTCAAACGAAGGAACACCAAACGAATTGGTAATGGCGATAGGCTCGGTAAAACGGTGATTGGCTACCAGTCCTTGCTCAGCTACGGCAAAGGTGAGATCTTTGTCCGCAATCTGTACCGACAGGACGTTCGGCCAAGGTGCGCTGGCGTATTGACGTGTTCTGACTGTTTTATAGACAGGAATATTAAAACCTTTATCTAAAGCAGCTTTCACGTACTTGCCATTTAAAAGCGGTCCCGCTGGTATGCCAAAGGGCAGGGAAACCTGCTGTCCGAGGACACGATACTGAGGCTCCCCCGCTGCTTGCAAAACCTTCCCATCCGTAAAAGCTCCGAATGGACCTTGCTCGAAATTCTCTATGTAGCTTTTCTCAGGATCAAAAAACGGCGTCTGTAGCATAGATTGTCCTTCATAATCAATAGTACTAGGGAGAGATCAAAACGTGTGCTGGGCTGCGGAATGCTTGCAGCGCAGCAGCGCACCAACCCACTCTCATCATAGCACACTGAGAAAAGTTACAGTCTATGTATCAATTTTCAAGCTGCTTTATCGTCCTGGCACAGTCAGGAAGTGCTGGATCTGTTGGTCCACAAGATGAATGACGTTATATCCACCGTTGGATGGCTGATTATTTGGTTGAGAATTTGGACCTGAAGATCCACTGCAGGCTGAAACAAGCAAAAAGATACTCAGCAGTAACAGACACAAAAGCGCCACCTGTGCACGTGTAAACATGTTTCTCTGTTTCATAAAATCGCTACTCCTCCTGGATCGAGCCGAACGTGCAACGAGCGCGTCGGCTCTGATTATCAACAGAATACATCCATGCATTTTAAAATTTCATTCCTATTATAGACTATTTCC
>JBDTBU010000084.1:0-8256 GCA_039923935.1 Ktedonobacteraceae bacterium | reverse complement strand
CCGGGCAGGGGCATCTCTGGGAAGACACAGCGCAGGCAAGGCGTCACGCCAGGAAGAATGTTCATAGTCACGCCGTATGATGCGATCACCCCGCTATAGATCCAGGGGCGATTATGCTTGATGCAGGCATCGTTGAGGAGATAGCGCGTCTCAAAGTTGTCGGTGGCATCCAGCACCAAATCTACCTCGCGTACCAGGGTCTCGATGCTATCGGCGTTGATATCCTCGACCAGCGGTTCCAGGCGGATCTCGCTATTCACTTTGCGCAGACGTTGGACTGCCGCAACAGCTTTGGGCAGATGGTGCGCGATATCCTCTTCATCAAAGAGAATCTGGCGTTGCAGGTTATTCAGTTCAATATAATCGCGATCAGCGATGAGCAAGCGTCCCACACCGGCGCGGCACAGGTTGTTAGCCAGTCCAGTGCCTAGGGCGCCGCAGCCAAGGATGGCTACGCTAGCCTCTCCCAGACGTTCCTGGCCTGCTTTGCCGATGGGTGTGAATAATGTTTGTCGTGAATAGCGATCAGCCATGCGTGTTCTCCTACCCCTTAGCGATATCAGTTTAAAAGGTATTGTAGCACATCCCATGCGCCGGACGCGAGGGCCGGGTCTGGTTGATCTTAATGAAGGCTGGCTGGCTCAAATTTGAATGTTATGTATTGATATGCTACAATTTAGAGGGTCGCAAGTATTTTCTCGCATGTTTCTCTATGGTACGCTTCAGTCGAAGGGGAGAGCCAATGAAAAAAGTTCTGGTAATCGATGACAACCCAACGATTGTTGAACTGATCAAATATGCCATGAATTTGCAAGGAGCATACCAGGTTGTTGTCGCCTATGACGGGGCGCAGGGTTTAGAACGTATCTATGCTGAACAGCCGGATTGCGTCATTATTGATGTGAAGATGCCACGCCTGGATGGGTATCAATTGGTACGCTGCCTGCGTGGCGATGTTCGCACCATGAATATTCCCTTGCTTATCCTCAGCGCGTTAACACGTACAGAGGATAAGATGACAGGCATGCTGTCGGGCGTTGATGAGTATCTGACCAAGCCGTTCAAGCCCAGTGCTCTACATGCCGCGATTGAACGTGTGTTGCAGTTAACACCAATGGACCGTCAGCGCCGGATGGATCAGTTGGTGCAGATACACGCTGAGCGTGAATAGCTGGGCGAACAGAAGCTAATTTCTCTAGAACGCTCTGTTTTGTGAGGAAATGCCCTGCACAGTGCGTATATGTGTATAGAAAAAGAAATCATCCCTTTCATAGAAGATATTTGGTGCAGCGTGTACGTTTCTCAACAAATGCGTCGGTTACATATTTTGCTGGTAGACAGCGATGTGCAGGTGCGCGACAAAATCCAGCAAGCTCTGGGTTATGGCTGTAGTTTGTGTGTTGCGCGTTCGCTGGACGAGGCTCGGTATTCCCTGGCAGCAGCACCGCTGGATTTGGTGATTTGTGAAATCGTGTTGCCGCAGGCCAGCGGACTCGATCTCTGTCGCTATGTGCGCCGTTCTCAGTCGCTCCATCACTTGCCTATTATGCTGTTGACCACCCTTTCGACCCTGCAAGATAAGGTGGCAGGTTTTGATGCGGGAGCTGACGACTATTTGGTGAAACCCTTTGATGCGCGTTATTTGCTCGCCCGTGTCCGCTTACTTTCTCGCATTAAGCGTTTGGAGCACGAAAAAGATTGAGAGCGTGCGAAAAAGGATCTGCCGGAAAATCATGTTTCGCACAATTTTCCGGCAGATCCTTTTTTACGCGAGCGAAGGGCATTAGCCAGGGAAGTGGCAGGCCGCGTAATGGTTCGACTGTTTCTCTTCCAGAGGCGGGATGACCTCGCGGCAGATCTCCTGCGCTTTCCAGCAACGGGGATGGAAATTGCAACCGCTGGGTGGGTTCACCGGGCTGGGCACATCACCTTCCAGGATGATGCGCTTGCGGTGTTCCTCGATGGTTGGGTCGGGTACTGGGATGGCAGAGAGCAGCGCCTGGGTATACGGATGCAGGGGCATCTCGTAGAGGGACTCGCTCTTAGCTAGCTCCATAATGCGCCCAAGGTACATCACAGCCACGCGGTCACTGATGTGTTTCACAACCGAGAGATTGTGAGCGACAAACAGGTAGGTCAGGTTAAACTGTCCCTGCAAGTCTTCCATCAGGTTGAGCACCTGCGCCTGGATTGACACGTCCAGAGCCGAGACCGGCTCGTCCGCAACAATGAACGAGGGGCGCAGAGCCAGGGAGCGTGCGATACCGATACGCTGGCGTTGACCACCGCTAAACTCGTGGGCAAAGCGGTTCACAAAGAACGGGTTGAGACCTACGACCTCTAGCAGGCCAGCAACTTCGTCCTGTAGTTCTGCTTTGTTTTTATATTTCTTATAGTTTTCGAGTGGTTCTGCCACAATTTGTCCGACGGTGAAGCGCGGGTTGAGTGAAGCAAACGGGTCTTGGAAGACCATCTGCATATTCTGGCGTTTGCGGCGTATTTCTCCTGTACCCATCGTGGTCAGTTCCTCGCCATTCAGTTTGACGCTACCCGACGTGGGTTTAATCAACTGGAGAATCGCGCGTCCAGTGGTGGATTTGCCGCATCCGCTTTCGCCGACTAGGCCGAGCGTTTCGCCGCGTTTGATAAACAGGTCCACCCCATCAACTGCTTTGACATTCGCCACCGTTCGGCCAAATATCCCTCCCTTAATCGGGAAGTAGACTTTCAAACCTTTCACATCAACCAGAGTAGTATTCATCTCCTGGGTTGGTGGCATTGGTGGCATTGGTGTATGTTGAATCATGAAATGTCTCTCCCCTTATGCTGGATAGAAACAGGCTGCTAGCTGTTTCCCTCGACCGACTTGCGTCAACTCTGGGCGTTCCTCACGGCACCGTGACTGCACACGAGGGCAACGCGGCGCGTATGGGCAGCCAGGAGGCAGGTTCAGCAGGTCAGGTGGCTGGCCTGCAATGGGGGTGAGCTTGACACCGCGTTCATCATCCAGGCGCGGCATGGATTGCAACAGACCGATGGTATATGGGTGCGCGGGTGTCTCAAAAATCTGTTTGACTGGACCTGATTCTACGACGTGTCCAGCATACATAACGTTGACGTACTGGCAGGAGCCAGCTACAACGCCCAGATCGTGGGTAATCAGCATGACAGACGTGCCAAACTCTTTTGAGAGGCCCTTCATCAGCTCAAGGATCTGTGCCTGGATCGTCACGTCCAACGCGGTTGTCGGTTCGTCCGCGATCAGCAACTGGGGGTTACAGGCCAGGGCAATCGCGATCATCACGCGCTGGCGCATGCCGCCGCTGAACTCGTGCGGGTAGTTTTTCGACCGACGTTTCGCATCGGGGATGCGGACAAGGTCGAGCATTTCGACAGCACGCTTCCAGGATTGTTCATTGGTGACATCCTTACGGTGGCGTTTGACCGTTTCGGCGATCTGATAGCCAATGCTATAGACCGGGTTCAGCGAGGTCATGGGGTCTTGGAAGATCATCGAGACTTTACTGCCGCGCAGGTCGGTCATCTCTTCCTGATTTTTCTCCATGATATTTTCCCCGTTGAGGTTGATCTCGCCGCCGACAATTTTGCCGGGATTGGAGATCAAGCGCATCACCGAGAGGGCTGTGACGCTTTTGCCACAGCCGCTTTCGCCTACAACGCCCAGTGTTTCGCCGGGACGCATCACGAAAGAGACATCATCTACGGCTTTGACCACTCCTGTGCGAGAGAAGAAGTAGGTCTTTAAGTTATTTACTTCAAGCAGATTTTCTGCCATTTTTTGTCACTCCGCTCACTAATCTTTGGATCGAGGATCAAAGGCGTCACGCAGGCCATCACCTAGGAAGGAGAAAGCCAGGACGAACAGGGACAGGGTCACGGCTGGGACCATAACTTCCCACGGATAGACTTGCGTTAATTGACTTCCTTCGAAGATCATCAGGCCGATGCTAGAGCCAGGTGGTTGCACACCCAAACCGAGTGCGCTGATACCAGCTTCACCTATGATCGTACCAGAAATGTTCAGGGTGGAAGCAACAACGACAATGCTGAACAGATTTGGGACGATATGGCGGAACATGATACGCGAGTTTTTCGTTCCGGAGGTGCGTGCCGCTTCAATAAACTGTTGCTCTTTCAACTGCAACGTTTGGCCTCGGACAAGACGAGCCATCAGTGGCCAGATAGCAATAGCCAGAGCCAGGGAGACCAGGAGTAAGCGAGCGTTGCCTCCGCCACCAATAATCGGGATATGGGCGAACCAGTCATCGGCTGCGCTCCCGAAGATGCCAGCGATAAGAATGACGAAGAGCAGGCCAGGGAAGGCGAACATCAGATCGGTGAAACGCGCTAGGAGTTGATCGATCCAGCCACCGTAGTAGCCAGCAAGTACGCCCAGCGTGACGCCCAGGCCAATATCTACGATTTCTACAGAGATGGCCACGAACAGGGAGATCAGGATACCCTGCATCAGGCGAGCCAGTATGTCGCGCCCAATGTCATCAGTGCCGAGCCAATACTGTGAGCTGGGTCCCTCGTTCTGGCGGTCCAACTCTTCGTGCGAGTAGTTATGGTAGTCTGATGGGCCATACGTGACCCCACTGACAGTGCTTAGGTAGGAGCCGCCGATATGCTGGTAGATCGGTGGCCCGACAATGGCTAGCGCAATAAAGAAGACAATCACACCAATGCTGATCATTGCACGCACATCGCGTCGCAAGCGGCGCAGCGAGTCTTGCAGTGGCGAGGCGGATTTCTTGGGTTTGTCGTCGTCTGTGAAAATGCCTGTCGCTTGATCCATGTCAATCATTCCAGGAGCAATGCTTTGAGGGATCATTGCGCCTGGTGTAAAATCAGGACGCGGGTCCTTTCTTGTGTCCATCGCTAATTCTCCTATTCGACTTTAATGCGTGGGTCAACTACGGCATACAAAAGATCCGAGATCAAATTGCCCAGGACAACGGCGATTGCCAGAATGACTGTTGTTGCCTGGATAACTGGATAGTCGCGCGAGTTGATCGATGAAATGCTGATGTCCGCGATGCCTGGAATGTTGAAGATCTGCTCGATAAAGAAGGCACCTCCAACCAGGAAGCCCAGAGCAATGCCTATCAGGGTGACCAGGGGGATCATGGCGTTACGCAGTGCATGGCGGTACACGACTACCCGTTCGTGCAAGCCCTTGGAGCGTGCGGTGCGTACATAATCCTGGCGCAATATTTCCAGCATAGTGGTGCGGGAGAAGCGTGCGAAGAACGCCAGACCAATGGCGGCCAGGACGAGAATGGGAACCAACTTGAACTGAATATCGCTCCAGCTATAGGACCAGGGTGTGCCCCAGTTGGCGACAGGCCAGCCGAGACCAGTATGCTGGTCGAGCCAGACGATAAGAACTTGAGCGAAGATAGCCATGACAAAGGACGGAATGGAAAAGGCGAACAGCATGACAGTCATGTTCGTGGTATCAACCCAGGTATTTGCCTTCAAGGCAGAGATAATACCCAGAGGAATCCCGATGACCAACTGCAACGCGAGTGCCCAGAGGCCCAACTCCAGCGAAATTGGTATGCCGCTGGACAGGATATCCACAACCGGACGTCCTTTCGTCACAAAGGATTGTCCAAAGTTGAGGCTAAAAAGGTTGTGCAGATAGTTACCATACTGTTGGTACCAGGGCAGATCAAGCCCGTAGGAATGCATGAGTAACAATTCTTCCTTGTGTGTGTAGTGCTGCCCCAACAGAAGAATGATCGGATTCCCTGGCGCAAAGTAACCCATGATGAAGGTGACAAACGTCACTGCAATAGCGACGAAGAGGAGTCCAATGAACCTTTTGACTAAAAACTGAACCATACTGTGCCCCTTACTCCTTTTTCAAGGATGCAATGGTATGATGAGATACCACTATTGGTGATCTCTTTTTCCAAGCGTATCGCACAAAATACATGTACTGATCCTGTTGACAAGAACCCCATGTAATGGCACCTTCCATGGGAAGCTTCTCATGATTACTGGCAACAGGCAATTACAGTGGTCTATTTACGAGTAATTCTACGAGACATTGTGCAGGCTGTCAAGCAAGTGCATGATGTTATTCCTTTCTGCCTTCGGGTGCCTGCGAAGGTTTCCTCTTCCTGTAAGTATATCCTCAACGTGGAACTCGACTTCCATCCGTAGAAGCTCGATTTTTTTAAGAAAAAGGAGAAGAAATAACCCGAAGGTTACCACCTCTCCTCATTATCTACATAGGCTAGGGCTGCTTACCCTTTTGGGCTACTAATGGACGGTAACGAAAATCTTCGACCAGTCATCTGGAGCAACGATCTGCTGAGCGTTGTCCGGATACCCTGTGATATAGGGCTTGATCGCCTCTTCACCCTGATACTGGAAGAGGGGTAGCCAGGCCACATCATTGACCAACTGCTGCTCAGGCGCGTTGTAGGCGCTATAGCGGGCATCACCGTTGGGCATGACATCGGCAGCAGCCAGAGCATTCTGCGTTTTTACCTGCGCGGCGGCATCCAGGGCAGCGTTCTGGCTCAGGTCCAACTCAAGGGTGTTCTCATCAACCACTTTGATACTATCGCCGATCAGCGTGGTGGGAGCACCAGCGCCACTAGCGGTGAAGGCAGCAGAATCTTTGATCTGACCCAGATAGGTGGCCGCGAGACCGCCACTCAGGTTGTTGATACTTTGCGATAGGGCGCGGTTGATGCTATAGGCCACATCGGAGGCATCCAGGGTATTGCCATCACTGAACTTCAAGTTGTGTTTCAGGTGGAAGGTCCATTTTAGACCATTCGGGCTCGTATCCCAGGAACTTGCTAGTTGGGGTTGAATTTTCAGGTCGTTGTTCAACTGCACCATGCCGGTAAAGACCATCGAAATTGCCTGACCTGACTGAGTGTCGCTGGCCAGGGCAGGATCGAAGGTGGTCATATCACCACCACCGTTGCCGCCCTCGAATGCAATGTGCATGTGCTGTTGGGCGTTGGGCGCTTTCTGAGTCTGGGTGACTGAGTTGTTATTACCACAGGCTGCCACAAGCATCGCTACGAGGCAGAGCAGGGCGGGTAGCAACTTCACGTTGAATTTCTTGCCAGATTTCATGGGCGCTTTCTCCGTATGACTGTAAAAAGTAAAACGTACACTGACCAACTAGAGATGCCGTGCCCCTCTGTTCCTCCGACTGACTGATACATCACAAAAAAGAAGACCGCGTCCATAGAACAGAATGGTTTGTGACGACTCTACACTCGTTCGTCTGAGGTTAGCACTCTGTGCTTTGCGATAAATTCTTATACATTGATATATAAGTTTGGCACCTTCGCGTCGATTGCGCAGTTAGGGAAGATCCGTTTGTTTGGGAGAACCATTACAAACGGTGGTTCTCTTATTACTACGTTGGGTGGTTGCGAAATCTCACACACATTGCTTGCTGAGTTTTCTGAAACTGGCAAAAAATGGCTTGTGAGAGCAGTTTTTTTCACGCTGCAAAAAGAGAGGCGAGTGGCTTGTCGCACGGATGCACGACATGTCACTCGCCTCTCTTTTTTGTGAGTAGCCAGCAGGCTACCAATTGGAGTAGTCAAAAGTCAAAGCTGAAAAGCTCTACCCTTTTGGGCTACTAATGGACGGTGATAAAGATGTTTGCCCAATCGTCTGGAGGCGTAGATGCCTGAGCGTTATCTACCCAACCACTGACGTAGGGTTTGATGACCTCGACACCACTTGTTTGGTAGAGTGGGAGCCAAGCCACATCGTTAACAAGCTGCTGCTCCAACGGCATGTAGGCGTTAAAGCGGGCGGCGCCAGCAGGCATGGCGTCGGCCTTCTCTAGTCCTACTTGCGTCTGTACTTGTGTTGTAGCATCCAGAGCGGTGTTCTGACCATAGTTGGCTTGGTTATTGGCAACGCCGTTGTCAAACTGCAGGGTTGTAAAGTCCTGTGGATCTGGATAGTCCGCGCTCCAGCCGATAGACCACATCTGGATGCCCTTGCCCAAACAGACCGCTGGAGTCGCAGGCGTTGTGCAGACAGACTGGTTGATGTCCCCGAGCTCCTTCGTAAAGTCTTCCACATTCGCAGCGACATTGACATTCAAGACAGTCGACCACATTTGGCGGATCGCGGTCATGAGTAGCCCCAGGGTAGGGCCAGTTGAGTACGTGATCTTGATGGGTGGGAGGCTCGTGATGCCCTCTTCAGCCATACCTGCCTGTAGCAGCGACATCGCCA
>JBDTBU010000083.1:0-23332 GCA_039923935.1 Ktedonobacteraceae bacterium | reverse complement strand
TACCGCGCTCGCGCTCTTCTGGCGCTTTGTCGATCTGGTCGAACGCCATGTACTTGTTGTCTTTTGAGAGCGTTGCCATCACTTTGGTGATTGCAGCGGTCAGCGTTGTCTTGCCATGGTCGATGTGACCGATGGTCCCAACGTTGACATGGGTCTTGTTTCGCTCAAACTTCTTCTTAGCCATGAGTTACCTCATCCTCCATAGTGCTCAGTGCAAAATTACGTGCGTCAGGGGTTACACCTTTGCGATGCACTCATTCTTAATTCATTACTCCAGCTTCTCGACTGGAAAAAGCAATAGCTTATTCGGTTGGCCTCGCCCCTGAGTTTGGCTCCGAAGCTTTGTGGGCCATGACGCAAGCGGGATAGGTGCCTCGCGTGCGTCATGCTCTTGCCCTGGGCACAAAATCGTGCCTAACAGAAAGTGTTTTACTTGGTGGCCTTTGCAATAATCAGGTCTGCGACGTTGCGCGGAACCGGATCATAGCTCGCAAATTCCATCGAATAGCTTGCGCGTCCACTGGTCATTGAACGGAGTTCGTTCACATAACCGAACATTTCAGCCATGGGGACATGCCCTCGCACCACAGCCACCGTCCCACGATTTTCCATACCGAGGATTGTGCCACGACGACGATTGAGGTCGCCAATGACATCACCATAGTATTCATCAGAGGTGGTAACTTCAACCAGCATAATGGGTTCGAGAATAATGGGACCAGCCTTGTGAACTGCTGCTTTGACACCCAGCGAACCGGCGATTTTAAAGGCCATTTCACTTGAGTCAACATCGTGGTACGACCCATCATAGAGCGTGGCCTTCACGTCGATCATTGGATAGCCGGAGATAATACCTTTTTCCAATGCTTCGCGAATGCCGTTATCAACAGGTTTGATATATTCTTTGGGCACAACGCCGCCAACGATGCCGTTGACGAACTCATAGCCCTTGCCGCGCTCGTTTGGCTCAACCTTGATCCACACATCACCGTACTGGCCATGACCACCCGTCTGGCGCATGTGTTTCCCTTGCGCCTTGGCCTCGTGGGTGATGGTTTCACGATAGGCCACCTGCGGGCGACCCACGTTGGCCTCAACCTTGAACTCACGGAAGAGGCGATCCACGGTCACTTCCAAATGCAACTCACCCATACCAGCGATAATCGTCTGGCCTGTTTCTGGATCAGTGTGCAAATGTAATGTTGGATCTTCTTCAACCAATTTGCCGAGACCGATAGCCATCTTATCCTGCTCAGCACGCGTCTTCGGTTCCAGGGCCAGCGAGATCACCGGCTCCGCGAAGGTGATGGACTCCAGCAAGATTGGTTTTTGCCCGTCGCTCAGGGTATCACCAGTAAAGGTGCTACGCAGACCCACGGCGGCGCAGATATCGCCAGCGCGGATCTCATCAATATCCTCACGATGGTTGGCGTGCATACGCAACAAGCGACCAACGCGCTCACTCTTGCCATTTGACGTATTCTCAGTCGCAGACCCCTTGGTCATGACGCCAGAATACACGCGCAGGTAGGAGAGACGCCCAACAAAGGGATCAGAGACGATTTTAAAGACGAGCGCACAGAACGGCGCGTTGTCTGTTACTTCGCGTTCAATCAGCTCTTCGGTATTGGGATTGGTCCCATGAGGCGGCGGAATATCCAACGGCGAGGGCAGGAAAGCGACAACCGCATCCAGCATAGCCTGCACGCCCTTGTTCTTCAACGAAGACCCACACAGCACGGGTACGATTTTATTGGCGATAACCGCCCGACGCAAGGCTGGGATGAGATCCTCTTTGGTGATCTCTTCGCCCTCCAGGTACTTCGTAGCCAGCGCATCGTCGGTCCCGGACACACGATCAATCAGCTCCTCAAGGTGCTCCTTGAACTCAGCTTCCATGCTCGTCGGGATCTCAGTGTGATCCGATTTGGTCCCTAGATCATCGGTGAAGACGACGGCCTCGCGCTCCAACAAATCGATGTACCCTTTAAAGCCACCCTCTGCGCCAATGGGCAGTTGGATGGCAACCGGGTTGGCTCCCAGACGTTCACGAATCATTCCCACCGTACGCCAGAAGTCAGCGCCCATGCGGTCCATTTTATTCACAAAACAGATGCGGGGCACATCATACTTGTTCGCCTGTCGCCAAACGGTTTCAGACTGAGGCTCAACGCCGGCCACAGCGTCAAACACAACCACCCCACCGTCCAGGACGCGCAGCGAGCGCTCAACCTCGGCGGTAAAATCGACGTGACCAGGGGTGTCAATAATATTGATGCGGTGGTCCAGCCAGAAACAGGTTGTCGCAGCAGACGTGATGGTAATACCACGCTCCTGCTCCTGCACCATAAAGTCCATGGTTGCAGCCCCGTCATGGACCTCACCGATGCGGTGAATTTTCTTCGTATAGAAGAGAATACGCTCGGTGGTGGTGGTTTTGCCGGCGTCGATATGAGCAATAATACCTATATTGCGTGTTTTATCCAGTGGAAAATCTCTAGCCATGATTTGTTGTTACCAACGGTAATGAGCGAAGGCTTTGTTAGACTCCGCCATCTTGTGGGTCTCCTCACGTTTCTTAATGGTTGCTCCCTGACCAGCCGCTGCATCCATCAGTTCGCTGGCAAGTTTTTCCGACATTGATTTCCCGTTACGCGTACGCGCAGCCCGGATCAGCCAGCGCATAGCCAGCGCGTTGCCGCGCTCTCTGCGAATATCCACAGGCACCTGATAGGTTGAGCCACCGACGCGGCGGGGTTTGACTTCCAGGGTGGGAGTCACATTTTTCAGAGCCTGCTCGAATACATCCATAGGGGCACGCTTCTGTTTGGCTTCAATGAAATCGAGTGCATCATACAGAATGCGCTCCGCCAAACTGCGCTTGCCGTCCATCATCAATTTCCCAATAAAACGGGCCACATTGCGGTTCTTAAATTTTGCATCCGGCAGTTCTGGCCGCCGCACTGGTCTTTTACGTCTTGGCAAAGCCTTCCTCCTCATCGATTGATTGTTGGCTGTGTTCTCGTTCTCATGTATGCACGAGACGCTCGCTGTCGCTTTATAGTTCAGATAGTGTTAGACACCACAAAAGGCGTCGCTGCAACCACAGGCATACAGCCTGCGGCCTTCACGGACGCCTCCACACAAGTGCCTTTCCATCTGCACATGCTGTTTTCTAGGTCGAAAGTTGAGCAGAAGGAGAACACTCGCTTCTCATCGCATTCAGGGGGCATATACCCGTGTTCCTGTGCGGCGATGGATCTTTTTTTTCGACCTACCTGAAGGCGTTCAGGTGGTATCGTTTTACTTGCCTCTTGGCCGATGTGGCTAAGGGAACTCCAAACGAGGAAGTTCGCCGCATCAGCATCAAAGAGAGCTATTTGCGCTTACCGCCCTTAGTAGGAGCGGCAACCTGGCCTGGTTTGGGCCGTTTCGCACCATATTTGGAGCGACCACGACGGCGTTTTGAAACTCCATCACTGTCCAATGTGCCACGGACAATGTGATAACGCACGCTCGGCAAATCCTTCACGCGGCCACCACGAATGAGTACGACGGAGTGTTCCTGCAAGTTATGCCCTTCACCAGGAATGTAAGCCGTAACTTCCATCTGGTTACTCAAGCGAACGCGAGCAATTTTACGCATTGCCGAATTCGGCTTCTTCGGAGTCATCGTACGCACCTGAGTGCACACACCACGCTTCTGTGGCGACCCCTTTAGACGGGAAGTCCGGTTCTTCAGCGCGTTGTATGAATACAGCAGCGCCGGAGCCTTCACCTTCTCTTTTTTCTTAGAACGACCCTTGCGGATCAGTTGATTGATCGTCGGCAACGAACGCTTCTCCCTATCCTTTTCACTGCGCACGCGAAGATCTCATGTGCCCAGCCTATGACGTAATACGCGATTAGCTTGTTCCAAAGAGCGCAAATGACACTCTTTTGATTGAACTTTAGCGGAAAACCCGCAAGGGGGGAACGACAAACCCTTTTTCCCTCAAACCACAATCCTGGGGATTTGACAGTAAGCCCGCGTTGTTCAGGCACGTTCAGCACAATCTGACCGAACAACGCAGGGCATACGAACGTTTTGTAATTTCTAAAATTCCGACATTATACTATCACTCGCTGTCCAAACTGTCAAGAGTCAGGCCAAGAGTACCGACACCGGCACCGGCACCGACACCAACAATGCTGGGCTGAGCGTTTGCGTTCAAACGTGCTGCCGCTGCTTGCTGGCGTGCAATCTGATCGCGGCGGCGCTGCGCAATGCCAGAGCCAGCCGGGATAAGCTTGCCGATGATGACGTTTTCCTTCAAGCCGATCAGATGGTCGGTCCGCGCCTCAATCGCAGCTTCAGTCAGCACGCGGGTGGTCTCCTGGAAGGAGGCCGCAGCCAGGAAGCTATCGGTATTGAGCGACGCTTTGGTTACACCCAACAGGATGGTTGAAGCAGTAGCAGGCTCGCCACCTTCGGCCAGGACACGCGAGTTGGTGTCAGCATAGACGAAACGATCTACGAGGTCGCTAGGCAGCATTTCGGTGTCGCCCGGCTCATCTACTTTGACACGCCGCAGCATTTGACGGCAAATGACTTCGATGTGCTTATCATTGATATACACACCAGTGTTGCGATACACGCGTTGTACCTCTTTGACGACGTACATCTGCACTGCGTCGCGACCCTGGATACGCAGAACATCCTGAGGATCACGCTGGCCCCCTGTGATTGGTGTGCCTGCCTGGATCTTCTGGCCCTGAGAGACGGCTAGCGTGCGGGCTGCTGGGAGGAGATACGAGCGCTCCTCGCGCTCCTCGAAGCGGATGCTCAGCACGCTCTCAGCGTTCACTATCGCCTCACCTTCGGTTCGCGCCATCACCGCGAGCGGCTCCTGGCCCTTTTCCGCAGGCATGAGAGCAATAACTTGGTCTTTCTGCACATGCTCCTTGTCATTAGCCAACACTTGGCTACCTTTGGGCAGTGCATACTCGTCAAAGAAGATGTTGGTCGAGACAACGTGCACGGTACGCTGACCAGTGCCCTCGACTCTGGTGATCTCGACAACGCCGTCGATCTCACTCATCTCGGCCTTATCTTTCGGCACACGCGCCTCGAAGAGTTCTTCAACACGCGGCAAACCCTGGGTGATGTCACCTTGCGCACCGGCGATACCACCAGTGTGGAAGGTACGCATGGTCAACTGCGTGCCAGGCTCACCAATCGATTGAGCGGCGATGATGCCAACCGCCGCGCCTAGGCTGACCAAGGCATTAGCGGCCAAGTCGCGCCCGTAGCACTTGCGGCAGATGCCACGTGGGGTCAGACATCCCAGCACCGAACGCACACGCACAGTTTCAACGAAACGAATGAACAAGCCATTGGCGGTTTCCACAGCCCCGCCCTCGGTGCGTGCCAGGACGGGAACGGGTTCTTTGCCGTTCTCTGCTGGCAGGTATGCAATAATCTGGTCCTTTTGCACGTGCTCGTGGTCTTTCGCCATGACTTTGCTGCCGATGGGCAAGGGATATTCTTCACCCATGCCCATGATCTGCTCGATAATCTCTTCGGTCAGTTCATCGCCTGGTTCAACGTTGTCCAAACCAGCGACGGCCTCTAGCAGTATGCGCCCCTTCAGACGGTCACGCATATCTTCCAGCAACATGCTTTTGCTATCCGCGTTGTTGACCAGAACGCCCTCAGTAGTGCCGCAGTCCTCTTCTGTGACGATGACATCCTGCGCCACATCGATCAGACGACGGGTCAGATAGCCAGACTCCGCCGTTCGCAGCGCAGTGTCGGCCAGACCTTTACGTGCACCGTGGCTACTGATGAAGTATTCCAGCACGCTCAGACCCTCGCGGAAGTTACCGCGAATTGGCACGTCGATGATCTTACCAGATGGGCTAGCCATTAGACCGCGCATACCGGAGAGTTGGCGGATCTGCTGGAACTTAGCCTTGGTCGCACCAGATTTGGCGATGGTATAGATCGATCCGAAAGGATCAAGTACGCCTTCGACCATCTTGGTGACGTTCTCAGTCGCCTCGTTCCAGATGTCAACCGTCTGCTGGTATTTCTCGTTATCGGTGATTAAGCCGTCGCGATACTGCTCGTCCAGCTCGGCTATCTTGGCATCGGCCTTGGCTAGCTCTTCTTGCTTGCCAGACGGCACGATAACATCGCTAATCGCGATGGTCATACCGGCCTTGGTGGCGTAAGAGAAGCCCAGGCGTTTGATCTCGTCAGCCAGCTCTGCGGTTTTCACACGACCATACTCTTTAAAGCACTCACCAACAACGTGCTTGAGATTATCCTTTTTCATGGCATAGTTCTTGTAGCGCAAACGTTCGGGCAGTGCTTCATTGAAAATGATGCGGCCCACAGTGGTACGCACCAGCTTGCCATTAGACGGCACAGGTTTGACTGGCGGCATATCCTCGCAGATGCTCACGTCGCCCAGGCGCACCCTGATGGGAGCCTGGAGAGCTATTACACCATGATGATAAGCCAGCAGCGCCTCTGTCGAATCGGTAAAGACACGACCCTCGCCAACCTGATTGGGGCGCTCCTGCGTCAGGTAGAAGCAGCCCAGCACCATATCCTGAGTGGCACCGATGGACGGCTCACCGTGCGCTGGATGCAGCAGGTTACGTGTCGAGAGCATAAAGCGACGTGCCTCGTCCTGCGCTTTGTCCGACAACGGCACATGCACAGCCATCTGGTCGCCGTCGAAGTCAGCATTGAAGGCCGAACAGACGAGCGGGTGCAACTGAATGGCGCTACCCTCAACGAGCACTGCCTCGAAGGCTTGAATGCCCAGGCGGTGCAAGGTGGGAGCGCGGTTCAGCAGAACTGGATGGTCCTTAATGACCTCTTCCAGCACGTCCCAAACCTCTGGCTTGACGCGTTCCACAAAACGCTTGGCGCTCTTAATATTGTGCGCAAAGTTTTGCTCCACTAGTTTGCGCATCACAAACGGCTTGAAGAGTTCCAGAGCCATTTTCTTGGGCAGACCACACTGGTGCAGCTTCAGATCGGGACCAACCACAATCACCGAGCGGCCAGAATAGTCCACGCGCTTACCCAGTAGGTTCTGACGGAAGCGTCCCTGTTTGCCCTTGAGCATGTCGGACAGGCTCTTGAGCTTATGGTTGCCAGAGCCAGCCACAGCGCGGCCACGGCGACCATTGTCGATCAGAGCATCACAGGCTTCCTGCAACATCCGCTTCTCGTTGCGAATGATGATCTCAGGCGCACCCAGGTCCAGCAGGCGTTTAAGACGATTATTACGGTTGATGACACGCCGATAGAGATCATTCAAGTCTGAGGTTGCGAAGCGACCACCATCAAGCTGCACCATCGGACGCAGATCAGGCGGCAGCACAGGCAATACCGTCAGGATCATCCACTCCGGCGAGGTGCCCGACTTGCGGAAAGCCTCGACCACTTTCAAGCGTTTGGTCGCTTTTTTGCGGCGTTGACCTACCGTCGAACCCATCTCGTGGCGCAGGTCGTTGGACAGCTTCTCTAGATGAATGGCGGCGATCAGTTCGCGTACGGCTTCTGCACCCATACCAGCACGAAAGACCGAAGAGCCAAAAGCATCGCGTAGTTCACGATAGCGCCCCTCTTGCAAGAGGTCCATCTTTTTCAGACCTTCCAGGTCGCGGTGCAGTTGCTCAATGCGTGCGCGGCGCTCAACGCGCTGGGCCTCCAGTTTTGCCTGGGCGTTATCGATCTCACTCTGGTACTTCAAGCCCAACTGCTCACCATCGCGCTTCACATCAGACTCAAGCGTGATCTTCTCGTGACGAGCCTTCTCAGCGATATCGTTGCGGCTAACCTCTGCCGTGCGCTCTAGGGTCTCCAGATGCTTGGCCGTTACAGCCTCGCCAATTTTGACGATGATTTGCCCACTGGGTGTAAAGACAATCTCATCCTCTGTCTCAAGACCCATCAACTCGCGCAACCGTGCGCGGGTATCGCTTTCAGCCGTGCGAGCTGCCTCCAAATCCTGTTCGCAGCGTGTATCAATATCGAGTTTGCCATTCACAACACGCGAGTGACCAGCTTGGATATCGCTATCGCGGCTCGTTTTCAGGCTCTCAACGCGCTCGACGACTTTCTCGTCAAGGTTCTGTTCCAGCGAGATGAGTTCTTCATCCAGACGCATTAACTCGCCCTGTCGTCCCTCTTCGTCGATGTTCGTGACGACATACAGCGCAAAGTAGAGAATGCGCTCCAGGTTGCGTGGTGAGAGGTCCAGCAGCAGGCCAATGCGGCTGGGCGTTCCTTTAAAGTACCAGATATGGCTGACAGGAGAGGCTAGTTCAATATGTCCCATACGTTCACGGCGCACTTTTGAACGAGCAACTTCGACACCACATTTGTCACAGACAATCCCTTTAAAACGGACACGTTTATATTTGCCGCAATAGCACTCCCAGTCCTTACTTGGGCCAAAGATGCGCTCGCAAAACAGGCCATCTTTCTCTGGTTTGAGCGTGCGGTAGTTGATTGTTTCCGGTTTCGTGACTTCGCCATAGCTCCAACCGCGAATCTGCTCAGGGCTGGCCAGGCTCACACGGATAGCGTTAAAATCGTTTACTTCAAGCATGCTGCCTCCTGGTGCAGGTATTGATCCTTATTCCGTTTTTGCAAACAGCTAGAGGCTGTTTCTTTCGCAAAAACGGAATGGCAGGACTATTCATCCTCTGTTGGGTATAACATGTATGAATGTGCATACCCAACACGCGATGAATTACTGGTCTCCCTCGAAACCGGACAAATTAATTCCCAGTTCGGGCATCACATCGTTTGAGGTGTCCTCGACGAACTGAATCCGTTGCTCATCTTCATTAAGTACCTCGACATTAATACCCAGGCTCTGTAATTCTTTGACCAACACCTTAAAGGATTCTGGTACTCCGGGTTCCATAATATTCTCGCCCTTGACGATGGCTTCGTAGGTCTTGACGCGACCCACAACGTCATCGGACTTGACTGTTAAGATTTCCTGAAGGATATTGGCGGCCCCATAGGCTTCCAACGCCCACACTTCCATTTCACCGAAACGCTGACCACCAAACTGAGCTTTACCGCCCAGTGGCTGCTGTGTAATCAGGCTGTATGGGCCAGTTGAGCGAGCGTGCACCTTGTCTTCTACCAAGTGAGCCAGCTTGAGCATATAGGTATAGCCAACGGTAATCGGATGGTCAAATGGCTCACCAGTACGCCCGTCGTACAACTGCACAGTGCCGGTGCGCGGTAGGCCAGCCTCGACCAGCTTCTCTTCAATATCAGCTTCGGTTGCACCATCAAAGACAGGCGTGGAGATTTTATAGCCCAACGTCGCCGCAGCCCAGCCCAAGTGTGTCTCCATAATCTGGCCGATATTCATACGGTGCGGCACGCCCAGCGGATTCAGAATGATATCGACAGGAGTCCCATCTGGCAAGAACGGCATATCCTCGACGGGCAGCACCCGCGAGATCACGCCCTTATTGCCGTGGCGTCCGGCCATCTTATCGCCCGCGCCAATTTTACGTTTCTGCGCGATACTCACACGCACCAGCTCGTTGACGCCAGGAGAAAGTTCGTCGTTGTTGTCACGCGAGAAGACCTTGACTTCGACAATCTTGCCACGCTCGCCGTGTGGCACGCGTAGAGAGGTGTCTTTGACTTCACGCGCCTTCTCACCAAAGATGGCACGCAGGAGCTTCTCTTCGGCGGTTAGCTCAGTTTCGCCTTTGGGAGTGATCTTCCCAACCAGGATATCCTGCGGCCCCACTTCAGCACCGACATAGATGATGCCACGCTCGTCGAGGTTGCGCAGACCTTCTTCACCCACGTTCGGAATGTCGCGTGTAATATCCTCAGGACCAAGCTTGGTGTCGCGTGCGTCGATCTCGTACTTCTCGATGTGAATCGAGGTAAAGTAGTCGTCGCGCACAATACCTTGACTAATCAGGATAGCGTCCTCGTAGTTGCCGCCTTCCCAACTCATGAAAGCCACCAGGATATTTTGTCCCAGAGCCACTTCCCCCAACTCAGTTGATGAGCTATCGGCAATCACTTGGCCGGCGGTAACATAATCACCTTTGCGCACAATCGGGCGTTGGTTGATGCACGTACCCGCGTTCGAGCGCACGAATTTGCGCAAACGATACGAATGGACCTCGCCCGTATCGTCCACAATCTGGATTTGACGCGCCGTCGCACCAACAACCTCGCCATTGGTACGGCTCACATGCACCTGACCCGAATCAATCGCGACCTGGCGTTCGACACCGGTGCCGCAGATCGGCGATTGTGGCCGCAGCAGCGGCACAGCCTGACGTTGCATATTCGCACCCATCAGTGCGCGGTTCACGTCGTCATGCTCCAGGAACGGGATCAGAGCAGTGGCAATACTGACCATCTGTTTGGGCGAGATGTCCATGTAATCCATGTCATCTGAGACGCCCTGCACAAATGCGCCCTGATAGCGGGCCAGCACACGATCTTCCGCAAACTCGCTATTCGCGGTCAAAGGTGAGTTAGCCTGTGCAATCCAGAAATTCTCTTCATCGTCAGCCGTGCGATAATCCACCTCATCAGCCACGAACGGACGAATACGCACCTCGCCCTCACCCAACACCTGTTGCAGTTGTGCAAACAGCTTCTCATCGATGATGACGTGCGAGTGGCCTTTAAAGATCACCTCGCCATCGGGCAACGCGAGATCGTCCCGCTCACGACCATAAGCCCCACGCAGTTCGCGCCCGATCAGGCGTGGATCGTTGGCCTTCAAACGTCGATAGACCTTACGGTAGGGTGTCTCGACAAAACCGTAGGGGTTGACCTGACCATACGTTGCCAAGTTACCGATCAGACCGATGTTCGGACCTTCAGGTGTCTCAATTGGGCAGATACGCCCATAGTGCGAGTGGTGCACGTCACGTACATCGAAACCGGCACGCTCACGCGAAAGACCGCCTGGACCGAGAGCTGAGAGGCGGCGCTTGTGGCCGATCTCTGCCAGGGCGTTGGTCTGGTCCATAAACTGCGAGAGCTGGCTACCACCAAAGAACTCTTTCATCGCCGCCACCACAGGACGGATATTAATCAGAGCGTTTGGCGTTGCCTGACCGGGTTCCTGGATGCTCATGCGCTCTTTGACCACACGCTCCATGCGCAGCAAACCGACGCGGAACTGCGTCTGAATCAGCTCGCCCACGCACCGTACGCGGCGGTTGCCCAGGTGGTCGATATCATCCTTTTTGCCATGCCCGTTGTTCAACGAAACCAGACGGCGAATGATATTCACCATATCATCCTGGGTCAGAATGCGCTGGCTCTGGGGCACAGAAAGGTCCAGCTTGCGATCCAGCTTATAGCGGCCCACACTGCCTAGATCGTAGCGCCGGGGGTTGAAGAACATATTCTTCACCAGCGAACGAGCGTTATCAATGGTCGCGGGATCGCCTGGCCGCATCTTCTTATACAATTCGAGCAACGCCTCATCTTCCCGTTTCACCGGATCACGATCCATCGTTGCCTGAATATAGCGGATATTGATATCGTTATCCACGTCGCGAAACGCGTCAAGAATGCCCTGGTCGGTGGAGAGATTCAGCTCCTCACCGTGCCACTGCTCTTTTGCCAGACTTCCAATTGCACGCAACAAGGTTGTAATCGGAAGTTTGCGCTTGCGGTCAATTTTCACGGTCAGCAGGTTCTTATTGCTGGTTTCAAATTCCAACCACGCACCACGTCCGGGAATCAGCTTCGCTGAAAAGAGTTTGCGACCAGTAGCGGCATCCTCATCCGCAGTAAAGTAGACGCCTGGCGAGCGTACAAGCTGACTCACCACCACACGTTCAGCGCCATTAATAATGAACGTGCCTTCTTTCGTCATCAGCGGGAAATCACCCATGAAGATATCCTTCTCGATGATCTCGCCCGTTTCTTTGCTCGTCAAACGTGCTTTTACTGTTAGGGGTGCCGAATACGTCGTATCGCGGTCACGACACTCCTCCTCGCCGTACTTAGGCTTTCCGAAGGGTTCTGGCGGCACAATAAACTCAAGCTTGAGATTCTTCCCAGTGAAATCCTCAATTGGCGAGATCTCACTAAAAAGCTCATGCAGGCCTTCTCTTTTAAACCATTCAAACGAGTCCAGTTGAATCTGAATAAGTCCCGGCATTGGCCGTATGTCGGGGATGCGTGCAAAAGAGACACGCTCTGGAAATGTTACCGTTCTGCTACTCACTGCCATAGGTACATTTTCTCCTCTCACCTAGTCGTCACAGAGGAAACCAAGATAAACGCGGATTCCCACCCCCTGGTTTGTGTTCCGAAAAAATCCACGCTCTTTTTAAGCAATAAAAGACAAGAAAAAAAATCAAGATAAGTGCTGATTATGCCCGTTTTGAGAAACGTTTGACGACAATAAAAGTAACCGCATCTTGCTTCCGCACGCGGTTACTCCTATTTTCTCCCAACATTGCTCAGATAAATTGCGCTAAAATCACCCACATGCACATCCCCACTGTGAAGTGTCCCCTGGTATACAGGGGCGAGTACAGGCATCCGGCACTGGAAGCCTGTGGAGCCCTTCTTGCTGGTCCACGCTCTGTCTAGCCAATCTTTGCTACCTCGGCTATCCAACCGCTTTCCATTGACACAAATACTGCTCATGTGACAGCGAACACGTTCCCTTTTTTCCGCTAAAATGAACGATGTTCCACTATGTGTAGCATTTCCTTGTGATATAGAAGGGGAATAATGTATTGTTTGTTTGGGTTTGTTTTACGTATTGCTCTCTCAACAGGGATCGGTACCCAGCTCACTACGCCAAGGCACAGCGATATAGATACTCTGACAGGATGTAGTATAACATGTTTCCCAGGATGCCGTCAAGTCTTTTTGCGCAAAGTTCGCAAATTCCTCACATTCTGGTATGAAAGAAGGATGTCTGACGTTGCTCATCTGGTCCCAAACTCTGACTTGGAACCAGATAAGCAGCGTCAGATTCTCCCCTCTTAGATGTTATTCTGAAAAGCCCATGCTAAGGCGACGACGAGCAGCGAGAAAACTGCAACGACAGTCAACGCACTGATCACTAAAAACGAAAAGCCACTAGTAACGATGACGACAGCAAAAATGATCCAGAACACGGTAAGGGCAGGGATGAGGTAGTGCCAAGCTTGCAAGCGTCTCATTTCGGTGCCTTTCTTGGTTGGCTCGCGCCCTATTTGCTGGGTGTAAAACGACCTATCTGGTTCGTCGTGCTCTCTGTAAACCAGAGAGTGCCTTGTGCTCCGGCAGCAATCTCCACAGGAGAGACATTCGGAGCTGCCAGGGGAGACTCGGTAATCTTGCCTTGCATAGTGATACTGCCTAACTGGCTCGTCGTGGTTTCAGTGAACCAGACAGTGCCATTCGGTCCAGCAGTTATCCCCGTCGCACCGCTTTTAGAGGTTGGAATGGGAAATTCTTTCACCGTGCCCTGCGGTGTGATACGCCCTATCGCGTTGCCAGCATTCTCTGTAAACCACACGTTCCCATCTGAGCCAGCGACGATGCCTTCGGGCTGTCGAGTGGAAGTTGGCAGAGGATACTCTTTGGTGCTTCCTGCAGGCGTGATGCTTCCAATTGCACCAGTCGCGCTGTCAGTAAACCACAGGTTCCCATCGGGTCCAGCAGTTATCGATTCAGCGACGCTAAGGCTCGTCGAGAGGGGATGCTGCGTAATGACTCCTAGAGGAGTGATGCTCCCGACGTTGCCCGTTGCCTCGGTAAACCACATGTTTCCATCTGGTCCTTTGGTGATGGCTTTGGGAAAGCTGATGGGTGTTAGGGGAAACTCGGTGACCTTCCCTTGCGGCGTGATGTTGCCTATTGCGCCTGCAATCTCCGTAAACCAGAGGTTCCCATCAGGTCCGACAGCAATTCCGGCAGGATAGGCGTTGGGCGTTGGCAAGGGGTATTCGGTGATCTTCCCCTGCGGCGTGATGCTTCCTATCGCGTTGCCAGCTTTCTCCGTAAACCACACGTTCCCATCGGGTCCAGTGGTAATGCCCAAAGGAGCAGCAGCGATGGTTGGTAAGATAAAGGGAGTTACTGCGTTTTGATGAGTGGATGGAGCTGGCGGCGTGGTGCCGCCACTGCACGCGATTAAGAGCACTGTGCTGAGAACGGCGAATACAAGCATGCACATGCGACGAAGGCGCTGGGCTTTCTGTTCAGGCATCGACTAATCCTTTCATGGGGCTGATCTGTTTGGAACAGATCAGCCCACTCTCCGTAGGACTTCATGGGGCTTATCTCTTCTGTTTGGAACAGATCAGCCCCTCTCCATAGGACTTCCGGCACATAGAGCAGCGGCTAGCCAGTGACGGTAACGGTGAGAGTCATCGTGGTTGGGTGATAGGTGCAGGTGACATGGAAGGTGCCCGCCGTGTTCCAAGGGGGCGTTGTCCACGAGGCACCAGCGGCAACGGTCTGGCCACCTGACCCAAAGTCCGGCACGCCTTGCTCTGGTTGCGCCTGACCTTGAGATCCATTGACGAGGTTATGAGGTGAGCCGCCCTGCGGATCGGTAAAGGTGAGAGTGCTCCCCTTGGTGATGGTAATGGTGGAGACATCAAACTGGACACCAGTCATATTGACCGTGTTGGCCGCACCTGCTGCGGCTGGCGTTGTGCCTGTCGTGGCTGTAGCCGAAGGTCCGCCACAAGCGGCTAGCGTCGAGAGTGCCAGCGCAACAACCAGAACGACGAGGAATGTAAACTTTTTCATCAGAGACATCCTTTCTCAAAGTAACAGATACAACCGAGACAACGAACCCCTTCTCAGAAGAGCGTCTTTCTGTCATAACTCAGTAACATGCGCCTCTAACCAGAAGCGGAGCAACACACTCACTGAGCCAAAGCCTAGGCAGGCATCGAGGCTTTACGCTTCTACCATGTACAGGCCGATCATGCCGCCCATGCCTGGACCCATCACATGCTCAGTGACGTGACAGTGATAGTACCAGGCACCTGGAAAGGCATCCTCGACATACTCGATAGTGCTCCCAACGCCTGGTCCAATCACGAAGGCATCAGTATAGCCTCCGTTGTAGAGCCAGGTGTGCCCGTGCATGTGGAAGGTATGAAAGTCATTGCCTAGCGTGACAATACGCCAACGTACGCTCTGTCCCACTTTGACATGCGGAGTAGGTGTATTACCAAGATAAGCTAGACCGTCGAAGCAGTGATAATTCTGGCTCAGACCAGGAATATCGCCCTGATAGAAGCTATGCCAGATAGACGTTATTTCCTTATCAACTGTGGGAGTATTCTGATCGGTGACGACGAGCATACCAAACAAACCCAGTTCAGCGCCCGCCTCCATGACGACACTCCCTCGTCCTGGATCAAAATGTTTCGAATGGTCGTGATAGGGCCACGTACCTACTGACCTGGGGATGGCCGTCCATTCGTACGTGTAAGACTCGCCGAACTTGACATCTGTACCGGGCCTATCCCTCAGCATCCAGGACCAGCCTCCGTCATTCTCCACAGTGAAGTGCAGGGCATGAATGGAGACGGTGTGTGGCTTTTTATAGTAGGTATCGTTGTTGCGGAAATGGACCCGCACGGTGTCTCCGGCCTCGCAACGAATGACCGGTCCCGGCATGCCATTATTCGGGCCGATGTTGTCATCTCCTGGCAATGGCTGACCCCAACTAGGGGTAAACGCACGATAGCCAATAGCCCAAAAGCTCGTATCACTGGACATAAATGTGTTGCCTGTCATACCATCTATACCACTAGGCATGATATTGTGATAGTAAGAATCAGCCTGGAACCAGTATTCCCGCAACTGCCCACCCCGTGGAAACTCCACAGAAAGAGGTGCGCTGAGTGCTGTCTGAGGACGGGAAGCCGCAGGGACAAGCAGCCCAGGGCTAGCAGCCGCCGCGACGCCAGAGGGGAGCACCAAACCGCCCAAAGCACCTAGCGAAGCCGCACTAACAGCGGCTCCACGTAGGAGGCCACGGCGCGTAATGCCGCTAGCATCGGGTTCAGGCAGGGGCAAGGCCTGGTCGGGCGTCTCTGGAGGCAGAGACGAGTCTGGTGATTGCTGAGTCATGTGTGCATCCTTTCAAAAATTCGTACAGAAACGAACTACCCGGCAGGGTCGGGTAGTGCAGGATAGTTCCACGCGAGATCACACACCTGAATAGGTCATCAAGACGAGATGTTGCCTCGTCGTCTCGATGATCTGCGCACAAGTGCTCATACCACACGCAGTTTGGAACTGCCTGAGACAAACATACTGAGACGCCTACGGTACACAAGACCTGTACATTTAGATATACGAAGCAAATCAGGAGCTTTAGCTACTGATTTCTGCAAAAAAGGGGGGATTTTTCTTAAAGATGCACGTAGCTCTTAAGAAAAATCGCCCACTACGACAAAGTAAGGCGACTTTGCTCTCCGGACGTGTGGGCGAGGAGACCAGATATTCTGTGACCAGTTTCCAAGCGGGTCACCAAGAGATTCTGGCACAATTGCCTGCTCGTTCAACAAGCAGGCTGTATCTGTCTGAAAATGCCATCGTTTGAGGCAGACCTCAACGAATATCTTTTTCCATTTATTTCGTGGCAACTGCCCTATGAAATGGCTGTTCATATATTAACAATTGTAAAACAAAAATGACAACTTGTCAAGTCAAGCAAAGTTTTGGCTCTCCATCCTTCATAAAGGACAACTTGTCAGGTCAAGCAAAGTTTTGGCTTTCCATCCTTCATATAGTAATTGTTGCACGCTCTGCATTGCGTAATGCTTCCTCTATTTCATCACCTAAAGTGGGATTCCAGGTGTGTTTGGCCTCTACCCAGCGTTCACGCAGCAGGGTGAGCAGTTGGCGTTGGTCGTCAGGAGTGAGCAGTTGGAGATCGAACAGCGATTCGGGTCGATCAGGATGAAGGATCACCAGCACGGACCCATCAATACGCAAGATGGTCTGGTTGTTCAGGGTATAGCTCTGCGATGCGCCCATTTTGCGGCAGAAGGAGACGCCCCCAACCAGGCCAATCACAAAAAAGGCTCCGCAAGGCAAGGAGAGTCCTAGCCCAGCCAGACTTAATAGGAAGGCCGCGAAGGTGGAAAAAACCATTAGTACTAGGTTAGACAAATGCAGGGTCCAGCCAATCAGAACGGCGGGGGCCAACCCGATGAGCATCGTGGCAAAGCAGGTGAATGTTGTGGACACAGCCCAGAAAATGCTGGTGAGGTTTTTGGGGGAGAGATCGCGTCCACTCAACCTGTTGCCATTCTCCAGTGTCAGCATGCCTGCGGTACGTCCCTGATGCAGTGCATACAAGAAGCGTAGCACCAGGATACAGCCGCCCAATGAAACGACCGTCAAGCACCAACTCGAAGCGACCAGGGCATCCTGCCACTTTAAATAGAGAGTAAAATCATGCGTATAGGTCGGCCAAAGCAGGAGAGCAGCCACGCTCCCCACAAGTGCGCAGAGCAAGAAGGCAACACCCAGCAGCCACGCTAGGCTGTTGGTACGTATATGTGCTTGGTTGCTCAAATCAAATCGATATCGATGTGTTGTAATCATGTATTTTTAGCCTTTTTAACAACTCTTACAATTGAAACGAATGGACTGGCAGAAGAGTTGCACCACCTCTCGTACTTATACTAACTTGCGATCAAACGTGATACATCTTTGAGCTTGCTAAAGGCAAGAGATATTGCATGCTACGAACGCAGGTTAGTATTACTACTCGTGGCGCAGATCGTCAAAGAGGATCGATTGCAAATAGCGTTCGGCGGCACTGGGGAAGATAGTGACAATGACTTTGCCGCGATTCTGCTCGCGTCGTGCCTCCTGGAGAGCAGCCCACGCGGCAGCCCCACTGCTAATACCGACGGAGAGTCCCTCGTGCTTCAAAATAGCGATAGCGGTAGCAACAGCATCCTGGTCACTGACGGCAATCACGCGATCAATCAAATCGACGCGCAGCGTATCTGGCTGGAAGCCTGCGCCCAGACCTTCGATGCGGTGCGGGCCAGGCCGTCCACCGGAGAGCACAGCGCACGCGGCTGGCTCAACGGCAACGACCTCGACAGACGGTTTATACTGGCGCAAACCTTCGGCCACACCCGTCAAGGTACTGCCAGTACCAACGCCAATCACGACGATATCGACCAGACCTTGCGTCTCCTCCCAAATTTCGGATGCGGTGCTCATGCGGTGGGCACGCGGGCTGGCTTGGTTATAGAACTGCTGTGGATACCATGTATTGGGCAGGGTCGTACGCAGTTCGATGACCTTATTGATCGCGCCACGCATACCCTGGCTACCAGGCGTGAGGATCACCTGTGCACCAAAACGGCGCAAGAGCAGACGACGTTCCAGGTTGATGGTATCAGGCATAGTCAGGATACACATATAGCCACGCGTAGCGGCGATCCAGGCTAGTGAGATGCCCATATTGCCACTGGTTGGCTCAGTGATCGTGCCACCAGGGCGCAAAAGGCTCTGAGCCTCAGCCTCGCAGATCATCTGATAGGCGGCGCGATCTTTGCTGCTACCACCAGGACTAAACATCTCCAACTTGGCTAGTACCGTTGCCGGAAGATCGGCTGCCATATAGGTAAGTTCGACGAGCGGAGTTTTGCCGATTAAGCTGGTAACATCCTTTGCCCAATGCCCCATGTGTTCTCCTACTTCACGTTTTTTTGCTCACCAGAGGGCAAGGGTGAGATCAGCCGTTTTTTCCAGAGGTTTTTTCGGTATTCCGACTCTCATTGCCCAGGACGGCCTGGATCATAAAGAGGAGTTCCTGAACGTGGAAGGGTTTGCGCAAGAGTAGTCCCGTCTGCAAGCCCATACGTTGCAGTTCCCACTCATGGCTACCGGTAATGATGATAATGGGTGTATGTCGCGTTTTACTGTGGCCGCGCAAAATCTTATAGAGCGAGACGCCATCAAGATTCGGCAAACCCACATCCAACAGAATCAGATGCGCACCCAGTTCTGGCAAATGGTTCCTGGCATCCTGCCCATCGCTAAAAAAGTGCAGTTGCCAGCGCCCATCGCACTCTAGCATATCCCGGAACAGGCCGATAAGCTGAGCATCATCTTCGACAATGGCGATCAACCTGTTTGTTTCAATGTCCTTTTGCCTATCAACATCCACTGGCGGCTACCCCCAGGCGACTACAAATATTAGATATAATACATTGTTTCGGTGTCACCAATGCGGTGACGGCTGGCTAGTTCCTCAATGGTCGTTGCATTGAGAATATGTTGGGTCATCTCATCGATTTGTTGCCAGACACTGCGCAGGGCGCATCCCGGCGAGAGCTTGCAAAAATCTGGGTTGGGCAGGCACTCCATCGGCGGCACATACCCTTCCAGCGCCTCCATGACCTGGGCCATCGTGATCTGTGCCGGTGGTCGGGCCAGCATATGCCCACCCTTGGGACCGCGCACGCTTTTGACTAATCCCTCTTTGCGTAAGATCATCAAAATCTGGTCGAGATATTGCACTGGCACATACTGCCGACTCGCAATATCCGAACTTTCAATTGGCCCCTGCCCATAGTACGCCGCCAAGTCCAACATTGCGCGTAGGCCGTAATCGCCTTTCATGGTGAGTTTCATTGATGTGCTGACCTTTCCCCAGAGAGCCTCAGTGCTTGGTGCATCCCTACCACCAGAATACGCAAGCATCCTTTCCCGACCATGCACAAACATGCACTGGATACCTGCTCCAAGCAAGCATATCGCAGTTACGCACATACTGTCAACATGTTTCAGGTAGGCTTCTGCTCGCTCTGACTAGCTCTTTCAAGCGCAAGCAGATCGGTGCGAATATTCACAAAGTGCTCGCGTAAAGCTGCCATCTGGACGCGGCTCTTGGTGATTTTAAACCAGAGGCGTCGCTGCGGAAAATAAAACGTAAAACACAGGCTGAGAATAAGCAGGATGGCAGTCGGCCAGATCAGGGTTGAACCGGTATCCTTGGTGACTAACAGTATGGTGGCATCGCTGGCAGTGTTCAACGTGACCTTCCAGTTCTGACTGATCGTGCCCGATTGGCCTGACATCAACCGCAACGTATCACTTGCCTTAATGGTCCCATCGGGCTCGCCGACGGTCAGCAGGATCATGGGATGAGCAACTTGCGCCATTTGCACATGGCTACTATGGATAAAGAAAGCACCCAAAGTCAGGCCCGTTCCAGCGATGGGTATACCTTTGTTCAGATCGATTTGCAGGCCACCAGACGCGTTCTCAGTCTGGTCCAGCACAACCGATTGGTGGCAAATTAGACAGCCGTCGGCATCGGAGATCGTGACGTTGACCGCCGGAATCAGCGAGGACTGGTGGAAAACCACACCACCGTAGGCCAGTGGATCATTCACGCGCAGGTGACTGCTACGAGCAACTTGCACACCATCCTGGAAAACGCTCAAGTCGGTCACATAATCGGTAGCTAGGCCAGTTTGGGGATCGAAAGTTGCCGTGAATGCGTTGGTGCGAAAGCTGAGGTTGTGCGGCGTGCCACGCGGATAGACCAACGCGCTGGTCCCCTGAGGCAATGGCTGGTCAAAGGTAAAACCAGCCAGGCTATCGGTCAGGCCGACGAAGGATGCGGGCAGGATACTACGCGCCGGGCTACTAGGTGCGAAGCCATGCCACTGCGAACAAGCACCAGCCAGCAACAGCGTTATCAAGGCAAGGTGAAAAGAGAATGTCGAGAGCGTGGCCCAGGAATTTTTGTTGGCGTAGAGATACGTCACGTCCTGCTGCGGCTCTGTGTGCGCATCGCCAACTGCAACAGCCTCAACCACACTGCGTACGCGATAGCCACGTTTGCGCAGTGCTTGTGTGGTCCAGGTCAGCGCGTCCTCACGCTCAAACGAGCCGCGTTCGAGGGCGTTCTCATAGAATTTGTCGCTGCGACGTAACAAGGGATAGCGAAAGTTCTGCCAGATAGCGGGCAAGCGATTGAGCATCCCACCGATGAGAATGCTCATGGAGAGCAGGACCAGCAGGAGTATAAAATACCAGCTAGAGAAGATAGTATAGAATTGCAGCCAATCGAAGATGGGCGTGAGTGAGCCATATTTGGGCAGGGCGTTGAACTGCACCCAACCGGCGTAGGCTGCGGGATCGTTGAGCACCTCGCCGGGCGCTTGAATAAAATAGACGCCCAGCAAACAGATCAGCGTCAGCGTTGAAATAAGCAGAATAGCAGTACGCACTGAACTGAGCCAACCCCAGGCGGCGTTGAGCGGGTGCCGCAGCCAATAGCTCGCGCGTTGCTTGAGGCGTGATCCGACTGGGGCCGTGCGTTTATAGCGTTGTGGCACGCCCTTTTTGAGTGCTACTTTCTTTGGTAGCTGTTTGGTGAGCGTTGGCATATGGCTCTCTTATCTAACGTTCCGCCTAAGCAGAACTCATCTCTATCTTGGCTGAATCGTGCGCGACGATCCAGGTTGTCTCGGCTGAGATACTATCTATATGATAGTGCAAGCAGAAGATTCTGACAAGTTCTAACATGTGGTTTCGATCAGTGAGCCAAGAGACTTGCCTGTTGCGTCGGCATTGCTTCCTATCATCCAGACTTTGCCTCCTATGGTTGCCACGTCGGACATGTTCCCATAGAGCAGGTTTGGCAAGCTAACGCTGCTCCAAGTCTGGCCATTCCAGTGCTGGATGAGTGGCCTATTCAGAAAAGCGCGTGTAGACAAAGACACCGCCAGCCAGACAAACCACGAGTACCAGCACGACCAATACTTGAACCCAGCGCACATATGTGCTCTGCTTACGACTGGGATCAGACTCCGGTTCCTCTACAAACAATGTCCCTCGTAGCGACGATTTGTGGATGCCTTCTTTCAATTCCATAAATAAACGTTCTTCATTAAGCTCTGAGCCATGCTTTTTTGCCTTTTCATGGTTCTATTCTAACATACCTCTACCACTAGCCATACAGGTGAGAGCAGCCCTAAGAAACATCGCTCTGTCTCTGAGGCTGCTCGTATGTATTGTATGTTATGTCAATTTCAACGAGAAACGACCGTATGTCCATTCTTCCCAGGCATAGAATCTGCGTAATCCATTGCAATCGCTGAACATTCGCTCTTTCTATTGCGCAAGTACAAAAGGATAGCATATAGTTGCTCTAAACAAACCACTGGCGTTCGGTTGGCGCATTGCTGCTGCTTTGAGAGTAGGGTGTGCGAAAGGGATTATCCATTATGTCTGCAAACAGAGAGACAACGCCCCGCTTAGACGCGCACCTGGGCAAATTCTCCCAGGCTAGCACGTTTGTGTTGGCGGGACTAGCTTTTGTGCTGGATCAGCCGCGTCTGGTGCTGATTACGGCGCTTATTCTCGCTCTTTCGGCCCTGGCTCCAGCCATTGGACCGTATCGTCTGCTCTATCGATTTGTCCTGGTGCCGTTGCGTCTCTTACGTCCGCATATGGTTGAGGATGATCCCGCGCCGCACCGCTTTGCGCAAGGTGTGGGTGCGGTCTTTCTGGTGGCCTCTACGCTGGCGTTGTTGGTGAGCAGTACCCTGGTTCTGGGCTGGACACTGGATTTGCTTGTGTTTGCGCTGGCGGGCCTGAATCTGTTCGTGGGCTTCTGCGCGGGCTGCTTCGTGTACTTTCATCTGGGCCGATTGGGCCTCCTGCCGCGTGTGCGCTACGAGGGCGGCTTTCACTGGCGAGGAGTCTGAACCCATGCCCGATACACTGACCCGCCTGGGTATCCTGGCCCTGGTGCTGCTCTTCAGCGCAGCTCTCCTCTGGGCTGGACGTGTCTTCGTGGCACGCCAACGCGGTCTGGCCCTGGCCGCTGAGCCGCTCGCTGATACTACTGGTAAAATACGCGTCCTGGCCTTTGGTAGCGCCACTTGCAACCAGTGCCACACACTGCAACAGCCTGCTCTACGCACGTTGCAAGAGCTACGCGGCCCAGAGATCGATGTGCTGGAAATCGACGCGCCAGCTTCGCCCGAACTGGTCAAACGCTATCGCATCATGACAGTGCCCAGTACGGTGCTGCTCAATGCGGCTGGTGAAGCGTTCGCTATCAACTATGGCTTCGCTAATGCGGCAAAGCTCCAAACACAGATAGATGCTCTTCTCGCTCACTCATCTCTTTAGAGCGAGCAAAGACTCCACCCAACGATCAAGCCTGTTGGGTGGAGTCTTTGCTCGCTCTACTACCATTATGCCTGTTTTGCTGAGGACTTGACGTCTGCGGTCTTATACCAGCAATGGTCGCACTTCTCGCGGATCGTCGCTCCCTGCTCGTGGGTC
>JBDTBU010000082.1:0-5366 GCA_039923935.1 Ktedonobacteraceae bacterium | reverse complement strand
CTGGACCCCAGGTTGTTATGTGGTGCGCCCGTCATGAAGAGCGGGTTGGTATCGTAGATGGTAGGATTGTTGGAGAGGAAGCCGTAGACGAACTCGGCCAGCGTGTAGGCTGCCGCGACTGCCAGTTTGGTCGGGATCTGCTTGATAGCGTAGAGGTCGTCATTGACGATAGTTTCACGCGAGACAGTGACGAGGTTGCCGCGCTTGCTTGGCACATACGTGGCGGCGGTGTCGGTCAGTGAAATGCTGGTGTAGGCGGTGTCCTCCGCAACTGTCGGCAGGCTGCCAAATGCTCCCAAGCGCACACGCGTCTGCTGCTTGAAGTCCCGAATCGGCGTGATGGTGCAGAATTTGCTCCATTCAGCCGGCCAAGCCTGATAATCCTTGAGTAGCCGCTTGTTCATGCTGGTACCGAGCAGGAACGAGAAGGTCGCAGTGGTCGTATCGGCCTCGCTGATCCGTGTCATGGGGGCCGCTTCTGCCATGTGGATCAGGCCCAAATTCGATTGTCCGCTAATGCTCGTCACGCTGGCATCGCCTGTCACACGCGCATACGCCTCGCGGATACTCGTGAAACCGCGAATATTGCCGAGCCTGGAACTATCGATATCCAGATCAAACATACGATCAAAGGCGGCCTGGACTTTCTCGGCCTCAGTAATCTGCATACTCAACACTGGCTTCTCATAGCCATGCCCGTGAATCAGTCCGGACTCTGCAAGGTCTGCGAGCATCTCACGGTGCGCGTTCAGATCGCCCTCCAACTCGCTCATCTCGAAGATGCGCCCTTGATAGCGCTCGCGTACCCGCGCTTTGATCCGCGCAGGCAGCGTACACTCCAGCAAACGCCGCTCTAAAGCTAGTTGCGCACGTTCTAGACGCAAATCTGCCAGCAACTTGCGTGTCTCTTGCGTCTCCGACTGATTCACAAGCTGCTCTTGAACATGCTCTGGGCTAGCCTGTGTGTGGGTTGGCTCGATTGGGGAAAGGTCGTTGGTCTGGTCGTTCATGGGGAAAGCTCCTTTATGGGGAAATGCTGTAGAAGGATCGTCGTTGAGGTTGTGGAGAATATGCTGGAAGGCTCCGCCCGCACTTGGACGCGTCACCACGTCGCAGGAGTTCAGGGCCAGCACGCTGGTTACTTCTTTAAGCGGGTGCTCATTCTTGGTGCGTGGGCCTGGCGAGGGTTGCCAGGTGCCGTAGATGTCTATAGACAGTCCGATCAGGCCCGGATTGTCCAGTGCACATGCCTCGCGGATCATGCTCCACAGCCAATCCGCCGATTCGAGCACATGCAACGTGGCTTCGACGCGCCCGCCGGGTGTATTCGCATCTGCTGGCACAAATGCCGCGTCCCGATAAAAGCCCACGACATCGCGCACCGAACGCGTCGGCCCGCTCGTGTGATCGACGTATGCTTGCGCGTTTTCCAGCAGACCCGCGATAGCTTGTAGCACATCAGTGGTGTAGTAATACCCGTTGATACTCGCACCGCCGCGAATAATCGTCACGCGCACATCGCGCTTCTCATCCAGATGTTGCCCTTCACAGATCTGTCCGGCGATTAGTAGTCGCGCTGGCGTCTCAGGCGAGATCAGCGTGGCTTGCTCGTTCAGGTCTGCTTGCTCATGCGGTGAGGGAACGTCCTGCCCGGCTTGCTGCTCGCGCTTCATGGCTCAGCCCTTTCGGTGCGCTCCAAGCCAAGCTCTAACATCCCAAGATGCCGTTTGCGTTTGCTCATCTCATCCTGGTTTGTATAGAGTTGAGGATAGCTGATGTCCGGTGGGAGTTCTGCATCGTCCGCGCTGCCTAGTAGTGTCTCTAGCGCCTGTGGGTCCATCTCGCCAGGACGTTGCGCCATCACTACATCTGGCGCATAGCTCGGCTCTGGCAGTACATGCACGTCGGCAGCAGGCATAGTCAGGTCCGCAGGCATATCCGGCTCATCCAGGTCAGGCGAGGACGGGTCAGGTTGGTCTGTGGGCAACTGTTCCATGTCATGGGGCCAGGGTGCCATGTCCGCTGCTATGGCTGGATCGGGCCTGTTGGGGTTAGGCAGTGTAAAGCCTGGCGTCGCGAGGTCAGTTTGCTGTAATGCAGGTTGCGTGAAATCGGGTGCAGTAAAATCGGGGGTATGCAATGATTCGTCCATTTAGAGAATCTCTCCTGTAGGGGAAATGACAAACACTGTGGGGAAAAGATGTGTGGAACGAAAAGCCTGTGGTACATTGCAAGCTTGTAAGCTCGCCTCATGTGTAACTATATCACTCCTGTCAAGTCCTTTTTGCCAGTATTTTTCTAGTGCATTTGGTTTGACACCGTGTTGGACTTCTGCTATAATCCATTGGCACTCAGTCCGACGACCTGTCGGCATTTTTTGTACAGAGAACCCATGTGAAGGGACTGATATTCCGAGGAGGACTATTTAGTTATGCCCAATAATGCCTCAGCAGAGAAGCGCATGCGCCAGGAGCACAAGCGCCGTTCACACAATCGCATGGTCAAGTCGATTGTGAAGACCAATGTCACAAAAGCGCGTCAGGCTATCGTCACAGGCGTTGAGTCAGAAGCCGCTGTACGCGCTGCGGTAAGCGAACTGGATCGCGCCGCGAAAAAAGGTGTCATCCACCGCAATAACGCTGCTCGCCGCAAATCTCGGTTGATGAAGCAGCTCAACGCACTCACCGCCGAAAAGAAATAAGTCATAGCGCGGAACGTTCTGCTTACACCGACAGGAAGCAATGCGTGTAGATCTGCACGACAAGCAGCTACAGGACAGGAAAGCTACTGCGAGCCATTCAAGAGGGGACTGAGCATAACGCGCATAGTTTGATGGAGAAGATGATGGCCGAGAAACAGACGATAGTGAAGTCTGCCGGACAGGCCTTGCTGGTTGCAGTTGAAAATGCCCAGCTCCGCCAGGATATCCCAGTGATGAAATCGGGCGATACTGTGCGCCTGCAGGTCAAAGTTGTTGAAGGAACCCGCGAGCGCCTTCAGCCGTTTGAGGGCGTGGTCATGCGCCTGCGAGGTGGCGGTATGAATAGCAACTTTACCGTGCGCCGTATTACCCACGGGGTTGGCGTTGAGCGTACATTTTTGACGCATTCGCCCCGTATCGAAAAAATTGAGGTTCTGCGCCATGCCCGCGTCCGCCGCAAGCAGCTCTACTACCTGCGTGGCCTGACCGGTAAAGCCGCTCGCCTGAAGGAAATTCGCCCGATGTCGGCCAAAGAAGTGGCCGCGAAAGAGGCCGCCAAGGTTGCAAAAGCCGCCAGCAAGAGCGTCAGTGCCAAGAGCGAAGATTAACCCCCTGGTTCCGCTCGATCAGCAAGAATCTAAACACGTTTCTGGCGCTCAAGCGGAAAAAGGGAGATTTCAAACTCCAACCTTAGAAGAAGAAATGGCCCTGCTCAGTCAGGGCTATTCTTGTATTGCCGGGTTGGATGAAGCGGGTCGTGGTTGTCTGGCTGGCCCAGTGGTGGCTGCGGCGGTGATACTGCCGTTGACTGAGGAGATTTCGACGCTGTTGACGGGGGTGCGCGACTCTAAACAGATGACGCCCCTAGCCCGCGAGCGTCTCTTCGACGTGATTCACCAGCACGCCCTGGCGATTGGTGTGGGCTTTGGCTCGGTTGCAGTCATCGATGTGCGCAATATTTTGCAGGCCACCAAGCTGGCAATGAAGGACGCGCTGGCCCAACTCTCACCAGTCCCCCAGGCATTACTGCTCGACGCTCTGTTGTTGCGCGATATCGCCTTGCCGCAACGCTCGCTGATTAAAGGCGACGCACGTTGTCTCTCAATCGCCGCCGCCTCGGTTATCGCCAAGGTCACGCGTGATCGCTTGATGCTCCAATTGCACCAGGAGTATCCCGTTTATGGCTTCGACCAGCACAAAGGCTATGGTACGCCCGCGCACCTAGCCGCGCTGCAATCTCACGGTGCAACAATCCACCATCGCCAGAGCTTTGCACCTGTACGCGCTTTGTACGGGTTGTTTGCCGAAGAAGAAAAGTTGAATTCTGATGTCTGAGTACGTTTGGGGCCGTAACCCCGTGCTTGAAACCCTGCGCTCACCACGCAAAGTCAAACGCCTGTTCATTGCCGAGGGGCAACGCGAAGCGCCCGCCCTGGCCAGCATCCTACAAGAGATCACGCGCCAACAGATACCCATCGAGACGGTGCCGCGCCTGCGTCTGGACCAGATGAGCCAGGGAGCCGTTCACCAGGGCTGTTTGGCCGTTGTCGAGGCCCGGCGCTATGCTAGCGTCGATGAGATCCTGGAACATGCGCGTGCCAAAAACGCAGATCCCTTCCTGCTGATCCTGGATGCTATTCAGGATGTCAACAACCTAGGTTCGCTGCTGCGTACAGCGGAGGCGGCAGGCGTACACGGCGTGATTATTCCCCAACATCAGGCTGCCGAGATCAACGCTACCGTTGTTAAAACCTCAGCAGGCGCGACAGAACACATGCTTATCGCGCAAGAAACCAATCTGACACGCACCATTGATGCGTTGAAGAAAGAGAATATCTGGGTCATTGGTCTGGTTGGCGAGACACAAACGGAGTACGATCAGGCCGACCTGACGGGTGCACTGGCGCTGGTAGTGGGCAACGAAGGCAAAGGGATTAGTCGTCTGGTGCGCGAACATTGCGATGTGCTGGTACGCTTGCCGATGTATGGGCAGATCAACTCGCTTAACGCAGCGATAGCTGGCAGCATCGCCCTCTACGAAGCCTTGCGCCAACGTACGCAGAAAAGCAAGCAGACGGCGAAGAAGTAGGCGTTGTTGTTACGTGCGGGGACATTTCCACGTTTCAAGAAGAGAGTATCTTGTGCATCGTCATCTGTCGTGCACCAAGGGAGAGAATATGTTGCTGAAACGTTCGCGTATAGCCTTTTTGCTTATCTGCTGTTTACTTGGTTTGCTATCTTTTGGCTGGCTGGCCCTGCCACTCTACAGTCCTCCCAGCCTAGCCTATGCCGTCAGTGCACGCTTCGCACTCGTCACAGCAACTGCAATCCCCACCCATACAGCCACGCCATTGCCATCGCCATCCCCCAGACCGTCACCTAGTCCCTCACCATCGCCATCGCCGTCGCCCAGTCCATCGCCATCGCCCAGCCCGTCACCTAGTCCTTCACCGTCACCTAGTCCTTCACCAAGCCCATCGCCATCGCCCAGTCCGTCGCCGTCGCCATCTCCCAGTGTCACGGTGAGTCCCAGCGCGTCCCCAACATCCACGCCTACAACTCAGGCAAATGGAGGCAATAGCGGAGGGAGTGCCGCCGGGATTGCGCTCGCAGTAGGTCTGGGGATTGCTGGCCTAATCCTGCTCGTGTTGGGGTTTGTGCTGTA
>JBDTBU010000081.1:0-10726 GCA_039923935.1 Ktedonobacteraceae bacterium | reverse complement strand
TGCTCAGGCACCAATACAAGTTCATCCTCATAGTCGGTTGTGGAAGTCTCGTCTGCTCCACGCTTCGCGCCGATCATCTCGAAGACTGGTGTGAGTACGATTACCAATACCAGGTTCAGGATTACCGCCGTGAAGGCTGCGTACATCGGTGGGAGAGAGAACCCGCCGATTTTGACCGTGTAGATCGAGGACAGGTTCGCCAGGATAAACATCGTGGTTCCGGCAACCATGCCAGCAAACCAGCCGATCAGCAGCGCCCAACGGTTGAACCAGCGTGTATACAGACCCAGGAAAACAGCGGGCAGCGTTTGCAGAATCCAGATGCCACCGAGCAACTGGAAGTTCAGCACATACAGCGTGGGCAGGTAGACAATAAAGATCAACGCGCCAAACTTTATGACCAGCGAGGTGAGCTTGGCAACGCTTGCCTCGCGTTGAGGCGTGGCATTTTTGTGCAAGTACGCCTTGTAGATGTTCCTGGTAAAGAGATTGGACGCCCCGATAGACATCACTGCTGCCGGTACGAGTGCGCCAATGGCGATGGCTGCGAAGGCAAAGCCCGCAAACCAGGAAGGGAACTCTCTAATGATGAGCAACGGGATCGCAGCGTTGTTTTTGTAGCTTGCGAGCGCGGTTCCGACTGGATTGATATTGGCCGCGATAGCAATATACCCCAGCAGCGCGAGCAAACCTAGCATCACTGAGTAGATCGGCAAGAGCGCCGTGTTGCGCTTGACAACCTTCTGGCTACTACTGCTCAACACGCCAGTCAATGCATGTGGATACAAGAATAAAGCCAACGCAGAACCAACGGCCAGGGTGACATAGGCCGGAAACTGTTTGGGTGACAGCAGTTCAGAAAAGGTCTTGGGATTGGCTACAGCCTTGATGTGCACGGCATCAAAGATTTTCCCAAAACCGCCAAAATGGACTGGTAGATAGACCAGTGTCACGAGGAGCACGACAAAGATCATCATATCCTTGACCATGGCAATCATGGCTGGTGCTCGCAGGCCGCTGCTGTAGGTATAGGCGGCCAGGATCAGGAAGGCGATAATCAACGGAATGTCGAGCGGGAAACCGTTAATTGAGATCGCGGTGGGGATGCCCAGCGCCGCCAGAGAGATCTGGATACCGAACATTTGCAGCGCGATATAGGGCATCGTCGCCAGGATGCCGGTGAAGGCTACCGCTAGAGCCAGCGAGTCACTGCCAAAGCGTCCCTTCACGAAGTCCGCAGAAGTCATATAGCCGTGCTCTTTACATACGGCCCAGAAACGGGGCATCAGTATGTAGATGATAGGATAGACGAGGATGGTATAAGGAACGGCGAAAAAGCCACTGAGAGCGCCCAGGCCATACATCGCGGCGGGAACTGCTATGAAGGTGTAAGCGGTATAAAGATCACCGCCCAACAGGAACCAAGTTACGACAGTTCCGAAGCGGCGGCCTGCCAGCCCCCACTCGTTCAGATCGTTGAGGTTGCCACGTCGCCAGCGTGCAGCCCAGAAGCCCAGCACTGTGACAAACGCGAAGAAGAAGATAAAGACACTAAATGCTACCCAATCCATGAGCTACCTTGCCCTTTCTGAAAAGGTTGATTGAAGCCCTGACAGCGCTGGCGGGAAAAAGTGGCCAGGCGGACGAGACTTCACGGTTTTCTTACGCGCCTGCCAAATACACGACAGCCGTGATGATCGCGGTAATCACGATCCAGAGCAGTTGAAACCAATAGAAGAACGGGATGCCTGCGAGGGTGGGGTCGCTCATGTCGTAGAATGGCGGCCAGCATAACACGATAACGGGTAGCAGTAAGAGAAGAAGGATGGGATGAAACTTCTTCTTTGAAGAAACACGAGTTCCCAAGGCTTTTTTCCTTTCAGTAGACATACCAGAAGAAAACGACAAACCACGGAGCTTCGAAGAACACCATGCTTGAGATGCGCGTTGGGAGCGCTCTCCAGCCCTTGTTCTTGGCGTTTTTACACATCTCTCCCATGAGAATGATGCTAAAAGACACTGTACACGATTCTCAAAAGAGAGTCAATCGTCTCGCAGAAAAAAAGCTAGATTGCCTGCGTTGATGTTACATTTAAAGATAGTGGCGCGTCTATAACTGTAGAGTGCCTATTACAGATATGCCTATAGAACGCTTCGCTTATATACACTTCTTTGATGTATGGACAAACTGTGGAGGACCCAACTATGAAACCGCTCACTACCACGCGGAAAGGTGTAGGAAAACCAATCGCAATGTGTTTGCTCCTGGTTCTGGCTATGATGTTGCTCAGTTCCTGCAATGGCAACCCGCAGAATCAGCAGCAAGCCAGCCAGAACAAGCACACACTTGACAATACCCTGACCGATGCACAGAGTATCGGAGTTCCAACCAACTTGCTGCAACCGATCAAGCAGCAGGAACAGCAGCTTAGTGGTACAAACGCGCCGCTTGGTCTGTTTGGGGATCAGCCGGTCAGTAATTACTATACCAACCTTGCTCTGCGCTATTCGCAGTTGAATTCGCAGACGACTGGTCTGGAAACCCAGAGCACACAGCAGCTTGATTACCAGGCTTCACAGGATTTGCAAAACCTGTCGAACGCTTTGGCAGAGCGCCAAGGCCAGAATTTTGTCGAGGCCAAGACCTTCGCCGACCAACTGACGAAGTACCAGCAGGATCTGGCTAACGCCAAGTATCCGAAAGAGTATATTCAGATTAGCACTGAAGCACAAGACTCGACTCAAGCCCTACACCTGATGGGTCCAGCGTTTGACGGGTTAAACGCTTTTAATCAGGTTATTCAGCAGTTGCAATCGTCCAATCTCGATGTGACAGGGTTCACTCAAGAAGCTCAGGTGGATTTGCAGAGCTTCCGCAGTGCTACCAAAGCGGAGGATTTTTCACAACTCATCGACCTAGTTAACTCTCAGTTGAACCAGACAACGACGGTCTCAACTATCGCCATTCCATATGTTGGGCAAATTAAGCTAAACCAGTTTGGCAAGGATATCCAGCTTATCAAACAGTATGGTGGCGATATCAGTGCGTACCAACAGCATTTTGACACCGATCAGCAGAGCTTGAACAACGCCAAATCGTTGGGTGACTTCCTGCATGTTTCGGGCCAGATCGACGCGGATACCGTTTCAATCCAGATCCCGCTGACCAAAGCTCAGACGCACTCCCTCTTACAACAATTCCATCAGGAGGTGACAGCCTGGGGGCAAGCACACCAGTTTCATGATACATTTAACAATCAGAGCTATCCTCTAGATTACGAGTATGACCAGCAGGGCATTGGTTCAGACGCCGATGCGGCAGTCCAGTCAGCTCAGACGATGGACGATTACCAGTCAGCAATTGACCTGCTCAACAATGATCTGCTGTATCTGCATATGATGGAGCAGGATTATAGCGATAGCACCCCATTCAGTCAGGTCCATCAAACCGATCTCACGCTGATGAACCACTACGGTGTTACCAATAGCAAAGAGGTGCTGGTAGTTTCTCTGATCGAGCAGACGTTGCGCTATTATCAGAACGGCCAGTTGATTCGCTCATTCCATATCACCTCTGGCCAGTTCGACAAGCCATCACCTCCGGGCTTCACGCAGATTTTCTTGCGCGAATCGCCAACAAAATTCACATCCAGCGAACCAAAAGGTTCGGCCTTCTGGTATCCTGACACGAAGATCAACTTTGCGATGGAATATCGTTCCGGTGGGTTCTTCTTCCACGATAGCTGGTGGCGCAATCAGTATGGGGTTGGTACCAACTTCCCCCACTATGATAGCTCTGGAGACGAGTCTTTCTCCGGTAATGGCAGTCATGGCTGTATCAATATGCTTCTAAGCGATATCACTTGGCTGTATCCCAATAGCCAATATAACGCCCAGGTGATATTGTACTAGCCATGTACCGATGAGTTTTGTTTCAAGTAGACATTCAGCCAGTAGGCCACCGCAGGTGGCCTACTGGCTGAATGTCTACTTGAAAAGAACAACCTAGTGGCGGTACCACATCTGATCCCAGCTCTGCCAGAAATTCTCTCCAGTGCAGGAAGCCAGACGCGGCCCCTCAATCTTTACACCCATGCGCCCCATAAACGTGTTCACCTCGTCAGGTGTAGTGACCTCAACCCTGAAGGTGACTGGCGCAGCAGGCTTATAAGGTTTTGGCCAATTCTTCTTCTTGCTGAGAGACTCCGCGACCTTTGCTTCGATGAGTGCGCAGGCGTCACGCGGGGCCATACTACGCGCGGAGAAGCGTCCCAGACTGGTTTTCACCGCAGCGGTTACCACCTGCTCACCCAGCAGCGTTGTCACTTCACGACAGGTGGCCTCGTCGCCTGAGACAAAGATAGTCGGCACATCCCAGCAGCCAGCTATGGCCGCCAGGAGACCGCTTTCACCGACTGCCACATCGTTGATCCAGGCATTTTGCCAGCTCTCTGACGAAATCGTGTGGCAGAGCGCACCATCGGGCGTACCAGCCATAGCGTGCGCACCTACAAAGAGGATCGCGTCGCAGCCCTTCTCGAATGCTTCGGTATAGCGCCCCCAGGGATGACCCAGAACATACTGCGCCCCCCCCTCAAGTTCGTCAGGAATAAAGCTGCGAAATTTAAAGCCATTGCCAGCTCCATGACAATCGACTACGATGATATCCGTCGCTCCACCAGATCGCGCTCCGCGAACAGCCGCGTTTACCTCGTTTGTATAAAGTCTGCGTCCATCCTGGTAGGAGGGGTGAGCCCCATCCACCTGATTCCAGGATTCGATACAACAGACACCTTCCATATCACAGAAAATAACGACGCGCATACTGTACCTCTTTTCATGATTTTTGTTGTGGTTTTTGCAGTTGTGATCTGCGTTTTCTCTTTTTAACTGGCGGTGGTTCATATTCACGATAGAACCGTCTACCCAACTTCCAACCGAAACGCCCGCAGAGAATGGCAAGCATCACAGCCAATATACTCATGAGGATACGAATAAGCACTCCCATCAGACCATAGTTCTGATGGAAAAGCGTGGTGAGCGGGTCTGCATAAAAGCGGCTAAGGACAGCTACGAAGAGACTAAGAAACAGTCCCACCGTCACGCCCAGGCAGCAGCCCAGCGGCCCACCGTTCACCTCACCCCGCGCTTCAGGCGGCAGCATATCTTCAGCCGAGGGAGTTGAACTCGTTTCCTCGGCTGTCGTCAGATCTGACTGATAGACAGAAAAGGACGTGTTTGCTTCCTCGCCCGTCGTCAACTCTGGCTGATCGAAAGAAGTCGGATGTATGATTTCGTCCTTATTGCCCTGCTCATCCGAGTGTAGGGGGTTAAAATCGTCTGGTGTCGTATGTGACATAAATTCGTTTCAATCCTCAGAAGTTCTTTGGAACCTCTGCACCACCCGCGTCAACTCGCAGGTTCTGAAATGGGCTGTGTTGAGGATACCACTGAGGGCAAGCTCTGGCAAGCCTGCTGGCTATTTTCTCACAACATTGATGATTTCAGAGTTAGAACGTCCCAAACTGGCGGTCTCCGGCGTCGCCCAGGCCGGGCAAGATATAGCCTAGATCGTTCAAGCTCTCGTCCAGTGCGCCGACATAGATATCGATATCGGGATGTGTCTGAGAAAGCTTGAGCAGGCCATAGGGAGCGGCGAGAATACAGACATACGATAGATGTGGGATGCCGCGTGTTTTCAACACATTGATGGCGTCGATAGCCGAGCCGCCCGTAGCCAGCATGGGATCGACGGCATACGCCACCTGGAGATTTACCCGGTGCGGTAGACGGTTATAATACTCCTCGGCTTGCAGTGTGCGTTCGTCGCGCCGCAGTCCCAGATGCCAGACTTGTGCTTCGGAGATCACCTCGCGAAAGCCCTCCGCTAATCCCAAGCCAGCCCGTAGGATCGGAGTAATCCCAATTCCGCCCGCTAACCGCTGTGCGAGCATTGGCTGCAAGGGCGTCTCGATCTGCTCAGTTTCCAGACGTAGCGCGGCAGTAGCCTCGTAAGCCAGCAACGCACCAATCTCTTTCACCAGGCGATAGAAGTCTGGTGGAAGCGTGTTTTTATCGCGCAAAGCCGTCATTTTGTGTTGTATCACCGGATGCGCCGAAATATGCACGCGTGGCAGTTTTTGCACCTCCTCCCGCGTGGGTTGCGGCACTCCCTTCATTGGTAGAGGTTGGCGCTCACTCTCGCGCGTTTCTGACATAAAAAAACTCCTCTGTAGTGTGTTGATATGATGTCCCTTTCTATTGTAGCAAAGAGAACGCTGGAGCGTCGAGGCAGGGAATGAGAGCAGGACTCATTTGGGACTAATAGCTCGTGGTTATTCAACACGGCACCAACTATGTTATACTGCCGACTATGATAGTAGGTATTAGCGAGATTACCCTGCACATCCCAGAGAGTCATTCGCTCAAAGATAAACGTCAGGTTATTAAATCGCTGATGGCGCGGGTGCGTCAGCGTTTTGAGGTGGCGATTGCCGAAGTTGGGGAGAACGACGTTTGGCAGATCGCTAAACTTGGCGTGAGTTGCGTCAGCAATAGCCACCAGCATGCCGACGAGGTACTGAATAACGTGCTTCACTATATTGAAGAGACGCGCCCGGATGTTGCTGTCACGAATTCAGAAATCGAAATTATGAACTGGTAAAACCTCTGTGGAAAAAGATATGTCAGCACAAGTATCACTACAGACCCAACAGCCTATGCCTGAATCGATCTATGTGCTCGGAGTGCGCGTAGATCGTGTTTCTCAGGACCAGACCCTTGCTCTGATTATGGAGATGATTGCGCAGCGGCGTGCCTCCGAGAATATGCTCCCCTGCCAGCAACTTATCACGGTCAATCCCGAATTTGTGATGGTCGCGCAACACGATGCGGACTTCCGCCAAGCCATTAACGCGGCCTCGCTGGTGGTCGCTGACGGCATCGGGGTTGTCTGGGCCACACGTTATCTCAAAGCACCTACGCCCGAACGCATTACCGGCGTGGATACGCTGCTGGCTCTGGCTAGACGTTGTGCGAAGTCCGGCTATCGCATGTATTTGCTCGGCGCGGCTCCCGGCGTGGCTGAGGAGGCAGCGACGCGTTTGCAAAGTCTGGCTCCTGGCCTGCACATCGTGGGTACCTACTCCGGTTCGCCCACGCCTGCCGAAGAAGAGGCCATCATTGAGCGAGTACGAACTGCGCAAGCCGATGTGCTGTGCGTGGCCTATGGTGCACCAGCCCAGGATTTGTGGATTGCACGCAATCTCACGCGCTTGCCCGTGGCTCTAGCAGTCGGTGTGGGTGGTGCTTATGACTTTATTTCTGGCCGCCAACGCCGTGCGCCGCGTCCCATGCAGCGTCTCGGTTTGGAGTGGCTCTATCGTTTGTATCGCGAACCGTGGCGCTGGCGACGGATGCTGGCCCTGCCACGTTTTGCGGTGCGCGTTGTCCTGAAAGGCCGCGCCACGCATGACACATAATACCAATCTGCATATAGTCAAAGAACGTCTTTTGTCGCTTGTAAGCAGTTTTGCCGGAAAACGTATCCTGGTGATTGGCGATATGGTAGCCGATGAATATTTGATTGGCAATCCTGCGCGTATCTCTCGCGAGGCTCCAGTGCTGATCCTGGAACTGAATGAAGAGCGCACTATTCCTGGTGGTGCTACCAATGTCGCCGTCAATGCGCGTACATTGGGGGCCGAAGTGCTGCTGGCTGGCGTGGTAGGCAACGACCTGCCCGGTCAACGTTTGCGCAAAGCCATCGATGATTTTGGGATGCAGCAGGAAGGTCTGATAAGCGACTCTACACGCCCAACTTCGACGAAGACACGTATTATAGCGGGTAACGCGCAAGTGGTTTCTCAGCATATTGTGCGTGTGGATCGTGTGGATACATCCGAAGTAGGCGAACCAAGTCGTGGTCAGATTATCGAGTATATCCAGCGTGTGCTGCCCACGGTGGACGCCGTGGTGGTCTCGGACTACGAGAGTGGGATGATTAGCCCAAAAATCATCGAATGTTGCCTGCCCTTGGCGCGTCAATTGCAGAAGGTGATTGTGGTTGATTCGCATGAAAAGCTCTTCCGCTTCCAAGGTGTGACCGCACTGACACCCAACCAGCCAGAAGCCGAACTGACCACAGGCATTACTATTACCAACGAAGAGACCTTAAACGAGGCTGGCCGTTGTCTGTTGGCTGGCAGTAAGGCGCAGAGTATTCTGCTCACGCGTGGCCGCGAGGGTATGAGCCTGTTTGTGGCTGGCGAGGAGCCGCTACACCTGCCACTTTTCTCGCTCAATCACCAGAGCATCGAGGTCGTCGATACCAATGGTGCGGGCGATACTGTTGCGGCCACCTTTACGCTGGCCCTGACCGCCGGAGCGAGCTTCGCAGAGGCTGCCGAACTAGCCAACGCTGCCGCCGCCCTAGTCGTACGTCGTTTGGGTGCTGCCAGCAATACACCACAAGAACTGATGGATGCGTTTCATGGATAATATGCTCATAAGCCAACAAAAAATACGCAATCGTGCAGAACTTACCGCCGAAGTCGCACGCCGCCAAGCCAATGGCGAACGCGGCGTCTTCACCAACGGCTGTTTCGATCTCCTGCACCTCGGCCATGTGCGCTATTTGCAGGATGCGCGTGCCCTTGGCGATTTTCTGGTGCTCGGTCTGAACGGCGACGCGAGTGTACGCCAACTCAAGGGAGCCAGTCGGCCCCTCGTGTCTGAGAGCGAGCGTGCTGAGATCTTAGCAGCACTCTCTTGCATCGATTACGTGACGATCTTTCCCGAAATAACCGCCACCGCACTGATCGAGTTGCTCCAGCCAGCCATCTATGTCAAAGGCGGCGATTGGGCTGGCTCGCAGGATTGCCAACCGAACCAGAAGCCTCTGCCCGAAGCGCCGTCAGTCCTGGCCTACGGCGGCACGATCCGCCTGATCCCTTATATAGCGGGCCACTCGACCACTGAACTGATCGCCGCGATCAAACAGTTGCCGGAAACATCTAGTTAAACAAGAGTATTTTATAGGGCATTTGGTGTATATAGAGAGACAGACCTTGTGTCCATCTCCTGACTACTTTTCTCGTTTCTAAAAAAAGATAGTATATCGTATGGGAGCATAATTGTATGGCAAGAAAACCAAGTGAACAGGCACCAGAAGAGGTTGAATCTGTGCCCATAATGGCAACTAGAATAGATGGGTTTCAACCTCCTCTCATCATTGCCAAGGAGACAGACGAGATTTCAGAGCCGACTCAGAGGATAATGGAAGACACAATCAGCAAGGACGCGCCTGCCAGCCTAGCGGAGACGCCAGAGCACGCCCACACAACTGAGCGCAGGCATCTCGTCAAATCAGCCGGGCTGGTCTCGCTAGGCAACCTTGGCAGTAGCGTCCTGGGTATGGCGCGTCAGGTTGCGCTCGCTCAACTGGGAGGGCAGTTTGCTGGCCCCTTTATTGCTGCGTTGGCACCAACCAATAACTTTTACCAACTCCTAGTCAATGGCGCGGTGAGCGGTGCACTGATACCGGCTTTTAACGATTATGCAGCCTCTGAGAAGCGTAATGAGTTGCGCCGCATTGTTTTCACGCTTGTAAACCTTGTGCTGCTGATAACCATCACCGCCGCTATTGGTTATACGCTGATCTCTCCCTGGTTTATTGGTGTGTTGCTTTCAGGGCTTCCTTTGGAGCAGCGTGGCCTTGCGCTCCAGTATTCGCAGATTATCTTTTTCTCGCTGCTCGCTCTAGGGCCGTTCTCCATCCTGCTGGCTGCCTTGTATGCACTCAAAGAATTTGGTTGGCCTGCTTTTGCTACAGCAGCCTATCATATTGGTATTATTCTAGGCGCGGTAGGTGTGGCCCTCTTTGGTAGGTACTCTCTCGGTAACATGGCCTTGCCGTTAGGTGTGTTGGTGGGTGCGGTAGGTGAGATTGCCTTGCTCCTACCAGGTATTCGCAATCAACAACTGTACTATATGTTTGTGCTGGATCTCAAGCATCCGGCATTACGGCATATCTACAAACTGTACTTGCCAGTTTTTCTGGGCTTTCTCTTTACAACACTTGCGGTTTTTCTCGATTTACATTTGCAATCTCTGACTGGTAAAAATAGCTCTGTTACTATCGCTGCCATGGGGTTTGCTACAACACTGATTCAATTCCCCGTGGGTCTGGTCGCTGCGGCTCTTTCGTTTGCAGTCCTGCCCACGCTGTCTGAACATGTGCGTGAGGGCAATAACGAGCGTTTCAAGCAGACATTGCTGCTCGGTTTTCGGGTGGGCCTGTTGTTAATGGTTCCGGCTATGGTTGGACTGTTTGCCTTGCGCACGCCTATTACCTACCTGCTTTTTGCGCATCGCAATTTTGGCACGAGCGGTGCTGATCTTACCGCTCTGGCCTTGCAAAATTATGCCTACCAGCTTCCCTTCCTGGCACTTGACCAGTTGTTAATCGCTGCCTTCTACGCACGCAAGGATACAAAGACGCCAGTGATTATTGGTGTGGTGAGCATCTTTTTCTATCTGATTGTTGCTCTGCCGTTCTACCGTACCATTGGCGTACCTGCTCTAGCCTTTGCTAACACTCTGCAAAACTCGATGCACGCGATTATTCTGCTGATCCTGCTTAGGCGAGTTATGGGAGCATTGCATATCCGCACGACCTTTCCGGTCATCCTGAAAATCTGTCTGGCAGCGGCGCTAATGGGCCTGA
>JBDTBU010000080.1:0-30435 GCA_039923935.1 Ktedonobacteraceae bacterium | reverse complement strand
TTCTAATAATGGTAGCTTGCTTTTCAGAAGCATAGCTAGAAAGAGGAGGAATCTCCGTTTATGTGGACCATTTCTGCAACCGCCCACACCCGCGCCACAGCTTCGCACGTTTGGGCTATCTATTGTGATGTCGCCAATTGGTCTCGTTGGGACTATGGCCTTGCCAAGTACCAGCCTGATGGCCCCTTTGTGACAGGTACTGAGGGCACCTTGCAGCCTGTAGGGGGACCAGAGTTGCCTTTTACACTCACCCTTGTCGAAGAAGGGCAGCGCTTTGTTGATCGTACATCCGTTGGACCAGACCATGCGATCATCTGGCGCCACGAGTTGACCCTTTCGGCTTCAGGCACTCAGATTACCCACACCGTCGAAATTGTTGGCCCGGATGCCGAGCACTTCGCTCAAGAGATGGGCTTTAAGGAAGACGAATTAGCTGAAACCGTCTCTAACTTAGCTCGCTATGCGGAGTCAGACCACCAGGGCTGATACCGATTTGCGAGGCTTGAGAGGCCGTAATAGACGTTTGTACAAGCATCCCCGCCTAGGTTCGTTGAGCGGGGATGCTTGGTACACTGATATCTTATTGAGAGCGAATCTCATACAGGCGTACAGAGATGCCCGTGTTCGTGTGCATCTCTCCAATCAGGCGATAATGCTGATCGAGCCATTGCCAAATACCACGTACCTCGCTCTCTGGCGCGTGCCCAGTAATATAGAAAAGGTGCTGGTATTTTGCGGCATATGTGGAGACAATACCAGAAGAGACTGCCTCCTTTGAGTTCCCCAAAATTGCAGAAGTCCAGAAAAGGGTGGCTCCAGGAGTATCGGCGGCAAAATGAGCCCCACTTTGTGGGTAGGTCTGAAAGTAGTAATCCATCGAAACTTGGCACCCCTGGTTATTGTCATAACAAACCAGCCCGTCATTCTGTTGATAGTGACCCATCACCCAGGTTGCTGCCGAACGCCAGTCCTCGATCTGAGCACCTGGATAGTAAGTCCCCGCTAGTTGAAGCGCCCAACTCAGCAAAAACACTGCCAACACCACCTGCACCGCACGCAAAGGAAGAGTACGACTACGTAGCGTCGCAACCCCCAGGCCGACGAGCAAACAGAAAGCTGGGATGATTACCACGAGATAACGCTCTGAAAATATATGGACCTTTGTTTGTGAAACGATATAGCTCAGGATGATGGGGATAAATAGCCAACAGAGGAGTCCCCAGATAACCATGCCGGAGTACTCATGTGAAAGCAGATCGTCTAGGACTGGCCTCCGCTCTACCTGCTTGGCTAACCAAGCGCGACCGTGTGACGTTCGCCGCACTATCGAGAGTCCAATAATCAGCAAGCCGAGCAGCATACTAACAACTGTAATGCACAGGTACCACCTGTTCGCTCCAGTAATAACCTGAAAAATCCAGTACATATCATGCAAATGAGGGGTAGTCAACCAGTTAAATGTTGGATCGCCATGCCGCAGGACAGGCACGAGTGGTAACAATCCAAGCGCAATTATAACCAAACTACCCACAAAAGGGAGCAGGCGTGGCCAGATGGCTGTTCTCCAGTTCGGAACCAGCAGCAATCCACCAACAAAGATAACCTGGGTTATCAACATCATGCCACTCATCAGGTGTGTATAAATGGCCAGGATCATCACAATGGCGAAGCCAAGCCAATACTTGCTCCAACGCTGCTTGCTTTTCAAGGCGGAGAACAAGACATACCAGCTCAGACAGAGCAGGAACAACTGGAGACTATACGCACGGGTCTGCTGGGCATAGATCAGTTCATGCGGATTGAGGAGGTAGAGCAGCGCTCCTAATATTCCCGCCCCTGTACTAATAAAACGTCTCCCAAGAGCAAAGACGACCACAGCACTCAACGCAGCAAACACCGCCGTAGGAAAACGCACTGCAAATTCAGTCGCCGGCCATCCAAAGAGAGCAAGCAGATGGAGCCAGCTATACAGGAACAGGTAATAAAGCTCCATATTTGGTTGCCAAGCAAAAAGAATCGCCCAAACTTGGCTGAAAGGATGGCGCACTAGTTCAACCGAGTAGGCTTCGTCAAACCATAGACTTGCTGTTCCCAGATGGTAGCAGTTGAAGCCCAGAGCAATCAAGAAGATGAGAGTCCCTATCAGTAAATGTGAGCGCTGCAGCACATTTTTTGGCAGTGTAAACAGTCGCGCTTTTTTCGCAACACTCATGGTTTGTTTCCTGGCACCGGTTATAACCATCTCTGTTCCTTTTTCTTGTCATATATCATCAATCAGGATTTTGCGTCACTCTAAAGAACGACGTATCGAAAACGGGGAAGCAACGAGGGTGATGATGCCATAGAAATAGGGTGAATCCCTGATTCGCTGTTTCCGTCAGAAAGAGGATCTCTGGAAAATTCTAGCATAAATGTATTCATATTTGTGCATATTTAGTACTAATGTGTGACTAATGGTAATTCTTGGGTCTAGCACACTTTTGGTGAGGCGTATCGGTGGATCGCCCACCAACTAGCGCAGCACATACCCCACAACCTCGTAGCCCCGGCCATAGCGGCCCTCGGCGGGCATATCGGTCAGCCATTCCCAGGTGCGTTTCTCTAGGACAGTGAAGGTGCTTTCGACAAGCTCGAAGAAGGCGTGAGGCACGAGCGGGATGGCGCGGCGATGCTCTGCGGCCAGTTGCGCGTTGGGTGCGTCGAAGACAAAACCGCGCTGATCGCAGAGCAAGACCGCCAAGCCATCCTGATCGAGCAGCGTCCGCATGAGGTGCAGATGGGCCGCAATCACACGCGTGCGAAACGCTTGGCTAGCTTGTTGGTAACGCTGGTGGCGCTCATGCTCCTCAAGTGCGGTAGGTGCGACCCGTTGGACGCGATCAAGCACGTCGAGCAGAGGATAGCTGAAGAGTTGGGACAGCACGAGCGAACTGCTCACGAGGCCAAAGTTGTGTGGTGCGAGTTCGGGGATATCCGGCGGATCGGGCACAACACAGGCATCCAGGCAAGCGGCTGCGGCATCGAAGATAGCGCGTGGCCCCTGCTCTGCCAGCGCGGACCAGGGTTGGCGCGTCAGCAAACGTTCCAGGCTGTTGCTGATCCCGCCGCTGAGGTCCGCGCCGAGCAAGCGTACGGATTTGCGCAGGGCAGGCGAGGATAGTTCGGCCCGCGCTTGTTGCATCGATGGCAGGTCGAGATCGGCCAGCACCACCTCGTCGGAAGCGTGAGCTAGCGCGGCTAGAGGCACCTCTGTACAGGCTCCAGCACCGAGAACCAGCGTGCTGCGCGAGACGCTATAGGGACGCTGACGCAGCGCCGCGAGCAGAAGAGCCGTTGCATTCTCCAGATGTTGGGGACTCTGGCGGCTCAGGGTCTCGCGGCGCTGCGTGCCTTGCGTCTGGGCGTTATTCGTGGTCAGGGTATCGATGCGCACAGTTTGCCAGCCTACTTCCCAGTGAATTCCGCAGGCCGCTTCATGATGAAGGCCATCACGCCCTCGCGGTGATCGGAAGTCGTGAACGCCTGATCCTGCAACTCCCCTTCAACGCGCAAGGTCGTCTCCAGATCGCTACTGATGGCGGTATTCATCAGTTCTTTTATCAGGCCATAGGTGCGGGTCGGACCATGCGCCAGACGTTGAGCGAAGGTTCGCACCGTCTCCTCAAAGTCGGCCAGGGGCACACATTTGTTGGCAAGACCCAGGCGTTCAGCTTCGGGGCCGCTCACCTCGTCGGCCAGCATCGCCAGTTCCAGCGCCTTCCCATAGCCGACCAGATGTGGCAGGAAGAAGCCGCCGCCCGCGTCCGGCACCAGACCAATTCGCGCAAACGCTTCGATAAAGCGGGCATCGTCGGAAGCAATACGCATATCGCAGGCCAGGGCCAGATTGCAGGAAGCACCAGCCGCTACGCCGCGTACAGCCGCGATAACAGGCTTGGGCATACTGCGGATAGCCCGCACGATGCGATGATACTTTTGCAGACCCGTACTGACCTTCACAGGTTCATCACTGGCATTTCTGGCAGCGAAGCCACGTAGGTCCGCGCCCGCGCCAAAGGCCCGACCAGCGCCAGTCAGCACCACGCACCGCACGCTAGCATCTTGCGCAGCTTCTTCCAAAAGCTCGCCCAGGCCATTGAGCATAGCCTCGTTGACCGCGTTCAGCACTTCGGGCCGATTCATCGTGATGGTAAGCACAGCCCCATCTTGTTGTACAAGTAAGTGTTCGTAATCGGTTCGCATGATGTCTTAGCTCCTTTTACGTAATGTTGCCTCAAACGTTGCAAACATCGGAGGCTTGGCTTCCGGCAGAGAGAAATCCTCTAAATACAGTTCTGTCGCCTCTTTCAGATTAGCTATAGCCTCTTCAACAGTATAACCCTGGCTGGCTGTGCCAGCTTCGGGACACAGTGCCACATACAAATCGTCTTCCTTGTGGATAGACGCCGTAAACGTTCTTGCAGCCATAGCAAACCTCCTAAGACTTCAGCACAGGCACATCCAGCATCAACACCTCAAGCGCCATGCGGGCATTGACGTTCTGGTCGAGTGCTTCCAGAGTGCGCAGGATGTTGCGGATCATGCGCGTGGACTCAGTTGGGCTGATTTTGGCGGCCTGTTTTTGCAAAAGCGTGCGCATATCGACATTGACCACCAAGTCCGGGCAATTATTCGCGGCGAATATCAGATCACGCCACCAGAGCAGCCAGAGTTCCAATATACTCTGTATTTTATCACCTTCGGTGCTGAGTTTCTGCGCCAGTTCAAAGCGCTGGACCCGGCCAAGGGAGGGCAGGCGCGTCAGGGTTTCGAGTTGCGTCTGACGTTCGGTCAGCATCTCCTCATCCTCAACCGCATGCACAGCCCAACCCATGCGGCCAGCAGCCAGGGCCGAGATCAGCGCGGCATCTTCGTCGGCGACATGCCAGCGTTCTTGTAGAGCCTGACGAACCTGTGTGGTGGTCAGAAGGTGCATGGGAACCTGTTGCACGCGTGAGAGAATAGTAGGCAAGAGCACACCTGGATCGGGCACCGTGAGCAGCAGTATCACATCGGGTTCAGGCTCCTCAAGCGTTTTCAGCAGGCAGTTCGCCGCTTGCAGGTTCATATCGTGCATACCCTCAATGATAAAGACATTGCGGCGACCTTCCATCGTTTTGCGGGCAGTATCGCTTTGTAGGGTGCGTACCTGATCGATCACAATAAACTGCTTATCGGGCGGACGCCTGATATAGTGTACATCGGGATGGTTGTCGTGCAGCACCTTGCGACATGCCAGACACGTATGGCAGGGGTTAGGCGGTGAGAGGGCTGGATCGAGATCGTGCGAACCAGTACAGAGCAGCGTTTGCGCGAAACGGCGTGCTAAGAGCGTTTTACCGATATGTTCCGGGCCAGCCAAAAGGTACGCGTGCCGTACGCGTTGTGAGGTAATAGCACGCTGCAACGTAGTAATAGCATGCCCATGCCCGACGATATCCCAAGCTTGGCTGGCCGTTGTCTCTGCATCATTCATGGGAATATGGTACCAGAATCGGATGACAAATACAAGGAATGTATGTATGCGGCGTCCATCCCACGCGCGTGCGGGTAATCTGGGATAATTTGTTGAGTACGTTTGCGATTTTTCTGCGTTATATAAAGAAGGGGAACATATGGCCAAGCGATTCAGTTATCTCGATCATCTAGAATGCAGCCAGTGCCAGAAGCGCTACGAGGCTGAGCAGTTATGGAATGCTAGCCCGTGTTGTGGGCGGCCTCTGTTGGCGCGTTACGATCTGGCCGCGTTGAGGCGTGAGGTTGAGCCGGGAGAACTGGCGGGTCGCGTGACAAGCATGTGGCGTTACCATGAGCTGTTGCCAGTCAGCAAGGCAGAGGCAGTGCTGAGCTTGGGTGAGGGCATGACGCCATTGTTGGAGATGGCCCAATTGGGTCTCCCAGGAATGCAGGATGCGGCAAACCTGTTGATTAAAGATGAAGGTTTGAACCCAACCGGAAGTTTTAAAGCGCGAGGGATGGCCGCAGCCGTGGCGCGGGCTATTGAACTGGGAGCCAAGGGACTGGTCACGCCAACTGCTGGCAACGCCGGGGCCGCGCTGGCCGCGTATGCTGCACGAGCAGGACTTCCGGCCTATGTCGCCCTACCTGAAGACACGCCGCAAACGTATATAGCACAGGCACGTCGCTATGGGGCAGAGGTTGAGCTAGTGCGTGGTCTGATTAGCGATGCTGGGGTGGTCGCGGCGCGTGTAGGGCAGGAGCGCGGCTGGTTTAACGTCGCCACCCTCAAAGAGCCGTACCGGGCTGAGGGCAAGAAGACCATGGGCTTAGAACTGGCCGAGCAATTAGGCTGGCGGCTGCCGGAGGCTATTATCTACCCGGCTGGCGGCGGCACTGGGATTGTGGGCATGTGGAAAGCCTTTCAGGAATTGCGCGATCTTGGTTGGTTGCGTGAGCAGCGGTTGCCCAGGCTTATCATGGTGCAAGCGGAGGGATGTGCGCCGTTGGTCAAGGCGTTTCTCGCGGGTGCCGACGAGGCTGAGGCGTGGCCGGCCAGCGAGGCAAAAACCAGCGCTATGGGTCTGCGTGTCCCCTCAGCCATCGGCGACAGGCTGATCCTGCAAGCGATCCGCGAGAGTGGAGGCACTGCCCTGACGGTCAGCGACGCATCTATGGAGCGTATGGTCGAGTATATAGCCAGACACGCAGGCATCTGGGCCTCGTTGGAGGCGGCGGCAACTCTGGCGGCCTACCATCAACTGGTAGAGCAGCAAGTCATCGCGAGCAATAGCCAAACAGTCCTATTCTTCACAGGAAGCGGCTGGGGTGGAGGAGAATCAATGCAGGAAATGGGAAAATAGTACCATCCCCCCGTGTGTAGAGCCGGCCCTAGCGTCCGGCTCGGCCCAGCACCCGAATGGAGAGCCGGCTCTAGCATCTGGCTCTACACACGGGGGGATGAGCAGGCCAGCACCAATTGATTGTGTGCGTACAATAGGCAGGTTTCGTCGGCTTCCGTATGGAGAGTCGGCTTTTAGTGTCCGGCTCGGCCCGTCTGCAAAGGTGTGGTGTGTACCACAGCCAGAAGCAACAAAATATGTTATGCTACTGGTAGCAAATGTTAAATGGATATAAGTAGCAGCACTTTTATGAAAAAAAAGACAAGGTTGATGTAACCAATGGACACCTCTATCCGTCTCTACAACACGAATAGCAGATTGCATTCGGTACTGGATACTGAGCACACGGGCCAGGAGCTGGCGAAAGCAGAGGCAAATCGTGTGCAGGTAGCAGTAAACGAGGGAGAACGAGTGATTGACCCAATCTCTCAGCAATCTGTCGCTGCTTTGCAAGAGCAGGCGCGGGTGGATGTAGCGGACTTTGAAGCGATTTTTGAGCGCTTTCAAGTGCCGATTACCAATTTCATCTACCATCTGATCGGCAATCGCGAGCAAGCGTATGATCTAGCACAAGACGTCTTTGTCAAAGCGTACAAAGCTCTGCTTGGAGGCACCGTCGTGCAGCCGGGGGCGTTATCGGCGTGGCTTTACCGTATTGCCGCGAACACGACCACGGATTCATTGCGTCGGCGGAAATTGATCGCCTGGTTACCGCTCTCATTGTTTAACGAAGATCGTGGCATAGGAGCAGGTGTGCTCTCGGACTCTGGCGGAGTCGCCTCGGATTCGTTTAGCTCTGGAGGCGATGAGGGCAGCAATGGGCGGTCCGGCAGTTCGGCTAGTGCACTCTATGAACGCGCGGGTTACGATGGCGGCAGGTTCGAGAACCGCGTCGCAGACCGCGAGATTGTAGAGCGCGTGATGGGCCAATTGCAGCCTAAATACGCGATTTGTCTGTGGTTATACGAACATGACGGACTCTCTTGCGCGGAGATCGCGCAGGTTTTGAGTATTAGTCCGTCAGCGGTGAAGATGCGTCTGATGCGAGCACGGGAACGTTTTATAGCGTTACACCGCCAGGAGGTGGGTGAGGAAGCGTAAACTTCATTCCACCTGAAGGCAGACGGGAATCCAGAAAGGATTTTTCGTGAACTGCAACCAGGCGCGGACAGCAATGTCTGCCTATCGTGAACTGAAAAGCGGGGCGCTTGATACCGCTGAACTAGATATACACTTAGAAGAGTGCGCCGCCTGTCGTGAATCGCTTGCCAGTTATGCATCCATTGGTGAGACAATGCGGGCAGTGCCCGTGTACACACCACCACCGGATTTGCACACAAAATTGATGCGAGCGCTGGCAGACGAGCAGATGAAAATGCTCCAGAAGTCCGCTCCTGGGAAAGTTTCAACCCCTGCATTTCTCAAACCGTATGTGCAAGAAAGAGCGCAAGAGGTCCGACACCATGATGAGATGGCGGCATTCTCTACCGCAAAAACTGGTCCTTTGCCGGTCATCTCTATGCAGCGCAAACGGCGCTCTACACAGGTGAGCCAGTTTGCTGTGCTGGGTATGGCTGCGGCGATTTTGCTGCTCATGATGACGGGTGGGCTAACCTCGCTCCTCATGTTGGCGCGTGGCAACTCAACCTCGATTGGCAAGATCAGCTCAAACGTTAGCTTGCCAAGCGAGGTCTATCTCAGACCCTATAGCACCCAGACGCCCTACACCAATGTTGTAAGCGCTATCCCTACAGGGAATTTCGTGTATTACGCCGCCTCTGGGATCGGTATCAACAGTAACAATTGGATGTTGCTGCAATTCAACCAAGATACACAAGTCAGCAAACCACTGTTAGCGACGCCGAGCACTGCACCTTTACGTATTTTGTCGGTATCCAGTACGTGGTTGGTTTGGCTAGAATATAGCCGTCCCCAGACTATCGCGCACGGAAATTGGGCCAGTGGCGACAGCCACCACTCTCCTCAGCGTGCCTGGAGCCTGCACTATCTCTCTCTCTTACCGCAAACAGCAGTGCAAACCCAACCCTCAACTCCAGTGGCACCTACAACGCCAATAAGTGACCCATCGATGCCACTAATTCCTACTCAACCGGTTGTACCAGCTTCACTGCTATTAACACAGGGTATTTTTGACAGCAGCACCGCCCCCATCTGGGCGACAAGCCCGATCACGGGGAGTTGGCTGAACGATGATACCTTGTTGGTGACACATATTGATGAGCAGGGTATTTCCCATTTGGAGAGCTATCGGCTCGATGTGAGCAAACAAAGCATCGCAGCGCAAGTGATCGCCAGTGCTGAGCCAGACCATGTGTTCGCTTGGCCGACTGCCAACTACACAGGGACTGATGTGTATTGGGCAGATGAGTGGGTCACAACCGACGGTGTGCTCCATAGCGATGTCTGGCAGCAGCAATCCTCTGAGCAACCAACGCGTTCGCATGGACAGGTGGATACGCATATGGTCACGACACAGCAGGACTTGCTGGCAGATGGCTTGTCGTTCCAGCCTCAAGTCGTCGATAATACCCTCTTTCTGCTGAGCACTTCTGAGGTGGCCGTTTCTAACGAAGGTATGGTCAAGCCAAACGGCATACCGCTCCCCATCAGCGCGACAGATAGCACCGTCGAGCCTACGCCGCGTGTGGACCCGGACATCTATACCGCACCAGCGGATGCAGTTGTCCATGGCACGCTCTTTATGATCCCGCTGGATGGCCTGGACGTAGGCACCGAGAGTATGTTGGGCACCGTTGGGCAGGCGACTGGCTACCAAGCAGGCAGTAGCTATGTGCTTTGGCAGGATAGCACTGGCTACCAGATGTACGATGTCCAGCACCAGTCAAACATCCCTATCGGCACAACGTTGAACAACGCGAAACTGTTGATGGTAAATGAGAACACCACCCTCTGGTGGTCCAATGATGGGTCGAACGCAGCCAGTGGACAAGTGAACATGACAGTCTTCAACTGGCCCAATTAATACGTTTATCGCACAGGACGCGCATAGTATATAAAACAGACAAAAAGAGAGATGCGCCCTATCTCTCTTTTTTTGACGTGAAAATGAAACAAAAAAAGAGTAGTATCAAACAAGCTGGACAAGGGGAAACGCTCACGATCCCTGAACCTCTAGAACTGCTGACACAGGGAGACTCAGGTCATGCTCGCACAGGCCAGGATATGCTAGCAAGCGTCTGGCACAGAGTAAGCGCAACACGTTGGCCGCACTGGTTGCTGCTGCTGCTCGCGGTGGCGCTCTTTTGCGAAACTGGCTGGCTGGTGGCCCTGGCTCCGACGGACATAGCGCACTACGAATGCTACGGCCTGACATTTTGGCTGGGCAGTCACGCGACCACGTTGTTGCCACAGGCGCAGTGTGCCTTCTTGTCCATCACGTCGCCGCAACCAGCCTTGCATATGTTGCCGCAGGAATATCCCCCCTTGACACTGCTAGCCTTCTCGTTGCCCTTGCTGGCTCCTCTGCCGTATTATACGCTGAGTTTCGCGTTGCTGATGGTGCTTGTCGTGGCGGCGATCTATTGGCTGCTCGCACGCTCAGGCGCACGCGGAGCAGCCCTGCTTTTCCTGCTCTATCTCGTGCTCGGCACCCTAGCCGTGGTTCAAGAGCGTTTTGACTTGTTGCCGGCTGCCTGCACGCTGATCTGTGTGCTGGCAGCCGAACGGGGACGCTGGCGCACGGCCTATCTCGCGTTGGCCCTGGGCGTCTTACTCAAGCTCTACCCTATCGTCATGCTGCCAGCCCTGTTTCTCGCGGAACAGCGTGCAGCCCTGGCTACCCAGACCTTTGTAGCCGAATCGCAAGCATGGTTGGCGCGTACATGGGAAAGCGTGCGGCGCTGGCGTTGGCAGAACAGCCTGTTGTTCACGGGCCTAGTGGTTGCAGTCACGGGCGGGTTCGCGCTGCTGAATGTCAACGACGCGCTGGTCGGTCCACTGAATTATTTTGTCCAACGTCCGGCGCAGATCGAATCGCTGGCTAGCAGTGTCATTTGGGTCAGCAGCCATTTTGGCGTACACTACAAGATCGATTTTACATTTGGTTCGTTTAATATCGAGAGTAGTCTTATGCGCTCGATCTCGCCAGTGGATACGCTGCTGACCGTCACGGGCATCCTTGGCGTGCTCTGGCTGCAATGGCGCAACAAGATCGATCTCGCGCAAGCGTTCGTGGCGCTGGTCTGTGTGCTCATGACCACGGGCAAAGTCTTTAGCCCGCAATATCTCATCTGGCTGATTCCTCTGCTGGTCTATATTTATGCTTGTGGCAACACTAACCGCACCTGGATGCACTGCTGGGCTGCGATCTCGCTGCTGACCACAGGTATTTACCTCATCTACTATTCGCACCTGCCCGATCCCTCCAAGGTCGATCCAGCCACGGCTGCGCACATCTTCGCAACGCTGCCCGGCTTCTTCGAGATGGTGGCGCTCCGTAATGTACTCTTGCTTGTAACGACGCTAGCGTTTGTGTGTGGTTGGTGGGGAGTGCGCCGCAAGCACGCGTAAATTTTGTTCCTTAAACACTCAGTCCATCGATAGAGCAAGCAAACGTAGTATGTCTCATTTTGCCAACATGTGTGTAAGATGGTTGACATATTACGTGCTATTATATACACTGAGAAGCATACGAACCGCGAAGGGAGGTGTGAGCATGACCGAATTAATACAAGAGCAACAAAACAAAGAGGCAAAGTTCATTAGCATGAATCGAGCAGGTGAAGCTCTCGGTGTAGATCGAACAACGGTATATAACTATGTTAAGCGCTTGCAGCTTGAAATGCACAAGTTCCCGTTGGATCGGAAAGCGTATATCACCCTGGAAGATTTAGAGCGTATTAAAGCGGCGAAACACGCAGCAACGTTAGGGCTACGCTAAGCGGGATGGGAGGGATGCCGTATGACACAACAAACCACAGAACAACGGCTTGCATCGCTGGAGAGCGAAGTCACCGCGCTCAAGAAGCAGCTTGCAGAGCAGATTGCACGAGTTGAGCAAAGGCAAGACGCACTCTCAGAGGTTGATAGAGCGCTTCTTATCAGGATTGATTCCGTGATTGGTGCTCAAACTCGGCTGGAACGCGACCAGAAGCACGGATTTGATGAACTGCAAACCAGATTTAGCGCCGGTCAAGAGTATTTGACGGCACGCAGCGACGCCATCGAGGAAGACCTGCAAGAATTGCGCACGGGTCAAGAGTATTTGGCAATACGCAGCGACACCATCGAGGAAGACCTGACAAAAGTGGTTGCAGACCTGACAAAAGTGGTTGAAATGGGTGTAAGGCATGAGAAAGACCTGCAAGAATTGCGCACGGGTCAAGAGTATTTGATCAAGGGTCAAGAGTATTTGACCAGGAATCAAGAGTATTTGACCAAGAATCAAGAGCATTTGACCAAGGGTCAGGAGTATTTGACAGAACGTACCGATGCTATCGAGGAAGACCTGATAAAAGTGGTTGAAATGGGTGTAAAGCATCGCGAAGCTATTGATCTGCTTCTTGCTGGTCAGCAGCAGATTCTCGATTTATTAATCGGTGGCAAGCCCAAGACGAACGATTAACCGTCTGACGGCGAGAAAAGAAGAGGCCCAGAGTCACTTGATGGTGGCTGTGGGCCTTGTCGTTGTAATGGCTACGTATTCTCTGCTTCGCGCTCAGCTTTCCGGGTGTGCGAACGAGCGACGTGTGCCTTATTCTGTTCTCTCCATTTTTTTCCACTGAAAGAACGCGCAGGGTGGATTACAATCTGCCCTGCACGTTCTTTGACATACCTTATAACTGCCAGACTTTCGTGTTAGTGAAAACCACGTCAGTTGCACTGGTGCCGTAACCAGCATTAAAACCAATTTGCCCATGTGTATAGGTAGTATCGGTAAAGGTCGTCACAAGCTGCTGGTTCACATAAAAAGAGTATGTGCCGCCGCGTGCTACAATCGCCAGCGTATTGGTTGAGCCAAGGCCGGTGCTGAACGACGAGGCGGTTCCCTTTTTTAGTTCGCGTGCATTGCCGCTGGTACCTGTGGAATCAACGATGGCCAGGATGAAGTAAAAGCCAGTCGTATCAACGCCAAGACGGTAGTATTTGTTGTTATTCTCATCAGCGCGGAAGAGCAGGCCGCCATTTGCAGCATCTGTATTGTTTGCACCATCGCCGCCACTCTTAATAATCATTTCGGTTTCAAAAGTGAAATCACTATAATTCGAGCCAATCGCCGCGCAGGTGTTATAGAAACCGGACTTGTTCTGAGCCACATGATACGCACTACCGGAAAAATAACAGCCCGTTGACTGGCTGTTATCCCAGTTGACGTGCTGGCTATTATCGACCATGAGGTCGTTCAGCAGGACTTTGTTGCTGAAGGGATAGGTGTTAGCAATTGCTGAGGCAGTGGCTTGTACCTGAGCAATATGTGTGGCTGTGGCGTTCGCATTCTGGATCACAGATGTGGCCGTGCCGTTTAGGTGAAGGGTGTTCTGGTTGCTATTGTACGCCACTCCTGCAAAGGCGAGGCCACCAACTACGACAATCAAAGCGATCACTGAGATCAGCACGGTCAAGCCTCGTCCACGCTTGGGTGGAGTGCTGACTGGTGAGGGTGGCAGAGTGCCCATCATGCCTGCTTGCGGGTTATATGCTGGATAGCTAGGATTGGAAACCGGGTTAGGGTAGCCAGGATTGGAAACCGGGTTAGGGTAGCTAGGGCTAGAAATCGGATTCTGACTCATCGCCGTTTGCGCGTAGGGATCATAGGGATTTGGCCCCGTGCCCTGTGGGGGCGGTGGTGCGTATGGCTCATAGGGATTGCCATACTGCCCTCCATAGCTGGAATTGGGCCCGTTAGGATTTGGCCCAGAGGGTGGATTAGAAGACGGATAGGGGTTGTAGCCAGGATTTGGCCCGGACGGAGGTTGGGGGCCACCGCCATAGGCTGTACCCGGCGGATAATTCGGATTTGCTGGATTCTGCCCATAGGGATTATAGTTTTGGCCATCGTTCGGATTCTGACTCATTTCACTCTCTCCTTGTGTGCACAGTCGAAGTGTCTATAAATTTGCAAGTAGTATAACATAGGGCATAGGTAGAATGGTAGTTGGAAATTCACATTGGGAGTATGATGTTCGCTACAAAAATGCTCGCATTGATTGTCGCAGCGCATATTTTGTAAGAAAAAATCGACATGGTATAATGTAAGAATAACAGGTAGGAGGGTAGATAGGTCTTGCGTAAAAAGAAACGATCCGTTTTTACCGAAAAATTTCAGCAATATGATACGAGCCTCAAAGGTTGGGTCAAAAAACAGCCAGCACAGATTATACCACAGCTTTTATTAGGGGCCACATTTGTGGAAGCGCTCGATATCGAGCGGATTAAGCCCCCAATGCGCGTGGATCGGGTTTTCAAGATTTTGTATCGCGGCACACTGCATATCTTGCACATTGAATTTGAATCAGGCGCGGACACAAATATGCCTAATCGTTTGCTAGTCTATAATGTGCTTCTGTATTATGAATACGAGTTGCCAGTTATCTCGATCATTGTCTATCCGTTTCGGACGGCGCTAGCAAAATCGCCATTAGAGATTAAAAGTGGGGATGAGGAACTGCACCGGTTCAGTTTTCGCACCCTACCATTATTTACGTTGGAAGCCGAGCATTATATTCAGGAACATCTCACCTGTATGTACCCATTGCTCCCAGCTATGGATGGCGCGAATACTGAAATCATTGTGCAAGCTATGGAGGAATTGGCAGCGTTGTATCGTGAAGACGAAACCACGCTCGCGCAAGAATTTGCCTGGATGGAAGTGTTGTTAGAGAGAGTCACAGTCATTCCTTTAGAGAGAGTCACAGTCATTCCTAATGAAGAGAAAGCCAAGATAGGAGAGAAACTCAAAATGTACGATTCGTTATGGGAAGAGCATCCCAGAGTCAAAAAGATTAAAGCGGAAGCTAAAGCCGAGGCTAAAGTTGCGGCTAGAGCCGAAGTTAAAGCTGAGATTGAAGCTAAATCTACAGCAGCACGCGCTGAGTCTGAGCGAATACGCGCTGAGTCTGAGCGAGTACGTGCTGAGTTTGAGCGAGTACGTGCTGAGTCTGACAATGCGCGTATTAAAGCTGAGATAGGGCGAATTGAGGCCGAAGCAAAAATTGAGGCAATGCGAGCAGAGGCCGAAGCAAAGATTAAGGCAATACGAGCAGAGGCCGAAGTTAAAGCGAAATTTGAAGCTGAAGCAAAAGAAAGATTCGAGGCTGAGGCAAAGGCTGAACGCGAACGTACGCAAAAAATACGGCTACAGAAGGCGATGGTCCATGTAATCAAGGCCCGTTTCCCAGCGTTGGCAGAGATGGTGCAACAGAGGGCGCCACAAATTGAGAGCCTAGATGTGCTGGACTTTTTGTTGGACCAAATCGAAGATATAGCAAACGAATCGGAAGCGAGAAGGCTTTTACGTTTGCCAGCAGCATAATACTCATGCGCATACCGGGAAATACCGGTGAGTACTTTCTGGCTTGCACAAAGCACGATCAATCTCGTATACTACAATTATACAACTTGCACATTTCAATGGCCTGAGAATATCGGGCATCAACGAGCTGCTAGGGGAGCCATTTGGCTGAGAAGGCGTTCCAGTGGGGAACTCCTGACCCTTAGTTAAACCTGATCTGGATAATACCAGCGGAGGGAAGCAGCGACGGCACTCAAACAACAGGATATTTGCCTGCTTCAAGCCGCGTCTCTCCGTAGAGGCGTGGCTTTTTATATGCTTCTCACGCATGAAATGAACGATGCAAACGCAATAGAACCTGTTGAGGAGGTACCGTGCATGGAAGACCCCAAACTCGTGGTTCGGGGGGTCTCGAAACGCTTTCGCCAGGGCCGTTCCTATTTGGACACGCTGGACGCCATTGACCTGGAGGTCGCGCAGGGCGAGTTTGTCTCGTTACTGGGACCGAGCGGTTGTGGCAAAAGCACACTTTTTACGATTATTGCTGGACTTGAGCAGCCGGATAGTGGTTCGCTGGCCATTGATGGCGCTATCGATGCTCGTCGTACTGGTCAATGTGGCTACATGCCCCAGCAACCTTTATTGTTGCCTTGGCGCTCGGTTGAGGAGAATGTGATGCTCGGCCTGGATGTGCGCCATGTGCCGCGCCAACAAGCTCACGCGCAAGCGCATGAACTGCTCGAACGCTTTGGCCTGGTCGAGTTTGCCGAGAACTATCCTGCGACGCTTTCAGGCGGCATGCGTCAGCGTGTGGCCTTGCTGCGTACTGTGCTTTTCAATGCCAATTTTCTGCTGCTCGATGAGCCGTTTGGGGCACTCGATGCTTTGACACGCCTGACCTGTCAAGTCTGGCTGCTCGATCTCTGGCAGCAGGTCCATGCCAGCGTGCTCTTTATTACCCACGATGTGCGCGAGGCTATCTTGCTCTCTGACCGCGTGTGTATTCTGAGCGCCCGCCCTGCGCGTGTGCTGCGTGTAGTCGAGGTGCCTCTGTCACGTCCACGCCGTTCAGAGCAGTTGAGCGAGCCACAGGCGGTACAGCTTGAGCAAGAGTTGGTCGCGTTATTGGTCAGGGAGCAGTCACTATGAAACTTCGTCGGTTTGCTGGCTATGGGCCGGCGGTTGTGCTGGCTGTGGCGATTGTGGCTATCTGGGAGATCGTGGTGCGTGCCAATCTCTTGTCTTCGCATTTTCTGCCGTCGCCCAGCACCATCGCTCAGGCACTTGTGCTCAACTGGGACACTATTTATGACAATACCATCCCCACGTTGCTGGAAACGGTGCTGGGTCTGTTTGCGGCGACTGCGTTGGGTTTGCTGTTGGCTGTGCTGCTGGACTTCTCGGCCTGGTTGCGGCGTGCTATCTATCCTTTGCTGATTATTTCACAAACCATCCCCATTGTGGCTATCGCGCCATTGATGCTGATCTGGTTTGGTTTCGATATTGGCCCCAAGGTGATCGTCGTTACGCTCTATTGCTTCTTCCCGATTGCTGTGGCTACTGCCGATGGTTTGGCGAGCGCCGAGCCGGACCTGCTCAAGTTGCTCAAGAGTATGGGTGCTTCGCGTTGGCAGATTCTCTGGCTGGTCCGCTTGCCCGGTGCGATGCCCTCATTTTTCTCTGGCCTGCGCATTGCCGCGACCTATAGCGTCACGGGTGCGATTGTTGGCGAGTTCGTGGGAGCGAGGAAGGGTCTGGGTATCTCTATGATAACCGCGACCAACTCACACGCCATCCCAGTGGTCTTTGCATTGATCGTTGTCATTACGGTACTCAGTCTGGCCTTGTTCGGTCTGGTGAGCCTGATCGAACGCCTAGCTCTGCCCTGGTATCGCGCCTCACGCTTTCCGTTGCATGAGGCGCTTGCATTTGGTGGGCGTCCTTTATTACGTTAATTTTGTTTCACACATCATGGAGGATTTATCATGAACCGTCGTTATCGCTTACTCGTAAGCATCAGTCTCCCAGTGCTCTTGTTGGTTGTCGTCGGGGCACTCTACTTTCATCAGCAGCAGGCCGCGAACTCGTCCACGACGAACGCGCCACCCGCACTAAACTGCCACGGCAAGCTAACGCCGATGAATTTCGCACTGGACTGGACGCCTAATACCAACCATACCGGGATTTATGTGGCCCAGGCCCAAGGCTTGTACGCCAAACAGTGCATCAAACTGAGCATCCTGCCCTACTCGGCCAACGTCTCCCCGGATGTCTTGGTGAGCAGTGGGCAGGCTGCGCTTGGGATCAGTTCGACGGAGAGCATTGTGGCTGATAGTGCCGTCGGGCAGCCAGTGGTCTCGATAGCTGCGATTGTGCAGCACAACACCTCAGCGCTGGTGACGCTCGCCAGTTCTGGCTTGAATAAACCGAGCGATCTGGATGGCAAGATTTACGGTGGCTTTGGTGCTCCCTATGAAGGCGCGGTAGTCAAAGCGATGATCCGCGCTAACGGTGGCACGGGCACGTTTCAAAACGTTACGCTGAACACTGATACCATGCAGGCGTTAGAGACCAAGCAGATCGATTTTGCCTGGGTCTACGAGGGTTGGGAGGTCATTCAAGCACAACGCGATGGCTTTAAGCTCAATGTCTTCCCGGTCACAAAGTATGGCATTCCCGACTACTACACGCCCAATATCATCACCAGCCCGCAGGTCATCAAGCAACATCCTGAACTGCTACATGGCTTCATGCTCGCAACGGAACAAGGCTATGATTATGCCCGCACCCACGCTCACCAGGCGGCTCAGATGCTCATCGATCAGGCTGGAAAGAGCAATTTTCCCGATCAGGGACTTGTCTTCGCCAGCCAGGATTTCTTGAGCGCCCATTACGCTGATGCAGGGCACCCCTGGGGCATGCAGGATGCAGCGTCCTGGCAGGGCTATCCTGGTTTCATGCTGAGCAATGGCGCTATTCTGGATGCTAATAACAAGCCCATCACCAGTATGAATTTCGACACGCTTTATACCAACACGTTTATCAGCTAGTTTGTCATGTTTCAGGCATTTTTCGGTGTTGGTTCACCAATAGAAGAGCCGCACCGAAAAATGCTCTTCTTTTCCCTTGCTTTCAGTGACAAACACAGGTATTATTAAACTTGTTCTTAACTTGCTACAATCTAACGGTCTGTCGCTGATATTTTTGCTTTTCATCCGTAAGTTGTTTGTTCTACCATGCGACATAGTGAACAACATCGAAATGCACTAATTCAAGAAAGGTATGGAAACCCATATGATATGTGCCAAATGTGGCGCGAATAACCCTGGCGAGTCCACGTTCTGCGGCGGTTGTGGCTCATCGTTAACACCCATGCAGAGATCTGGATCAGCCGGGCCTGTTTTTTCTGAACCGGCCACTTGGGCTGCGAGCGACAATGCACCAACGCTGCGTACCCCGTTTGAGCAGCCTTTCGTCCCGCAGCAGCCAACACCCTTATCTAACGAATTTTTGAATGTTGGCACGCCTTCTCAGGGTAGGCCTGAGCCAACTCCCGCTCCCGGTTATCCCAGCGGAATGTATCAGGGACAGGCACCCACCGTGCCAGGTTCTCTAAGCGGAGCGAATTATCCGGCACCAGGCGCACCAGGAATGCCTAGCTATCCTAGTGGAGCGAATTATCCCGCACAGGGCGCAGCAGGGATGCCCGGTTATCCTAGTGGAGCGAATTATCCCACACAGAACGCAGCGGGGACGCCTAGCTATCCCAGTGGAGCGAATTATCCCGCACAAGGCGCAGCAGGGATGCCCGGTTATCCTAGTGGAGCGAATTATCCTGCACAGGGTGCAGCGGGGATGCCTGGTTATCCTAGTGGGATGTATCCCCCTATTACGCCAATGCCTGGTGAGGCTTATCCGGGTGCGTTGGCGAGTGGAGCCTATCCAGGGCAGCCCTCGCAGCCAAATTGGGGTGGGTATCCTGGCATGGTTCAGCAGCAACCAGTTGCCCAGCCGAGCAAGCTGATTCAGCCAATGCCGTTCTGGGTCACAACCATGAGCAGCATCATTGTAGCGGCTGTGCTGGCCGCTCTGATGTTCTTCACTGGCGCTGACTGGGCGGCAGGTGCGCAGACCGCTGGGATCATTTCTCTGGTTCTGGGCTTGCTGATGCTGATCGCCTTTGGCGTTCGTGGCGCTCTAGGCATGTTGGCAAAGACGAATACGCATCGAATGTCGCAGGTTGTCAGCGCGGTCTTCTTAATGCTGCTGCTTTTCGGCTATGGCGCTTTCGGCTTAACCGCATTTGGACAGAGCGCGATTCATACCCTCCAGGCCCACACGTTGGAAGGTCAGCAGAAGTGGCAGAGCGCCATTGATGAGTATAATGATAGCACAGGGGGCCAGAAAAACCCTGCCTCAATTGATGTCGCACGCACTTATAATGAGTGGGGTTTGCAACTGAGTAGTCAGCAGCACTTCGATACCGCATTGACCAAGTTCAACACGGTCATGACAGACTATAGCCAAGCAAATGCGCAGGTAACGCAAGCGCAGAGCAATGCCATCTTAGCCTACCAGGGCTGGGGCAATCAGGCTGCGCAGCAGACGAAGTACGCGGACGCCACCCAGCATTTTGATGAGCTGCTCACTCAACTCTACTGCGGTGTTTCGTGTAAGAACAGTACCAAGACCCTCGATGCTACCGCGTACTTCAATTTGGGCGAGCAGAAGTTGGCTGCTGGGGATTTCTCCAGTGCGGTGAGCGCCTTTACCAAGTTGACCACAGATGCCAACTTGAAAGACTCGTCCTCAGCCACCAAGGCTCATGGCGATTATGCCAAGGCTCTGCTAGGTGAGGGCAAGCAGGCATTAACAACCACTTGTTCCAGCGCAGTGCCCATTTATCAGCAACTCTCGACGAGCTTCTCAGATACGCCGGAGGGCCAGCAAGCCACCCAGGCATTGGCCGCTCCAGTGTCGGTCAAAGGGCATTTCACGACGACCATTCCGAGCGGTACGAATGTATCGGGAGTTGGTCTGGTTCAGGGCCTTACCCAAGGTATGGCCAGCGCCCAGTTCTACCCACTCTTGGCAAATTCGCCGCAGCAACTAGTACATAGCGATGGTACATTCTCATTCCCGTCGATCAAGCAAGGGAGCTACGACATGGTTTGGGGTGTCGTTAACACTACCTCTGGTCAGGGGGTTTACTTTGTAAGTCAGCGTTATCCCGCAGTCGTTGCGCCGTTGTGTGCATTCGATTTCGGCGATATTAATGAGGCTTTTCCAACACCTTAATCATCACACTTGCGTTTTTCCCCCGCTAGGGCGATCTATTATGGTCCCCCTATCGGGGGATTCCGTTGTCATTCGTGCGCAATTCGTGTATTATATTTTCCATAAGAGGCTCTTTCTCTTGTAGAATGTCAGATATCCCTCTGCAAAACGCACAAAAAGGGGGATATGGAGGTCAATACGTATGTTGTGTGCCACATGTGGCTCTATGAATCCAGGTACAGTTTCCCGTTGTGGCAATTGTGGTGCACTTCTGGCTGGCGTGCCAAATACGCTTGCAACGCATTCGCCTGCTCAACCCTGGTTCGCGCCAATTGCGCATAGCCCTTTTAGTAATGAGCCTCTCCCTCAGCCATCAGACCAACTGCCCCAGTTGCGACCAGTTGGCGAGCTTCTGACCTTTACCCCAATAACCCCTGAGTACTCTGCCAATGCCGCGCCCGTCGTGCCTGTTACGTTCGTACATCGTGAGTTGGCGGACTATCCCACGCATGTTCACATACCAGCCATTCAACCGCACACTACGCCGCCAGGAGCGTGGTCCTCCGGTTCCTCTGATCCGAACTATCATGGCTGGGAACAGGACGAGAGCTACGCTGCTATGTATCAGGCACCGCCAGTCTCGACACCGCCATGTACGCCTGCGTATGTTGGCTCGCAGCAGTCCACCTGGGACCAGGGTGAGAACAACATCGCCGCGCATCAGACGCCTCCGGTTGGGCAACGGCTGGGCAATGTTTATCCTGGCCCAATCAACAATATGGGCCAGCCTCAGAGTAGTTTTGGATCGACCTCTGGCTCTCTCGCTGCGACCGAGCTACACCCATTCGTTCAGCCAATGTCTCTCTGGGCCTTTCTCGGCAGCATCGCCATTGGTGCGTTGCTGTTGACTGCCTTGGTTTTTTTGAACCCCGACTGGGCTACTGGTGCGCTGATCGCCGGGATAGTGACGCTCATCGCAGCTATCCTATTATTAATCGCAACAGGTGTGCGTGTGGCTCTGGGCCTGCTGGTCGAGACAAATCCTTACCGACGCACGCAAGTAATCAGCACTGCGCTGCTCGTTTTGCTGCTCTTCCTTGCCAGTGGGATCGGTATAACGCAGCAGACCGGATTGCACGCGATGCAAGCGCGTTCGCTCGAAAGCCAGCACAATTGGTCAACAGCCATTAGCGAGTACCAAGCTGCCCACGAGTCCGCGCCTTCTTCGACGGACCTGGCCCGCGTGTATAACGAGTGGGGCGAGGATTTGAGCCAACAACAGCACTATGCCGACGCGATAGCACACTTTACCATCGTGCTCCAGAACTATTCCCAGACCAATGACCAACTTGCCCGTGCCAGAATTGATGTGTTCGCAACCTATCTGGCCTGGGGCGATGCCAACGTGCATAGCCAGGACTACGCGGGCGCGACCTCGCACTATGATACGCTGTTGGGCTTGAGCTACTGCGATCCCGCTTGCCAGAGTCAAGCGAAGCTAAAGGATGCTACCGCCTATGCTCATTTGGCGGAACAGCAACTCGGCAGCCAACACTTCGCGTCCTCTGTGAGCGCTTTCACTGTACTGACCACAAGCTTCGCCAGTTCGCCAGAAGCCAAACAGGCCCAAACCCACGCGGACTACGCCAAAGCACTCTGGGGGCTGGGCCAGCAGCAATTAAACACCATCTGCGCTGATGCCGTCAAAACCTACCAGCAGCTTGCCCAACAATTCGCTGATACAGGGCAAGGTCAGCAGGCCGCGACAGCTTTGCAGCAGCCTGTCACCGTCAAAGGCCATTTCACCACAAGCCTGCCAAGTGGTACACGCTACAATCCAACTGTTGCCCTCGTGCAGAGTCTTGTTGTAGGCATTCTACAAGACCAATTTCCGCCGCTTCTGCACAAAGCTCCCCTTGTGAAAATCCAGAGCGATGGCAGCTTTACCTTCGCATCCGTGCCGCAGGGAACCTATGAACTTGTCTGGAGCAACGATGGCACGTTACACTTCTACTACGCGAACAATGGCAATGGTGTGCTCTACACTACCCAACTCGGCCCGCTCTGCACCTACGATTACGGCGCTATCAACGAAACAATCCCTACGTTGCGTTGATAGCGATTTACATACACATACACATACACATGCATGTCTCATACAGGGTTGCTAGAATTCAATAGAAGCACATACCGACAATGACACCGAAAAGAAGACCTCCATCTATGTATAAGAAATACAACACACTATCGCAATCAAACATGTTCGCACGGCGCTGGTGGCGTACAACTGTAGGGGCCATATTGCTGGGTCTCAGTATATGCGCACTGTTGGCGAGCCATGCTTTTCTGCTTTCTTCTCACGCCTCGCTCCAGCCTGTGCCTAGCCCGACAGGCGTGTCAGAGCCAGGTAGCGCCTATCTGTATTATGTCTTGAAAATGCCAACGGGCTTTGTCCTGGCACGAGCACGCAAGGGCCAGAATGCTCAGCCAATAGACACACCACAGCAGGTGGCGAGCTTTGGCAATGGCTTTGGACTGACCACCGCCGATAGCGTGCTCTCCCTGCAACTTGCGCCAAATGGTCACTATCTGGCTATCGACGGCACACGCGGCGATGGTGAATTGCTCTGGATGTTTGATACGCGCACACTGAGCCTAAACCTGGAACCAGCGCATGTCAGCGGAACCTTTTTGCGCTGGCTACCGGGACCGCACGCGGCCTTTCTCTATCGCCCGATGTTTCCACTAGGTACTGAGGCTTTGGAGGGTCAGGCAAGCTGGAATCCTGGCTTGTGGATTGTCGATGCCGCTACAAGTACGCATACCAATCTCGATCTGCATATGTCCTCGGCCTTTTTGGTTGATGCTGCTGCCTCATCTGACGGCAAACAACTTGTCTACTCGACTTCGACTGGTTTGGGTGCGGGCAGCGACATCTGGAGCATGAACAGTCAGGGCGGCAACCAAGTGCGCCTGCTGAGCCTGCCGGACGGCGTGCAGAATGTCGCGGGTCAGTTCACTTGGTCGCCTGACGGGCAGCGCATCGCGTACGAACGCCTCGCGGATAGCCCGACGCCCTTTCTCGCGGCTGGCCTCTGGACCATGAATAGTCGAGGTGGCAATCAGCACTATCTGACGCAAACCGATGGCGGGCATGGTTTCGCTCTGAGTTGGTCGCCCAACAGCAAAGAACTAGCCTTTGTGGCGCGTACCAACCTCAATCAGAGCTTGGCCGATCAGCACACACAATCGCTCCAGAGTGCGGTTGAAACGGTCAATGTCAGCAACGGGCGCGTCAAGCTGATCGCGGGAGTCGCGCAGACGGGGAAGCAGATCAACGCCAGCCCGGTTTGGAGTGCCGATAGCTCGCAAATCACCTTCGCGGCCTACAATCCGCTCAACCCTGTCGTCGGCGGCTCCCCACGCTATTGGTCCGCAAGCATAAACGCTGGCCCGACGCAGCCCGCGCTCGTGCCACTTTCACCGCAACTCACACAGGTTGTAGCGCTTGGCTAGAAAATGGATAAAGCAAAGATGAAATACCTTCAACGTTTCTACAATGCAATTAAACGTAGCACACGCTGTGGAGCCTCTCCACTGCTGTTGCTGGTGTTGCTTGCTGGCATGACGAGCAGTTGGGAGTCATGGCCTACACACGCGGCTGGTCCTGCCACAACGCAATTGGAGATGACTTTGCAGCGTCTGAAGGCGGCTCCCGCAGCTTTTATGCACAATCCATTCTATGGTCCTCAACCGATTCACACCCGCATCACCTCCTATTTTGACCACGACGAACCCTGGTATGCGCCCGATCAGGTCTTTGTGCGCTACGATGGTCGGCGCTGGACTGGTTCACGTATTTCAGTGCTCAACTGTCAGCCGGGCAAGGATTGCTATGATGGGCACAACGGCTACGACCTGAATTTGCGCTTTGAGCCGGTGCTCAGTGCGATGTCCGGCAAAGTGATTCATGCGGGTTGGTACAATCCCATGAACCATAACGATTCGTTCGGGCTGTGGGTCGCCATCGATCACGGCAACGGTTATGCCACGGCCTATGGGCATCTGAGTGCGCTCACCGTCGCTGTCGGCAACCATGTCGATGCCCAATGGCAGATCGCGACGAGCGGCACTACTGGCTCCTCAACAGGGCCACACCTGCACTTTGGCACGTATGACTACCCCATATGGCAGGCCACCGATCCCTTTGGCTGGACCGGCCAATCTACCGATCCCAACGTCGTACCCGATCATGCTCTGTGGACCAGCGGCACCAACGACACGCCCGTGCCCTTACTGAGCAGTGGGGGCAACTCAACCTACCCAAGCGCGGCCTTGGTGGATGATAGCGACGAGGGTTGGAGCAGTACGGGTAACTGGCAGGTTGCGCACACTTCGACAGATATCGGTGGCTCGTTGCACTGGACGCGCACCACGAGCGGCTCGGCGAAGGCCAGCGCAACTTGGCAAACGTCTGTGCCTGCCGATGGCTACTACGAGGCGGGCGTCTTCGTCAACGACAACCACGCCACCAGCGGTTGGGCACCCTACACCATCTACAGCGCCGATCCCACCCAGCCTGGTGTGACGCTCAAGCATCGGGTCCAGGTGGACCAATCGCACATCGGCACGTTCCAGAGTTCCTTTGGGCAAGTCGTCACTGGCGCACAATGGGTCGGTCTGGGCACCTACTACTTCAGGAGCAAGCAGCCTGGCCGTGTCGTGCTCACCAATGCTACCGGAGAAAACGGTCAGCAATTGTCTGCCGATGGCGTCGAATTTGCTCCAGTGACACCGCTCAACTACACCTTCGCAGTGCTCGACGATAGCTCACCCGCACAACTGGTAGCAGGTGGCAATGCCACCGTCGCCTTGACGTTGCAGAACACAGGCAACTTCGCTTGGCCGGACCAGGGAGGGTACGCCACGCAGGTCGTCTATCGTTGGCTGGATAGTCAGCAGAAGGTTGTCAGCACCAGCAAGCCTATCCCAATAACGGGCAATCTCGCCATCAACGCAACCACGCCCATCAGCATCCAAGTGCAGGCACCTGCGCAACCCGGCACCTATACCCTGCAATGGGATCTCATGCAGGGCAAGCGGTCCTTCTCGCAACTAGGTGGCAAGCCGCGCGACGATAGCGTGACCGTGAGTGCTGCGACTACGGGGTAACATCTTGTTCTAGCCTTCTATACTATCAATGGACAGTCCAAACCCCTGGCAGCCCTTCAAACTGTCAGAAAGTGAAGCATACTACCATGACAATTCTTTCAATGCATGCAGTGATTGAGTGCACAGATAGCCCCGGTGGCAAGCTGGTGGCCGTGATCGTCAATCCGGCGCAACGGGATGTTACCCATCTGGTCGTGAAACATCTAGGTGAGGAACGTCTCGTGCCAAGCGCATATATCTCGGATATCGATGGACAAACGATTCGTTTGTATTGTAGTAATGGTGAGATGCAGGAAATGGAACTTTTCGCGGAGAAGCGCTTTATCCGTTCAGTGCACCCAGAAACGCCACATATGATGGCATATCCGTATCTTCAAGGGATACCGCCGCGTTCGTCGTCCTACACAATGCCGATGGAGACAGATATCCTGCGCACAGAAGTGCTCTATCCCCCACCGGGCGGATTGGCCTTGCACCGTGGCGCGGATGTGTGGGCGAAGGATGTGCCTGTGGGACATGTGAGCGGGTTGCATCTGGCTCACAATAGCCACCATATCACGCATGTAGTGGTGGAAACTGACGGCTTTTTCAGGCAGCACGAGATGATCCTGCCGCTCACCGCTATCGAGCATTTTGAGAACGACGTGATCTATCTCAAATGGGATCGACAGACTATCGAGCAGTTGCCAGAAGGTACGCTCTGAAAAACATGCCATTCAGCCAGCCAAGCCACTTGCTTGGTTATAGAGGGACACGAACCACACGCACCCGTTGCACTAACCACCAGCGACGCAGCGCCACCAGTGCCCAAATTCCCTCAACCACGCCAAACGGCCATGTGCCTGCGAGCCAGCCATAGAGCGAGGATGCTGCACAGGCACCAGCAAAGATCAGCACCCACCAGGCTGACCGCTTTTCCAGCGTATACGAGAGCAGCATCAATGTAACAGCACACGCGCCAAAGAGCGTTAACGAGTCCATGTCTTCTCCAGTCGATGTTTCAAAAAAGAGTGCATAATATCCCTTTATCGCCAGTGTTCGAGTAGCAAGCGATAGTGCTCGATCAATTCCTGGTGCTCTGTTTGTTCACTTCTATCTGCCTCAGCCACTTCATGCTCGTGGCGTGCCAGTTGCTCGCGTGCGCCGACGAGCGCTTTGGGCGAGACACGGGCATGTTGGATCGCTGTGGCTGGGGCGTGCTGCCAGGCGGGATTATCGCACCAGTTGATGTAGGGACAATTGCGGCAACGATTCGCGCAGCAATAGCCACGCTGCAACAAAAAGTGTCGCGTCGCAATATACAAGCCTTCGGGTGTGATCTCCCAATCGGCCTCTGCATCTGGCCCATCAGTTGGCAAAGACATACACAGATTATCCCCTCCACAATAACTAGACAATGGGCATATGTTCGATGGGCGAGCGGCGTTGCTCCTCACGCGAGTTACGCCGCGCCAGGAGACGTTTCATGGCGGTGCCGATGCGTTTCACAGCCTCTTCGATATCCTCTTCACGCGGATAGGCGAAGCTCAGGCGAAACTGTTGTTGGCCCCCACCATCGACATGGAATGGCTCACCGATCACAAAAGCTACATGTTCGTTGACTGCCTCACGCAACAGGGTGCGTGTACGGATGTCGGCAGGCAGGCGACACCACAGATGAAAACCTCCCTCCGGGCAACTCACGCGAATCTCTGGCGGCCAGTGTTTCTTGATCGCCTGGAGCATCAGGTCACGTTTGGCCTCGTAGCGTTGGCGCAAAAGGTGCAAGTGGTCGTTGAGCAGGTTGCGGCGTAGAACCTCCGAGACGCACCATTGGCCGATAGCGTTGGTGTTCAGGTCGAAGATTTGTTTATGCAGCGAGAGCCGTTCGATCATCGGTTCAGGCGCAGCCAGCCAGGCCACACGCAGTCCTGGAGCTAGAATTTTGGAGAAGGTGCTCAGGTAGATCACCTGTCCATGCGTATCCAACGCTTTGAGCGGCTGTTGACGTTTGCCTTGGAAATAGATCACACTATACGGATCATCCTCTAAAATAGGCGTTGAGTAGCGTTTGGAGAGCAGCAACAGCCGCCGCCTTCGTTCGGGCGACATCACAACGCCAGTGGGATTTTGAAAGGTTGGTTGCAGATAAATCAGCCGAGGCCGGTGGCGGGCCAGAATGGACTCCAACAAATCGACGCGCATCCCATCGCTGTCAGTAGGCACGCCGATAATCCGCGCTTGCAATGCACGAAAAGCCTGGATCGCGCCCAGATAGGTCGGTACCTCGACCACCACTTCATCGCCTGGATTAATCAGCAGCCGTCCGACTAGGCCAACACCCTGGGTTGAGCCTGAGAGAATCAGGATTTGCTCGGCCTCAACGGGTATCCCGCGCTGACGCATCCACGCGGCGATTTCCAGACGCAAACTGTGCAGCCCCTCAACGGGACAGTAGCCCAGTGCACTCTGTCGCGCATCGAGCAGGCCATCCGCGAAGATAGTGTTGAGCATTTCTGCTGGCAGGAGATCGGGCGCAGGTGTACCAGCGGTCAAGGAAATAATCTCGCGTTGTTCTCCAGCCGAGGCCAGTTCACTTAACAGGCGTGCATCTGGTCCCACTAGCTCGCGTTCGCCAGCCGGCAGACCCAGCAGCCAAGAGGCAGTATCGTGCTCAAAACTCTCATCCAGATGCGTAAAATGCTTACGCCGCACCAGCGTGCCGCGTCCCACATGCCCTTCGATCAAGCCCTCGCTCGCCAGCTCGTTATAGGCATTCATGACCGTCGTACGGTTGACACCCAGAGCACTAGCTAGAGCACGTTCTGTTGGCAAACGCGTGCCCTCTGCTAGTTCGCCTGAGAGAATAGCCTCACGCAATCGCTGGCAAATCTGGCGGTACAATGGCAGACCGTTATTGCGTTCCAGCGCGATCAGCGATTGGATTTGCGCGGTAAATAATGGTCGCGTAGGATACGATGAGTGTTGTCGCATAATCGATCTTCTCCCCTATTGGCCCATACCAATTCAATATACCAATCCAAGCAAGAAATAACAAGGGCCAATTGGTGGACAACCGCTAGAGCCAATGGAAAAGAAAGCGCATAAGTCCTATCTATTTGGTCTGCGAGCCAATTTTCAGTATCCTGATATATAAGGAAATGTCCTTGTTATAATCGGGAGGAGAGGCTGATGGAAGAGCAATATAGAAGTAATAAAGAACAATCTATACAGAAAGTCGATACCAGCGATACGCTTGTGATAGGCGAGAACGTCGCGCCAGGTGTGCCAATCGTGCGTGCCAATACGCCACGCCCTATGCCTTTTGGGCTAGGGCCAGCGAAGACAGAACTGCCCCTTGCACCTTCCGGGGCGCCCACACGTTTTCCCGCTGAAGCCCCTGAGGCACCACCTGTACCAGAGGACGTGCCAGGCGAAACAAAGGAGCTCGTTGTCCAGGAAGCGCCTGCAACGTCGCGCTCCGTTGCTGAACCAGCATCCAAGGCGCTGGCGAGCGAGTTTCTCTGGCTATTCGAGTATGCACTGGATATGGACCCTGCGCTGCTGAATCGTCCTGAGCGTCTGGATGGTTCGGCCTTCGCGTACGGGCCAGCGGTACTTCATGGCTATCGGCTGGTTTTTGAGGGTCTGGATACGCGCACTGGTCATGTGCTCGCCTCGCTTGCGATCACACCCGACCAACCGGAGACAGAGGTGTGGGGCGTGTTGTATCGCGTGCCACGTCGCCTAACGCAGCGTGAAGACAAGCGGGCTTCTGTGCTAGATAGAGTGCATCAGGTAGAAACCTTTGTCCCGCTTGAGGTTCGCGTGCGCGATGCGTATCGTCACCGCGAGATCCCTTGCCTGACCTATGTCGCAACGCAGGCCACACGCCAACAGGTCTACCAACTGGCTCCCACGGAGCGAGCACCTGAACCAGCCTACTTGAAACGCCTGGTGCAGGCTGGCCGCCGCCAAAAGCTGCCGGGTAGCTATCTCCGTGTCCTGGAAGATTTGGTGCCAGTTGCTACTCCAGCTACGACTCCGCTGCCGACAACGCCGCCAGAGCACACAACGGAACCATTGCCCGCCGTGCTGCCCGAACATGATTTACGCAGCCAGAGCAGTAGTACAACGAAAATCACCTTGCCCAGTATGCACATGAAAAGCCTTGTCGGCCCCTGGGATACGCCGTATCCGGCCTATCTGGAACGCTGGATGATGAGTTTTGCTCTGTACGTTTTCCTGCTTTTGCTAGCAACGTTGATGCTGGCGATTTTTCAAGGGCTTGGCTTTTGGACCACGGTCTTTAACGAGAGCTTTACTCCGCTGGGTGCTCCGTGGTATGTCTTGCTCTACGGATTGCTGGGCGGCTGCATCAGTTGTGTCATCTCGCTGAGCCGCCCGCGCTTTACGTATCCGCCAACCTTTGTCGTGCTCACTTGGTTCATCCGGCCCTTCTTGGGTGCAACGCTCGGTGCTTTCTCCTATCTGCTCTTGAATAGCGGCATCATCCTTCTCACTACCCACCCAGTTCAACATTTTGCACTCTGCTCCCTGGCAGGTGCCCTGGCGGGACTTAGTGAAGGACGGCTGCTCTTTGGCAAAGACAGTCAG